>JAAURJ010000040.1 GCA_012032285.1 Sphingomonadales bacterium
ACCCGCTGCTCAGCGCAATCCGCACCGCTTCCTGCTTGAACTCTTCACTATGTTTAATCATTTTACCGGTCTCCATTCTATGAGCTTCTATCGCTCATTCGACCGGCACAAAACCGTTACAAGTCCACTTCAACTTCCAGCCATTCGGCAAGCTTCGCGCGCATTGGCTGGGTCAGAACATGAAAGCCGTGATTACGTTTGATCAACGCCAGCTGCTCGTAGCGTGTCGGCCCACGGCGAGCGAACGCAGCGATCACGTCTGCATCGACACCGACTTGTTCGGCGATATAGTCGAGCATGACAGCGGGCAGCAGTTCGCCGCGGCGCAGATATCGACCCGGATAGCGCAGGCAGCAAAGCTGGAGCGTATAACCAAGCCGATTGGCTGGCGAGCGCAACCGGGCAATCGCCTTCAATTCGGAATCTGTCAGGCTGTAATGCGCAACGAGCGCTTCCTCGGTCGTGGGCAGCGACAAAAGTTCGCCGCGTTGCCTTTCTGTCATTGGAATGCGTGCCGGCATGTCCCGAATCCCTTCACAAACGTCTTTCTATTGGCTATCGTTTTGAAAGAGGAATATGAAAGACGCAATCACGCTTTGACCGGTACTCACAAACATGCTTTCAGAAACGACCGTTTGCGAATGAGGCCAATATGCTGATCGGCTATGCCCGTGTCTCCAAAGGCGACGACCAGAGCACCGCGCTTCAGCTGCGCTCGCTCAAGGACGCTGGGTGCAAGCGGATCTTCGAGGAGGCCGCCAGCGGGGGGCGCTGGGACCGGCCCGAACTCCACCGAATGCTCGATCAGATCCGCGAAGGCGATGTCGTTACTGTCTGGAAACTGGACCGCGTCTCGCGATCACTCAAAGATTTGCTGCATCTCCTTGATCGGATCGAAGCAACCAGCGCCGGGTTCCGGTCGCTGACCGAGAGTATCGATACCACCACACCGGCAGGCCGCATGATGATGCAGATGGTCGGCAGCTTTGCCGAATTCGAACGCGCCATGATCCGCGAGCGGACCAAAGCAGGTCTCGACCAGGCCCGCGCCGAAGGCCGCGTCGGTGGACGCCGCCCCAAGCTCAATGCCAAGCAGCGTGCTGAAATTGCCGAGAGCGTGATTTCAGGGCGTAAATCTGCCGCCGAGATGGCGCGCATCTTCGGCGTCAGCCAACCCACCGTATCGCGAATTGTGGCTGAAGGCCGGGCCATGTCAGGAGGATCGGTATGAAAGCAGGCTATGATCTCTCGCGCATCATCAAATTTGCCACCCGCGACGATTGGGCGGACGCGCTGCAGGAGGCCCTTGGCGATCATTGCGGCGAGGCCATGGAAGAGTTTGACCTGGAATTCGAAGAAATCGGGGATGCCCTTAGCGACCACTATTCCGGGGTTTTGTTCGGCTGCGCTTTCGAAGATTTGCTGACCCGGCGGTTTGAGCCTGATGATGACAATCTGGTCGACGACTATCTCAAACGCCGGGGATGGAATGAAAGCGTTCCGGTAAAAGCCTATCTGCGGTCGCTGAGGGATTCAGTGTGCAGCCTGTATGAGGTCAGTGACGTCGTGCGGGGAGAATCCTTCCTCGCGCGCGATCTGGTTCGAGGCGGGGAGCCCGTCAAAGTTACGGAACGGTCTGCAAGCCGCACACTTCAGCAATGGGACAAGATTTCTGCAAGAATCGTTCCCGAGCGCAAAGGCCATATCCTGTCCGGCGCCATACTGCCGTTCTCAGCTGAAGGGGCTGATACATTGCTTGCCGGACTACGGTCAGTTCAAGGGAAACGACGATCCAAGGCTAAAATCGAGATCGACGACGAAACCTTGGCGAGTATCGCCCATCTGTTCACAACGGCCTGGCTGCTCGATGTTCTCCCCAAGGCGCTTGGGCTGCAAAAGCCGGTGATCGAGAACACCGATGGCGATGAGCTGATGTTCCACAATATCCGGTTCCCGCTCAAGCGAGGCACATCGGCCAATGACATTGCTGCCCTGCTCGATGGTGAACCCGAAATGTCACGCGAAAATGAGCATTTCTGGAACTGGCTGAAACCTTTCAGCAAAACAATTCCACTGGCCGGTGGCCCCGGTAAGCTGGCATTCGGGACAAGTAGCGATGATGGCCGCACCGTTTTTGGCAATATCGAAATCAAGGGCAACGCGCTTGTCCTGTCGGTTAATTCCGCCAAGCGTGCGAAGACCGGCACAGCGGCGCTGACCAAATTGCTGGGCGCGGCGGTTGGCAAACCGCTTACGGAAATCGAAACCATCGAACAGGCCATGCGCAATCATCCAGGGCCACCACCTGACACTGGCATTCCGCCCGAAATATCCACCGAGCTGATCCACGGCATGATGGACCAGCATTACCTTGAAACGCTGAATCAACCCGTCGGGATGCTCGACAATCTGACACCGCGAGAAGCTGCAGCGAGCGCACAGGGCCGAAAGAAGCTCGTCGAATGGCTCAAGCTCATCGAAAACCGTTCCGGTCACGCCCCAAATGACGATGATCCGATGGCAACCTATGATTTTTCATGGATTTGGGCCGATCTCGGCATCGAAAAGTTCAGAAAGTGACAGCGTTGTGGCGATCCTTCAACGCCTACCGTATATCTGTGTCCCAATAATGCACTGAGGCCAATTCTGTCCTGGCTAAGAAAATAACGGCCACCTTTATCGATGCCGGGACCGACGAAACCATCGGCTATTCATCCATGCCCCTTGCGCTCGGCAGATTGGAAAGGTTTGACATGGCCGCGACCTCAAAGAAATTGCGTATGCAATTTGCTGACAGCACTTGCCGAGCGGTGCCTAGCAATTGGTAAAGTCGGGCAGCCCAGCAAGCAGAACTGGAATGATAATTCGCTCTTTTGTTAATCCGTATCGCTTCATCTTGTCTGACTTTTTGATCGTCGGACTTCACCAAATCTTGGCGAATTTTCGGGTGGCATATTGCTTGCCATTCGCCATGACAAAGCCAGCCTATCTACCTCTACCTCGCTTCGCGCCGTACCTCCCCTATGACATTGCTGAACATCTGTAGCATAGCGGGGTCGTTTTCCATCTGCTCAACCACTTGATCCAAAACCGCTTGGAAACCGGCCTCATTCACTAGGTTGCGGCCAAAGCGGTCGGTTAGAAGCTGTTCAACGATAATCCGCCGCAGTTGACGGTCATCGCCGCCGGATCGCACTACGGCGGATGATACAGGGGTAACTTTGCGTTCTTGACCTGCACGGCTTTCCGCTTTTTGGATAGAATCCGTCTTCTGCTTTCGCAACCGCTCGGCAAGCTGCTGCCTTAACAGAATAACAAAATGATCGGCTTGGGAAACCGGGTTCATGATTAATGCCGTGTCTCACCATCACCGCGTTTAACCGCAAATTGTTTAAGCAGCAAGGATGTTGCCGATACTGCTTGATCTTCTTCAACAACGGTTCGCGATTCTGTCCTAGCCCCTTGTTCCTCGATTTCCGACTGCACGTCTTTCAAATCAACGATTTCATCAAGGATCAGTTGCATATCATTATTCATAACGGGGTTAGCAATGTTCAAAGAAATACCTTTTTCTAATAACTTTTTGCACTCCCCAAACTTATCTTGCGACAGGTTGATTAAGCCTTGTGCAAATAGCTTTAACGGCTCGTCATCAGGAAGATCAAAGAGCAACGTCCACACGCCAATTGCCTCAACTAAGCGGCCAGAAGTGAAGTCCAGAAATCCAAGTTGGAATCGAGCCAATGCGTAATCAGGATGGATTTCAATGGCACGGGCCATGGCTGTGCGTCCCTCATCATAGCGTTGCAGGCCAGCAAGCAGAGAGCCGCGAAGGAAATGCAGGCGCGGATCAAGTGCGAAGCGGCGCAAGCTGTCATCGATACTTTTCAAACCACCATCATCATCATGCCCTACAAGCTCCAAAATTTTCGAAAGCTCGTCATCCGGGCATAAAAGCGGATTACCATTGTCGCTCATATATTATCCTTCTAGCCTGAATTGTCCCTTACGTTGTAATCTTTTGCGCAGCAAGGAAAGTGATGATTTGTGCAATTGCGAAATACGCCCGACGCTGACTCCGAACACGGTTGCGATTTGGCGAAAGGTGAGTTCATCTACATAATGGAGGTGCAATATCCTTTGCTCTTTTTCGGGAAGCCCGGCGATCTCGGTATAAACAGCGTTCAAAGCTTGTTTCCATGCCAGGCTATGATAGGCGCTGGGGCTATTATCGGGCCGGTCATGCTTGTCTGGTGAAAATTGTTCGAGCATGAAGCCCAATGCCAAACCGCTGGCAATGTCTGCCAATATTTGAAGCTGCTCCTCCAACGTTGTTGCTTCTGCTTGTTTTTGCTTGAGCGAGTGAAGCCGGTCCCGTTTTACTCTGGCCCGGTATCCCAGATATTCGTGCAGCTCACTATGCTTTTCGACACCATTTAAGATCGCGCCATAGATACGGCGGTTGCTAAAAAAGCGGAATGGCACGCCTGTCTCTGGCTGGTAACGGGCGATACATCCCAAAAGGCCTTCATTGGCCATTTGCAAAATTTCTGCGAATTCAACGGAATAATTTGGATGATTTTTCTGGAATCGCCTTGCAATCTTGAGCGCCAATGGGTGGTAGAGACGGAATAGATAATGAAAGGCATCTACAGACCCTGCATCCTTATACTCGATCCATAACTGGCGCTCAGGGTCGCTGTGATCGGCAATTTGAGCAGCCAGATATGCTTGCTCCCGTGCTGTCACCGGAAACTGCCCATGACACCTTCTAATATCAAACCCCAGCCATCAATCAACACGAACATCAATATCTTTAGGGGCAATGATATGGTGGCTGGCGGGACCATCAACATACCTAGCGACAATAAAATGGCCGACACTACCAAATCGATCAGCAAAAAGGGCAGCAAGATAACAAAACCGATGGTGAATGCAGTCCGAAGTTCATTAAGCATGAAGGCAGGCACAAGCTGCATCAATTCAACATCTGCTTCTGTTTTTGGCAGCGGCTTTTTTGCAATTTCATAAATGGTTTTAAGATCGGTATCGCGCACCTGCTTGAGCATAAACTGCTTAAGCGGAGCCCCGCCATCTTCCATGGCAGCAGCTATGGATTTACTGCCATCTAAAAAGGGCTGCAGACCGGTGCTTGCCGATTGTTGCAAAGTTGGCCCCATCGAGAGGGCTGTCATGAATAAGGCAAGGCTAACCAATACAGTATTGGGAGGAGTTTCCGGCATTCCGAGCGCGTGCCGGATCATTGACAGCACAATGACGATACGAACAAAAGACGTCATGGAGATAACAAGAGCTGGCAAAAAAGCCATCAAACCCAATAACAGCGCAGTGCGAACCAACGATTCCGATTCCTGCGGCAATCTGATTTCGCCCGCACTCGCTGCCGCGAATGCGGGGACAGATAAGACCCAAAAACTAGTTAGAAACAGAATGCTGGTAAACAGAAAAAATCTAGACCGCATCATCTTCGCTCATTGCCGGTTCCGGCTTCGCTTCCACAGGTAAAATATGTGCCGACGATGCCGAAAAAGCGACCGCATAATTTCGACCGTCAATTTCGACAAGATAAATTGCACGCTGTGGGGACAGCGAAAGCTGATCGATCAAATGGATACGGCTTTGTGTATTTTTCCCCTGTAAGGCACCAAAATTTAATGACGGATATTTTCTTTTGATAAGGAAAATGGCAGCGGCAGAAAGCAGCAGACAAAAAAACAGGGAGCCCAGAACCCGCCATATGGAAATGCCGACATCCTGACCTTGGCCCAATTGTTGCGCCATGGCTGCGACCGGCCAGCACCCCAATGCCATAATAAATAGCGTTAGTTTCTGAAACCGGCTCATTGTTGGAATCATTTGTGAATGAAGCTATTGGTTATGCGCACTGCGAAATGATCATCAATCGACACAATCTCACCGTTCGCAATCACCTTGTCTCCGAGCATGAGATCGACTTCTCCGTTGAGGGCAGTGTCCAAATCAATGACATCATCTTCCGATAGTGAAGATAATTTTTTAAAGTCCATTTTTCCGCGGCCCAGAATCGCATTGATCTGAACGGGCACTTCGGCAAATAAATTTGGGTCTATTTCGCCCAGCAGTTTTTTCTTGATTTTATGAGACGTTCTCTCGCTTCGTTCACTTTCTTCCACTTCAGCGGTCAAATCACTGTCACTCATCTGTTAGCCTCCAGAAATTAATGCAGATAAGACAAGAGATTCACCCTCCTGCTGCAATTTTGCATAGCCTATTATTTGTCCCCGTCTATCGGCTAGTTGAACCGGAGCATTTGATTTTCTGTCAAGAACAATGATGTCGCCTTTTTCAATAATTCTGACATCGGCTGCTGACAAATGCGCGGTACCCAATAAAGCGTCAAAATCAATTTTAACATTGGCAACCACATCGGCAATGCGAAGCCTATCGGGCTGTTCGCTGCGTTCAAAAACGGGGCATTGGCATCTACGAATGGCTGTTAATATAGGGGCCGATAAAACAAGCTTAAGCGTTTGACCACTTTTCCCCAGCTCAATACGCGCACAATAGCCATCAGCGATATTGTGCATAGTCATCGCCTGAATGTCTGAGGCGTTAAGTTTTACGAGCCCTGCTATATGCTCGCCCAAGTCCTGCACCAAGTTATTCGCAAATTGTTCAAGCAGCTGCCGATCATCCGCAGTGGTCTTGGATAGGGTGACTGTATAATCTAGACTGGCAGAAATGAGTTGGTCGGTCGCAGAATCGTCGCATTCGAGCCATATGCCGTCCGCTATTTCACGAAATTTAATTGCTGTATGACTTCCTATTGCGGCTTTTTTGCCTGTATCGATCGACAATAGGCTGGGTGGGTTATTGCACGCAAACCATTTGCTCGCCCAATCGTCTATACTGGCCGCCAATATATCTTTTAATTTAGGTGACTGTAATGCCGATCGGGGCAGCCAGCGCTGATAATGATGCGTCAACCTTGTCCTCGGATACCGAATAACTGCTGTATCATGTCATTAGACGCACTGATAACTTGAGAAGACGCTTGGAAACCGCGTTGAATAAGGATCAGGTCACCAAATTGCTGAGATAGGTCAACATTGGATGCTTCAAGCTGGCGCGAAACAAGGCGGCCAATGCCGTCGGAATTGCTGGCTAATAAACGGGTAGGATTGCGACCGGTATTTTCGAAAATACCATCGCCAATGCGATTCAATTGTTGGGGATCACGAAAATCAGCAAGCGCGACCGAACCCAATTCCGTATTTTCACTATTGCTATAGGCCAGCGAAATCCGACCCTGATCATTAAGGGTTACGCCTGTTAGAGCTCCTACACCATTGCCATCAACCGATGATGCACGAAGCGTTGATACGGTGCCGGATGAGAAAGAGGTTACTCCGGATGAAAAATCAAATTCCACAGACAGTGGTTCTGCCCCTGTTGGTGAATTGGTGAAGGTCATTTTTTGTGTCGCAGGATCAACTTGGCCGTTGATGAATTTTAAAACCGAAGTCCCAATTTCGGCGCCCGCTTGGTTGGTAACTCTAACATTCCAATTATTCGGATTGGCGGTGTCTTTCGTGAAGGTCACTTGCCAAGTTTGTTCACCGCCAAGCGAGTCATACACTTTGACATCAGATACAGTAGCGGTTGTAGCGGTTGATGACAGATTATCGGCAAAAACCACCTTAGTGGTTGCAACAGGCGCACTGGTTCTGCGGGCATCCACATTAAGAGCAACGGCGCGGCCCGATTCATCCAAGACACCAAGGCGGTAGTCGCTATTGCCTTGCAGCGAGATATAGCCCTCTGAATCGACGACAAATTGCCCAGTTCGTGCATACAACACTTTGTCACCGTTTAATAGCACCAAAAAACCGCTACCTTGAACGGCAAGGTCCAAATCACCCTCAGATTGGCGCAAATCGCCTTGCGAGAAATCCGTGCGGGCAGGGCCAATCTTACGCCATTGCCCACTTGCGCTTCGTCAACACCTCGAAAGAAGGTCAGGCCACCACCACCAAAGTTGGACACATCGCCGAAACGGGTTGAGGTCGCCTTAAATCCGGGCGAGTTTAGGTTGGCGACATTGTTACTGATCGTCTGCAATCCGCGACTAAATGCATTTAGGCCGCTCAGGCCGGTATAAATAGCACCTAACATCATTTACTCCCGAATTTGTGCCACATTGGCTATAGAAATACTTGAAATGGTCTGACCTGTAGATGTTTCCAAAGTAATTGTAGGACTACCAGTCGTAAAAGATACAGACTTAACCTCGCCAGAAATCAAATTTCCTCCCAAATTCACATCGATAGTCCGACCCAGCAAAGATGTCGCCTGTGTTGCAGATTGGGCATTGAGCAAGCTTGTTATTTGGTCATTGAGATTTTGCGATTGTTGCAACTGAGAAAATTGTGCCAATTGGGAAACAAACTCAGAATTGTCGAGCGGTTTTAGAGGGTCTTGATAGGTAAGCTGTGTCAAAATAATTCTGAGCAGCGATTGAAATTCCAAACCAAAGGCATTTTGGGCCGTTTGCGACACATTTGTTCCTTGGACACTTGGACTGACTGCACCAACCTGCATTTTTCTTATCCTTATTTGATCACAGAACGATTGCTATCAAGCAATCTGTAATTTGTCACTCCAAATTCGAGTAAAATTCGTTTTGCTAAAAGACCAATTTTACTGTCGCTATTTGGATTATCAAAATTTTCTTCGAATAGCACCGTTAAATCTTCATTTTTGCCCCATAGGCTGATCTTAGGTGATAATGATTGACCTTGGTAAAATGATGTAAAAATATGGGGTATCCTAGAATTATGGACCCCGGTCAGTGCTGAAATTTGCATATTCAATGGTCGCATCACGCCTTTAACGTCAGATAATATGAACCGATTCTCTTCTGTAGGCCGTCCTAATTGCGTTGCCTTAACGGATTGCTGCTGACTCTCGCCTGCTTTTTGGATGTGTTGATCGGGCAAATGGCCGATATCTAATAGTAACTGTACTTCGTTAAAAAACGCTTTTTTTGCAAAAGACTGGCCGCCATCTTCTTCGCCAGCCAATTTAAGCTTGAACCATGACAGTGGAGGTGCCTTTGTCGGCAGATTAACCGGTTCGCCCTCTCCCAACATATGGGCATAATAATTTCCCAACATACCGCTTTCGGCAAAGCTGCGGGCACGCACCTTCTCAACATCTTTGGCTGATAAACCACTTTCCAACAAAGCTGCAAATGATAGCAAAGGATCGCCACCTGCAAATGGCGCATGACTGCCGAGAATTTCTGCGGGATTACGCGTTATCTTCATTTTGCCAATGCCTATAACTTGTTAAATCCTCATATTTTCTCTCTGCATAACGGTCTTGCAATTTATTGATATTCCTGTGCGATTGGATGATCAGTTCCGATATCGATTTATGATATCCAATGGATTTGGCAAGCTGGTTATTGGCATCGGCCTCTTCATCCTCAGCTTCTTTTAGTGCATCTTGGGCGTCGCGTACTTCATCCAACGAATGGGAGAGCCAAAATTGCCATTGCAGCAAAGAATGGGATTGAAAGGGGCCTCGCTCTAGCTGACGTTCACGTTGGTCGATTCCTTGATCAACAATTTGTTCTTTTGTCCGGACTATATCGTCAGCGCAGATTACAGCCTGTCTCTTCTGCACAGCTTCGCGTTCATCCCGGCCTTGCTGCAACTGCCTGATGTTGCAGATTTGTTTTAACAATTCATGATGCCCTCTGCGCTCGTCCATTTGTCATCTACCTACTAGTTACTGCGGCCAATAGGCGAAGACTATCTTCCATATTCAACTTATCTAATTGGCTTTGCTGCAGAAAAGCCACCATATCTGGACGCATTCTGATGGCATTATCGAGATCCGCATTATTGCCAGCGATATAAAGACCGGCATCAATCATTGTCCTTGACGTTTCGTATAATGCATAATGCGAAACAAATTTGCGTGCATTTTGCATATGCGCTTGATCCGCAATGTTGGCCATATTCCGGCTTATGCTTCGACAAATATCAATAGCTGGGAAATGACCCTTTTCACTATATTTACGCGACAAAATAATATGGCCGTCGAGCAAAGACTTCATCATTTCCGAAACCGGATCCTCGGTGTCATCTGTTTCACTCAATATGGTCATGATCGCTGTAATCGCGCCGCCTGATTTGACCGCACCACAGCTTTCAACTATTTTCGGGATGGCGGTAAAGACACTTGGCGTATAGGCTCGCACCGTTGGCGGCTCGCCAGCAGCCAGCCCCGTCTCACGCATTGCCATAGCTAGACGGGTGACAGAATCGATAATCAAGACAACATGACGGCCCAAAGAACGCCAATAATTGGCTAGTGCCAATGATTGATATACAGACCTCACGCGCAAGGCGGCACTTTTGTCCGATGTCGCCGCAACCAAGGTTGCTTTGCGTCTTAGCTCTTCATCCAATTCGCTCTGCCAAAGATGTTCAACCTCGCGTCCTCGCTCACCGATCAGGCAATAAATGACATGGTCGCATTCAACCTGTTTGGATATCTGCGCAATCAGGCTGGTTTTGCCGACACCGCTGGCGGCAAAGATACCAATACGCTGCCCCACACCCAAAGTTAGCAGTCCATCAATGGAACGGACACCAGTTGCAAAAACCTCCTTTGGTGAGCAGCGCTCCATGGGCGACGGTAATGCAGGATGTAACGGCAAATACTCGCCCGGTCTGAGCGGATTATCATTCAAAGAATTGGCTAGTGCATCAACCGCCTTACCGGTAAAGTCATCGCCAACAGGTACAACGGCATCGAGCGCCGCAGCATAGACGCGGGCACCAATTGTTAATTGGTTATTGTCGTCAAAGGGAACAAGTGCAACGCGGTTTTTCTCAACCTTTACAACTTCTGCCGTGACAAAATCGGCTTCATGACCATTGTCAGATAGAATATGGCATATTGTGCCAATGGGGACATTCGGGCCGCTCGCCTCCACCCATCCGGATTGGATTTTCTGTAATGTGCCATAATGATCAACAAGCCCGCTTTTATGTATTTTGTTGATGATGGGTAGGTGTAGCATATTTTTAGGCATCTGGAGAAATTGGTTTGTTTTGTTCGAAAATGGCAAAGAGATTTTCTAATTGGGTCTGCAACCCGGCATCAACAGTGCCAAGGTTCAAGTTAATCAGGCAGCCGCCGGAATCAAGTTCAACCAATGTCTGGATGATCGCTGGGGAAATATGCAATTGCTCAGCCAAAACGTCGAGCTCTGCGCTATTGGGAAAATCTAATTTAGACAGTTTGATGGCGACAATATTGTCTTTCCCTATTGTCTGAAATTGCTGGCGGATCGCGGCGGCCAATATCTCTTGACGGGCGTTATCATCGCCAATTATCTTCCCAAGAGCAACCGAGGAAATCTTCAACGCTACATCATTCAGCTCCGACATATGGACGTCAAGGCTTTCCAATATTTTGCCAAGCGACAATTTTAAGGTTGCCAGCGCTTCGCTACGATCTTCGTTAAACGCCTCCTCCTGTTCTGCCTTGCCTTCTTCGAATCCGCGCTCATAGCTTTCCTCTATAGCTTTGGTTTTGGTGGTGATTTCCTCTTCCAATTCGGTTAGACGTTGTTCCAAGGCTTTTATGTATAATTCTTCGGGCGAAGGTTTTTTTGCTGTCTGTTCTCCTATCGCATCTTCTAAGTCACCATGCTTACGGGTTAGTGTCGGAGCAGCGTTTTGTGAACGGATGTCGCCGGATTTAATAACGTAGACCATGAAGTTATCTTGCCCCCCTTATCCAACCGAACAGGCGAGTGGTCAGCGACGGTTGTTCCGGCAATGGTTGAGGGATAAGATTCTCTGCCAATCTACCCAATTCACACCTCACAAAGTCTGTTACCTTGAAAGCCGGATTTTCCTGTTCAGGTTCAGAGACCTCCCCTTTCATTCGATCTACAATCCAAAAGGATAAATTCCCCGTTTCACACAGCGTATTTTGTCCTGAACTAGGCTTGTCTAGCTCGTCAACGCTTTTACCTATTCCAAAGTGCATAATCTGCTGTAATTCGTCTTGCTGCAGTTCGCTAAGATCGTTCAATATCAAGCTTTGATCCTCAGCAGTAAACCTTTGTAACTGCCGTACCATGCGAAGTAATTGTTTATCGCGCGATGCCATCTTTTTCCTGCTGCCGTTCGGTTAATAACTGTTGAAGCTTGCTCGAAAAACGCATCCTTTTTTCAGTATCAAATACATCAGTATGGCGCGACTTGCGAACCAGAAATAGCAACAAAAATAGAAGAAAAAGTGAAATAATCACCCCCAATACAATAGCGGGAAGTTGCCAAAGCAATTGATTATCATCCTTCGGCTCAGCAATAGCCTCTGTTTTCGGCTGCGAGGCAACTGGTGCCGCGGGCGCAATGGCCTGTAGGCTGGGCTGGATCATCAACCTGTCACCATTGGCGGGATTATATTCAATCACTTGCCCCAATTCATAGAGGAGCTGGCTGCGCACATCATCACTTATGCTGTCATTGGTGCTAATCCTGATCTCCATCCGGTAATTACGTGCGCTGCTTCTTTCTGTGTTCTCAGAAGCACCCTTCTGACTCTGGTCATATGGTAGATTTTCTGTTTGGCTGACAGGTTTAAATGTGCGACTCTCGGAGAGAGCATTACTCTGATCAATCACTCTTACTGTAACGCGCAATTGATCATCATTGAACAGCGGCGCGGCGATTGCGGTCACTTTTGCAATCAAATCCTGCTCCTCAGGGCTGGGAAGGTAATCCTCTCCCCATCCCTTGTCTTCCATACTTGCCGAAGAGGTCAATAATTGTCCATTGGCATCAAGCACGGACACATTGGAAGTCTCTAAATCCGGAACAGCAGACACAATTAATCGCTGCGCCGCCGTCACTGTATTGGCATCAATAGACATTCCGGCCTTCGCCTGAAGCGTGGCCGAAGCCTTGGCTGGGCGCTGCTGTTTTTCAAAAATCCCACTTTCGGGCAAGGACAAATGGACCCTTGCCGTTTCAATATTACGGAACGACATCAATGTTCTGGCTAGTTCGCCCTGCAAGGCGCGTTGATAATTTATGCGCTGCGCAAATTCGGTCAGGCCCATATCACTTTCGTTAAAAAGCTCAAATCCAACAATGCCTTTAAGCGGTAAATCCCCGCCGAGTATATTCACCCTTGTCGCATCGACCTGATCCTGGGGGACAAGGATGCTTTGTCCACCGTCTGCGAGCTTATAGGGAACTTTATTTTTATCTAGCTCTTTAACAATGATCGCTGCATCTTCGGATTTTAGACTGGTGAACGCTTCAACATAAGGTGTACGGATTGCGAAATACCAAATCAGAAACAGGATAACAGCCATGCTGAACGCCCCAGCCGCAGCCAATATGATCTGCCGGGTGGCAGGGGAGCTGTTTTTCTCTACCATCACAAAATCAGACTTGCATATTGATCAATTGCTGCGACGCTTCGACTAATTTGTTGCGGAGCTGTATCATCAATTCAAAGGACAATCGGGCCTGTTCCAACGCGAATGTCACTTGATGAATCGGTATTTCTTCGCCTGCCGCAAATTGCAAAAGTATCTTATCTGCTGCGGCCAACTTTTCGCCTGTTTGTTCCACGCCGGATATCAGCATATCGGAAAATGCCATATTCGGCTTAACCGCTGCCTGCTGAGCCAATGGCTGTAATTGCGGGCTTGCCTGCGCCGCTGCAAGTGGGTCTATTCCATAAATCATGCTGATCGCCTTCCGATATCAAGCGCCTTTGAATACATTTGCCGTGCGGTGTTAAATGCCACAATATTCGCCTCATAGCTGCGTGCGGTTTTGACCATTAAGGTCATTTCGGCCGAATGACTCATTCCGGGATAATTGATATAGCCTTCTGCATCAGCCTGCGGATGTTCGGGTTCATAGACGCGGCGAGGCGGAAGATTTTGCGGTTCGACAGAATAAACCGATACGCCACGCAGATCGCCGTTCCTGGCATTATCGAGCGATGCAGAAAAACCTGCCCCTGCTGGCCCTGAAAGCAGTCTGAGCGGTTTGTAGGCCTCTCCTAGGCTATCAACTACCGTATTGGCATTGGCAATATTCTGAGCAATGATTTCCAATCGCCGCCATTCGACATCCAAACCAGTCAGACTGATTTCCATAGCATTCATTTAACGGCTCCCTGCCACAGATAAGGCCTCGAGTTGCAACCGCCGGTTCAAAAGCTCGGCCAATGTGCCATATCGGCCCGCAGTTCGCGTTGCCGTGGCAAGCTCCAAGTCAATCCGTAAATCGTGTGAGCCATCAATGGTCTCTGCCATAACAAGCGCAGGCTGAACCGCGCGAACATCCTCAGCGGAACGACCTGCTGCAGCTTTAAGCGTTTCTTCGAAGCTAACCCTTATAGGGCGATACCCAGGAGAATTGGCATTGGCTATATTCTGCGCCGTTGCCTGCGCCCGCATGGATAGGCCGTCCATCGCCTTCAAAATGACAATTGATGATATGGAATCCACAATCAAAGCATCCTTATTCTAATCATTGCACAACAATATCGGCGTGAACCGCGCCCGCCGCTTTCATGGCCTGTAAAATTGCAATCATGGTCCGCGTCGGCACTTTTGCTTTTGACAGACCCTGCACCAAATCAGCGACCGATGTGCCGGGCGCGCGGTAGACAATGTCCTTTTCTTCTGAAACCGACAATTTGGTATTGGTGACAATGAAACCGCCGCTGTCGCGAACAAAGCCGCCGAAAATATTGGGCTGTGATGCACTATTATCTACCTCGACCGTTACCTTGATGTCACCCTGCGCGATCACTACATCGGAGATACGAACATTACCGCCTGCCACCACGGTGCCGGTTTTTTCATTGATCACAATGCGCGACACCGAATCCGGCGTAATGCGGACATTTTCTATTCTGGCGAGCATAGAGTTCATCGCCGCATTCCATTTTTCTGTGGAAATATTGATCATGTCGGCAGAAATCACGGATGCAATGGGGGCAGAAAATTCAAGGTTTATCGACCGCGCTACAGCTTCAGCCGTAGAAAAATCAGGGTCGCGCAGGACATAGCGGATACTGCCCGGCACTGTTTCAAGCTGTGCCGTAACTGAGCGCTCCACTGTCGCCCCATTGGGCAAAGCCCCTGCGGCAGGATAATTTTTCTGGCTGACATTCTGATCAGCCTGAAAATTATACGCACCGATCACGAGCGCCCCTTGCGCAAGCGCATAAACCTGACCATCTGGTCCCTTTAACGGCGTCATCAATAATGTGCCGCCGGCAAGGCTACGGGCATCTCCGATGGAATTCACGGTAACGTCCAGACGGTCGCCAATATTGGCTGACGGCGGCAAGGTTGCTGTGACCATAACAACTGCCACATTACGGCTTTGGATTTGCGACGGATCAATTTCCAAGCCTAGCCTAGCCAAGGCATTTTTCAATGCCATCTTAGTCACTTGATTGCGCGGCGAATCTCCTGAACTGGAAAGCCCTGTGACAATACCATAACCAACCACCGGATTGTCACGCCACCCGTCAAAACGGCCCATATCTTTTAGGCGAACCGAATTGGCTATTGCGGCAGGCGCACATATTGAAGCCAATATTATTATGGCCAATATATGAATACACCGCCCTATCATGACAGACCAAGCCAGCTTAAAATCCGGGTTATCAACCCTGGCCGCGCACCGCGCGTTGCAAATCCCTTGCCATCATATTCGATCACGGCATCAGCAATACGCGAGGACAGGACCGCATTTTGCCCGTCAATATCAGCCCGACGGATCCGCCCGCTAACATTAATGTTGGTCGTTTCCCCATTAATGTTCAGCCGCTGTGTCCCTGCAATCTGCAAATCACCATTGGGGTGCACACCCATTACCACAACGCTTAAGCGCGCCACCATACGGTCATTCCGGCTATTGCTCCCTTCGCCGCTATAATCACCCCCAAACGACAGGCTAGCGCCTTCATCCAAACTATCCCCCGCACTGATTTGACCGCTGAGCGATTGACGCTTCCGACTGCCCGATCCAACACGGTTCGAAGCGGTGTTATTTTCCGATACGATGACCGTTATAATATCACCAACTTGCCCCGCCCTTTGATCGGCAGACAAGGAAGAAAAGTCAGATCCATTATAAAGGTCATCAGCCGAAACATGAACCGGAGCAAACAGCATTAAGGCGAATGCTAGGCCGAAGCTAATTTTCATAGCAGCACTCCGCTGTCAAAATCTCATTATCAGCAGACCGAGCGAAAAACGCTTGGCCAAACTTTGCCGCCTGCATGGCTTCGACCTGCTGCTGACACGCATATCGCGCCACTGCAGGTGCACTGTCACCATTTGGCCTTTTGCAATCGGGCTATCACCTTTTTTTATAGAATCAATATAGGCGATGATGCGGCCACTGCTAGATTGCTTCTGGCTCACCATGATCGTGCCCCCGGTGTTTTTCAGCCAAGGCGACAAAGCTGGAAGCAAGGACCGCCCCCGGCTAAGCAGAGCCGATTTTTGATAAATGGCGGTTTTACCGGGAAACTTGGCGACAACTATGTCTTTTGCCTTCTGCCGCAGCAAGTCAGGCAGGGCGGATATATCCGCTATGTCTGACAAAGTAACTTGCTGACCAACAACACTCACTTGGTCGGCGATGACCAAAGGTGTCGGCGACAATATTGCCGTGCTAAGAGACAAAAGCCCTAGGATCATCTCCGCAAACCATTTGCAATCAACATAAGCTGATCACCCGCCTGCACGACTTGCGCATTGGCAGCATAGGCCCGCTGCATCAACAAAAGAGCAACCATTTCTTCGGTTAACTCCACATTTGATGTTTCAACAGCGCCCTGAACAAATACACCCTTACCCTCTTCACCCGGCACGAAGCTGCGGACACTTGCGCTGTCTTCAACCGTATAATATCCGCTGCCGCTGACTTGCAACGCCATCCGATTGGCCGGCATGACAATGTCAATCGCGCCTATTTCAACAGTGGATGAATCCGAAGCTGTGAGCGCAAATATTTTGCCCTCACGGTCAATTCGCAGTTCGGTCGCATCTTCTGGCACTTGGATCAAATTGCGCAGCGTCAATCCGCTTTCGGTTTGCAAATAGCCATCCTCGCCAATGGATAGGCTTCCGCCGCGCCAAAGCAAACTGGTGCCATTTGGACCTAAGACCTCAACAAATCCATCCCCTTGTATTGCCAGATCTAGTGGGTTACGAGTTTGCCGTAAATCGCCTTGCTCGTAAATGCGCATCGCCTCTGTGGATTTGACACCATTGGAGATATTCGCGCTTGGACGAACATTATCCGCTGACTGATTGGCATCGACAGGCGGCGAGAGCAGTTCCGAAAAACGCATTTCAGTGCGCTTAAAGGCCAATGTATTGATATTGGCGACATTATTGGCAATCACATCAAGACCGCGCTGCTGCGCATTCAGGCCGGTCGCGCCGATATAAAAAGCCCCGTTCATTATCTGGTCTCCCCAAAGGCTGATAAAGCCCTGCCCATTAAATCATCATATACATTCATGATCCGCTGCCCCGCCTCAGCTCGGCGCAAAATCTCCATCATAGCAACCATCTCATCGCCCGAACTGACATTGGAGGCTTCATACCAGCCCTGCTGAAGAGAAAATTCCGATGTATTTGCAGGATCAAATGAACGGGCGCCGACCAGATTCAACTCCCCATCTTCCTTGCGTAGGTCAAACACACCAATTTTTGAATGACGAATCCCTTTTTCGGATATCACGCCGTCTTCAGAAACAGAAAAACTAGCGGATGAAATTACGATGTCACGGCCATTTTCATCCTGTAAAACACCGCCGGCACTATTGACCAAAGAGCCATTTTCTCCGAGTGAAAAACGACCGTCACGTGAATAATTTATATTCCCGGCAACCGAAACGGCAAAAAACCCCTTGCCCGATATTGCCAAATCGAGAGGATTTCCAGTTTTCACCAACTTTCCCGGCCGTGTATCTATGGTAACAGACAATGGCAATTGTTCGTCACTCGCTATGTTCATACGGTCTACTAGCGTGGAAAATGGAATGGACCTTTTATAGCCCGCTGTCACTGAATTGGACAGATTTTGCGCAATGATTTCAGCTCGTTTTTCGGATTGCCCCAGAATCACTGCTGCTAGATCGACCACATACCCCATAAATGGTGCATATCAGGTGGATGAATATTGGCAACTATATTTTACTCATCCCCGACTCAGTTCGTCTTAATTATATCAAATGAGCGCAAATCAATCGACTGCGGCACTTCATTAACAGAAATTACAGACAAGCGCGGAGCAGTGCGCTTTAAAAAGGCGCGTAATTGCCGTCTTATCGTGGGGCCGCATAGTAAAACAGGGGAAACGCCCTGTTTCATCATTGCCTCAACCATGGGCAGCGCTTTACGCATAAGTGCCTCTGCGACATTAGGGTCAATGATCAAAGGTCCATTATCCTGACTGCGCCCAACAGCTTCGCTGATCAGCATCTCTGCTTTTGGATCAAGGCTCAATACCGCTAACTCCCCGTTATTTCCCCGCAGGTTATTGCAAATAATATGGCCTATCCGTTGCCTTACCAGCTCGGTCAGATCAAAAATATCCTTTGTAGTCCTGCCCAGATCAACCAATGCCTCGCAAATATAGTCGATATTGCGGATCGATACATTTTCACTGACTAGGTTTTGTAGGACACGCTGAATATCCGAAACAGACATTATGTTAGGGATCAGCTCTTCAATCAAACCGGCCTGCCGGTTCCGGACGCCATCCAAAAGTGACACAATTTCATTGCGCGTGAGCAATAATGCGGCTTCTGCTTTGGCGATTTCGGTAAAATGTGTCATCAAAACAGTGACCGGGTCTACTAAGGTATACTCCATACTGCGCGCCAAATCGCGATGTTCATCATCAATCCAGATAGCGGGCAAACCAAATGCCGGGTCACGCCCCGCTATTCCCGGCAAACCGTCTTTTGATGTTTCCGATTTAATCGCCAAGGTCATATTGGGCATGATTTCTGATTGCGCATAGGTTGCCCCGAACAAAGCTATGCGATATTCTAAAGGCCCGATATGTGCGCCATCCTCAATCACAACAGAAGGCAAGGTTAACCCCAAATCTTTTTGCAAATCGTTGCGTAGAGCAGAGATACGGTCTGAAATAACGGGCTTCATGGCTAGCCATGCTTGGCCTAAATCTTCGCCCAAGCTGATGGAAATAACTGGCGCCCCTTTTTTATCCTGATCAACTCCGGCCTCACTATCGGGAACATTTCCATCAAATTCGGCCGCTTTTAGCAATGCCGCTTTGGAACGCGCCGCAAACCATGCTGCAGCAAATATCAAGATCAAAATTGCGATTGGCCATTTGGGCATACCGGGCAGCAGCAGCAGGCAAAATAAGGTCGCCATAACAATCAGAGGGATTTTAGGCACCGATCCCAGCTGCGAGATCACTTCGGTGCTAAGCTGCCTATCTGCGGAGGATCGGGTAACGATGATCCCGGTCGCCACAGCAATGATTAGCGCAGGAACCTGAGTGACAATGCCGTCGCCAATGGTCAGCAATGTATATTGTTGCAGAGCCTCATCCCAGCTTAAATCGCGCTGCGCCATACCAATGATCCAGCCTGCAATAATATTGATCAATACGATCACAATACCGGCAATGGCGTCTCCCTTCACAAATTTGCTAGCCCCGTCCATGGCACCATAGAAAGAGGCTTCTTTTTCTATCGTTTTACGTCGCAGCTTGGCCTCATCCTGCGTAATCAGGCCCATGTTGAGATCGGCATCAATGCTCATTTGCTGGCCAGGAACCGAGTCCAGTGTGAAACGGGCGGCGACTTCTGAAACACGCTGCGCACCTGCGGTTACCACAACATATTGGACGATAACCAGAATGAAAAAGACGACTAAACCGATGACATAATTGCCCTGAATTGCAAAGGAACCAATCGAATCGATCACTTCACCTGCATAGCCGTCGGTTAAAATCAACCTAGTCGCCGCGACATTCAGCGCCAATCGAAATAGTGTTGCAACCAACAAAAGGGAAGGAAAGGTCGAAAATTCAACAGGTTTGTTGACATAAAAAGTTAGCATCAAAACTGTCATTCCGAAAGAAAAATTCAAAATAATAAGAAAATCTAATATAGTTGTTGGCACTGGTGCAAACAAAACAAGCAATATGGTGACCATCCCGAAAACAAGAAAAAGGTCATTATTATTATTGATGAATTTTTTAAACATATTAGTTATTATTCGATTAAATTATTGTCGATATAAACATCGGCAACCTGTTGGAAATACTTCTCGGGAACTGGCAAGCCAATATGAGAAGTGGAATAAAGCGCCCTTGCCAATTCTGGCATCCTTACTGTCAAAACGCCATATCGAAAAGCCGTATCTTTTATTTGCTGAGCAAAATAGTTTTTACCGCGCGCAACAACAACCGGGGCGTCGATATCTTCACGCCGATAGCGGATGGCGACTGCAAAATGTTCAGGGTTAGTGATTATGACATCTGCATTTTTGACATTGACCAGTCCTTCAGCAGCTTTTGCGAACTCCTGATGCAGCTCTTTGCGTTTTTGTTTTATGCGCGGCTCGCCTTCGCGTTCTTTATATTCCCGTTTCACCTCACGGCGACTCATCTCATTTTCTTCGAAAATTCCCGGCGAACCAGCATCTGGTCAATAATCGCAATGGCAAAAGCAGCCAATGAGCAATAGGCCAAAGTACGGATCAATTGCTCCTGCATCAATGCCCCTAAATTACGGGCATCACTGATCGCGGCTATCGGGCCGGTGAGTGCGTCATAAATAATGAAGCCTGCGATTAAACTATATATCGCCAGCTTGATTAGCGCCTTAAAAGCTTCCACCAAGGCTTTTTTGGAAAATATCCGTTTCAGCCCCTTCGCTGGATTGATCCGGTTAAAGTCTGGCTTCAAGGGAGTGGGCGAAAATAACGGCCCAACTTGAAAAAAATCAAGCAATAGTGCGAGGAGAAACAAGCCGCACGCAAAAGCCAATATCGGAAAAACCGTTACAGAAAACAAGCTTGCGATAACATGGCCTATGGTTGCGGGCGTAACCAATATCTGTCCAGAAGAGACGAGCATTTTTGAAGATATTTGCGCAATCCCTGAAAACAGTGACAACCCGCCAATCCAAAAAAAGCCGAAAGCGGCCGTAAGGGCTGCAAAGAAACCCAAATCCATACTGCGTGCAACACTGCCTTTTTCGCGCGCTTTCTTGAGCTTGAAAGGCGTTGCCTGCTCGGATTTGTCTAATTCATTTTCTTCCATGACTTAAAGCATCCTTGGCAGGATATTGATTGCGTTCGCGATCATCCGCATGAAAACTGCGCCTGACAGACCCAAAGATATAGGTGTGACAAATAACACCAATATTGCCTTCACCTGAATCCCGAGCAGGAGCGCATGCATTTGCGGCACTGTGCGTGACAATATGGCGACCAATATATCCGTGATGAACAGGGCAAAAATAACAGCACCGCCAATCGCTAAAGCCAGAAAAAAACAGATGAAAATATAATTTCTAAGCGGCGCAAGCGAACCGCCAATATCTGCCATGCCCAAAGGCACCAATTCAATGGAAAGCGTAAAAAAGCGCATCAAATCATGATGTCCATTTACGGCAAAAAATATTGTTGCCGCTGCATAGACAAAAATGGTTCCAAAAAGCGGTCTTTGTCCCCTATTCGTAGGATCAATCAGCAGCGCAAGGCCAAATCCCGCCTGAATATCAATCGTCCTTCCAACCATATAAAGCGATGCGAATAACATCTGCAATATGACTACTGGGATGAAACCAAAAAAAATCTCCTTCAATGCTGCGATGAGGATCCATCCTCTGGTCAGCTGGACTGTGTCGACTAGCTGTGGATTGGCGCCAATCATTACAGCAGCAAAGCCCAAGGTGATGATTACATTGGCCATGCGCGGAACACGCATCAGCGAAAATGGCGGTGCAAAGAGGAACAGTGGCAGCAGACGCAAGCTTAATAGCAAGCACGCAGTCACATAATTTTCAAGCAATGTTATCCCTTGCACAGAAAACTGGCCTAGCCCAAATTCGGGATCATGCGAATGGCGGTAAAGGCAAATTGCATCATCCGGCCAATCATCCATGGCCCCAAAAAGATTAAGAGTAATGCCGCGACCAGCATTTTGGGAACATAGCTGAGCGTGATTTCCTGAAGCTGTGTAGTGGCTTGAATTAAGCTGATAATCAATCCGGTCAACAATATCGCTGCCAAAATTGGACCTGCAATAATCATTGCTTGCCACATAAGCTGATTTAAAATGTCAAGCGCTTGACCCTGTGTCACGCTTTTTTCCCCTTAATGCAATTATGCTTTAATGCCGTGCGTCGCTTTTCATACCAAAGCCTATCATCGCCTGCGCCAATGTTTTTCCGTCTACGCCCATCGAAACATTCATAGCGCGTTCGACGATCTTTTTGGCCAATTCCTTGTTACCCCGAGCCTCAGCCAGCATCGCTTTGGCCAACATTCCGCCAAAACATTGTTTGTCTAGTCGTATGGCGATTTCCGCCCGGCGCTGCGCACTTTCCAAATTTCCTTCTGCCACATCTAACACCGCAAGCCCGCCATGGGTTTCGGCAAAATTATCGTCGTGCGATAGAGCAATTTCAAAATTCTTACGCGCCCCGGCCAAATCCTTGCGAATAAAATATGTCCAGCCCAGCGCGATCCAACTGCCCAGATGGTCTTCAAAAATCTCCGCCCCTTTTTGCAGGCAGGGTAGTGCCGCATCGGTATCACCTTGCGATAAATGGCAAAGTCCTTTGCCAAGCCAGGCCCTAGGCGCATCAGGATGTTCGATCAGCGCCCGCTCAAATAACTGCACGGCTCCCTCCGCGCCATCCTCATACAGGCTCACCAAACCCTGCGTGGTCAGCGCATCGGCCCCGCCATTCGCTTTGGCCGCATAGGATTTGGCAAGCTCATAATTATCGGCATCCATCGCGGCAACCGACAGGGCGCCGAGCAAATAATTGTCATGCGGGTGGATATGTTCCATTTCCCGCCCTGCCACCAATGCCTCTTCAATCTGCCCCAGATGATGCATCGCCTGCACCCGTATTGCTGCGGCGCGCGGCACTTTGGCAACGACCTCCTCATCGGTTAAGGTGAGGACATCTTCATGCCTGCCCTGTAAGGCGGCAATCCATGCTAGGTTAAACCGGATGGCAGGAACATCCTGCCCTTCGCCGCGCAATTGTTCGAAAATGACAGTGGCTTCCTCAAAACGACCACGGCGCAAATAGCTTATAGCCAACAAATTGCGCATTGGCGGGGTCAATTCCGTCAACTTTTGGAGTCGACCCATCAACAAATCCAAATTATCGAAATCCGAAGCGGATAAAGCGGCGGTAACCGCATCCTGAAGCAATGATATATTCTCCGGGTCCACCTCCAAAAAACCAAGCAGCTGCGCCAGATTCAACTGGACATCGCTAACCTCATTTGAATCGGTCATATGGTTCCCCGGATAAACATTTATAGCACTCTCTATTCGGCTTAAATACTGATAGCAATGCTCTAGGTGTTTAGTCCCGGCATTTGATGGGTTGGATTGAGTGTAAATTTTTCTGGCTCGGTTGCCCATATTTTACAGACGTATTCGAAGGGTGTGAGGCCCTTGAGCGTCTTCAGCCGTCGCCCATAATTGTAGGCGTCGATGAAGTCGTGGAGGTGAGTGGTCAGTTGCGCGTGGCTGTCATAATGATAGCGTTTGACGGTCGCTTCTTTGATGGTGCGGTTCATCCGCTCGACCTGCCCGTTGGTCCAAGGGTGTTTGATCTTGGTAAGCCGGTGCTCGATCTCGTTTTCTTCGCACCGCATGTCGAACATGTGCGTCATGTAGGTGGCAGTCGGGCCATCGGCATATCGGGGCGGGAAGGTGAACTGGATGCCATTGTCGGATAGCACTGTGTGGATTTTGTATGGCACGGCTGCGATCAAGGCGACTAGGAAAGCGGAGGCTGTGACCCGGTTCGCCTTGGCTACGAGCTGGACGAAGGCGAACTTGCTGGTACGGTCAATGCCCACGTAAAGATACAGCTTTCCTTCGGCTGTGCGCACTTCGGCGATGTCGATATGGAAGTAGCCGATGGGGTAAGTCTTGAACTTCCTCTTCGGTTCCTTGTCCCCGTTCACTTCGGGCAACCGGCTGATACCATGACGCTGCAGGCAACGATGCAGCGATGACCGCGTCAGGTGCGGGATCGTGGCCTGCAAGGCGTAGAGGCAATCGTCCAATGGAAGCAACGTATGTCTGCGGAAGGCGACAATGATGGCCTCTTCCTCAATCGACAAAGTGGTCGACTTGGCATCCTTGGGCCCGGTGGGGTGGACTTGTAACGGTTTTGTGCCGGTCGAATGAGCACATTACGCTACCTTTGCCTCGAACGCCAGCGGGCTGATATGGCCTAGGTAGGAATGGCGTCTT
>JAAURJ010000080.1 GCA_012032285.1 Sphingomonadales bacterium
GCGCAATCATCGCCCAAACGCTGTCACTCAGTTCCTGTCGATCCATCCATGCTGACCTCCATTCCAGCCAGCAGCTTGAATCACATAATCAGCTCAATGGGAATCCTGAATGTCAACACGACCTAGTGCCATTTCCATTCAGATAGACGCATTTGCCGGTTTAGAAATAGGCGGCGCAGCAAAAAAGCAACAGCATTAGTCCTGATGTAATCTGATCAAAAATCGCTCTGCGGCGAAAATTATCGCGGCCTATTCTGCGTGCCCATTCCGGCGGTAATGAACAAGGCGCTGGCCCGGCCCGCAATATCGGCTGTATGCCAGCATCCAGGCGAGTTGACTGCATATTCACCGGGGTGCAGCGTCACGATAGCCGCCGTTCCGCTTACTATTTCCTGATGCAATGTCATCACTCCCGACAGGCATAGCACCACTTCATCCCCATTAGGATGCATTTCCCAGCTGTCCCAGTTTTCGGTAAAATGATGCAGACTGACCAGACGGCCTGCTGCGCCATCACGGTCATCATAACGGTCGCTATATTCCTGATACCATTGCATGGCACCTGTGAATTCGGGCTGAATTTCCGCCTTCGTGCCCAGCCCCAAATGCAGGGGGTATTTGGCAAGATCAAAGACGGACACAGGCTTACCCCATCACAAAGGCATTGAGTTTATTGCCATCGGGATCGCGGAAATAGCCGGCATAAAATCCTTCACCGCGCGGCCCCGGTGCGCCTTCGCAGGTGCCGCCATGGGCGAGTGCAATATCGTAAATCCGCTTCACCTGATCCTTATCCTTTGCCTCCAAAGCCACCATGACGCCGTTGCCGACCGAGGCCGTATTGCCGTCAAAAGGCTTGGTGAGCGCAACGCCCGGCGCCCCGCCCGTTTCGCCCCATGCGATAAAGCTGTCAAAATCCATCATTCGGCCAACCCCCATTTCGGCGGCAATGGCATCATAAAATTTCGCCCCGTGCTGAAGATCATTAGTTCCCAAAGTGACATAGCCGATCATGTGCTTTCCTCCTCCGAAATATAAGCAATAAAGAACATTATAGGAACATGGTGATTCGGTCAACCGCTATGCTGATACAGCGCATAGCGTCCTCTCCGCCGGACAGCTTAGCAAGACACTGCAAAATGAAAAGGGCCGCATCACCGGCGGCCCTTTTCGTATAATCACAAGCAAAGCCGGTCAGCCGCGATTAACTTCGCTACCCAGCGAGCCATATTTTTTCTCAAAGGCAGTGACGTCGCCTTTGGCCAGCAGCTTGGCCTGATCAACCCAATTGTCACGTCCGATCCGCCCTGCGAAATTGCCCAATTTGGAATCGACATCGCGGATGTCGGCAGCGGTCCAATTGGCCACTTGTTCAAAACTGGTCACGCCCAATGATTTGAGCAGGGCGTTTAGCTTTGGCCCAACACCTTTGAGCAGCTCCAGATTATCGGGAATAATCACTTTTGGCTTCGCCGCCGCTTTTGGCTTCGCTGCTGGCTTTGCCTTGGGCGCGGCTTTTGGCTTGGGCGCTGCTTTTGGTTTGGTTTCGGCCTTTGGTGCTGCTTCAACCTTGGGTTTAACCGCTATCTTTTGGCGGGTGCAGCCTTTGCCTTGGGTGCGGCCTTTTTCGGTTCGGTCTTTTTGGCCTCAGCTTTTTGAGCTCAGCCTTTTTCACAGCTTCTTTTTTGACTACCTCTTTTTTGACCACCGTTTTTTTTGCCGGTGCTTTTTTGCTCGGTGCGACTTTCACCTTTGGAGCGCTCATCAACGGAGCAGCAGCGGCAGGTTCGGCGGCCTTGGTAACGGGCGGCTCAACCTCGACCACCTTGGGTTCGGGCACTGACACCTCTTTCGCTCCGCCCCAAATCCACCATGCGGTCAACAAGCCAATAATCGCTGCCAACAAAAATGGCAGCCACCAATATTGGCCACAAGCTTCGATTATCGCGTTCATCACATTCTCCCCAAATCCAGTAAATTGCCTGTCAGGCGGCGGTGTCGCCGCTATTCCAGATCAGCCAGCCCACACCAAATGCAACCAGATAGACGAGCAGCAACAGCAATATATATTGAAACATCATTGTCCTCCTGTGGGGGTAGCCGCGCCAGAAGCAGGGCCAGACCCAGCCGATGTGATGACCAGAACGGTGCGTTGGTTTTTCGCATTAGCGGCCGATGTAAGGGCATTTTCAAGCGGCTGGCTCGCGCCATAGCCTTTGGCAATCAGCCGTTCTTTCGCAATGCCATCCTTGACCAGTGCATCAACGACATTTTGTGCCCGGGCCTGCGATATAGCCTGATTGGTATCCGCGCCGCCGGTCAGCGATGTATGCCCCTGCACCTCAATCTGGGTGCCAGCGCATTTCTTAATCTCTGCGGCCAGTTCCGAAATCACGGCAAGGCTTTCGCCGCCAATATAGGCGCTGCCCGATTGGAACTGGATTGGCTTGGTTGCCATGAAGGCGTTGATATCGCCTTGGCATTCCGCCACAGCCGCTTGACTGGCCGGTGCCTCTGCCGCGGTATCGCCGCTTTCAGATAATGTGCCAGCATTTGTATCTGCGGCGATACCACTGGCCGCGTTTCCGCCGTCACCGCCGCCTCTTACCTTACAAGTGGCACTATAGGTCAGCCATCCCAAAAGCGCAGTGATCAGCGCCCCTATCAGAAATTTTGTTGACGATCCCATTTTGCAAAAATCCCCTCTTTACCGAGTCCTTTACCCTAATAGAATATTAACGGGCCTTTTCATTCTGTCCATAGGGCGGCAAGGAAATTGTATCAGTAAGGGACAATATAGAGCTTACCCGAGTTGAAGCTCCTCACGCACTCCCATGGCATCGGCCAATTTTGCGAGCCGCATACGGATGGATTCGCTGTCCAGCGCAGCAAGTTCGGATGGTATCGCAAGCACCAGATTGCCGTTCACCAACCTGATCGGGCATAGCTCCAATATCTGCGCGGTGCCGCCGCTCAGCCTATGGCCCAACCGAATGGCAAGACCCCAGATACGGGCCCTTTGCGAGATATGCGGATCGACAAGCGGGGCCAAGGCAGCCAGATCATCGCCGGTCCCCCCAAAGGTCTCATAAAGCGCGGTGGCCAATATCGTCCGGTCCTTAGCCGTAACTCCAACCCAATTGCCATGCAGCGCCAATTCCTCTCCGCTGAGCGCCCGAAATTCCGGATTGCTTGACCAACCCAGATCGGCGAGCAAACAGGCCGCATGGCGCAGCCGCAACAGCTTTGCTGCTTCACCGGGAAACAGTGCCTCCAACCATTTGGCGAGCGCATCGCCAAAGCCGGGAAACCGTTCGGCAATTTGCGATGCCGCCCGCGCTCCGATGATCAGCGGATCATGGCGGCGTTCCTCTTCGTCCAGCCTTTGGAACAATAATCCTTCGCGCAGGCCAAAGGCGCAAACTCGCATTTTTGACGGGCTGATAATGTCATTGAGCGCCGATAATAATATCGCGGCATCGGCGAGCATCGGCACGCGCCCCTCTGGCATGGCGGGCAAGCTATAGAGTATCGCCTCGTCCATTTGCTGAACCTGCCCCAACAGTGCGGCAACATCGCGGCACGGGATGACATAATTGCCGATAATCGGCAGCGGCGATTTGCTGATATGGATATGCACCCGCGCAAGCGCCCGCCAACTGCCCCCGACCAGATAAAGCGGCAAATTATTGGCCCGCCAAAGCCAAGGAATATCGGCGGTCAGCTTCTGCAAATATTTGCGCAGCGCATCGGGGCCTTGCGCGGTATATTCGGGCACCCGCAAAATGCCAAGATTCAGAGAAACCGATTCATGGACTTTTCCGCCTGAAACCCGGACCAGCTCCATACTGCCGCCACCCAGGTCAACGACAATACCGTTGGCAATGGGCAAGGCGGAAATCACCCCCATGCCCGAAGCAGCGGCCTCCTCCTCCCCCGATAATATCCGCACGGGCAGGCCAAGATCGCGGATTTTCTGCACAAAGGCGTCGCCGTCGCTGGCGTCTCGAACCGCAGCAGTGGCCACCGCCTGCAATTCATCAACCTTCATCAATTTGACCAGCATGGCGAAACGGGCGAGTGCGTTCAACGCCAATTGCGCATCATCCTGATCAAGCGCCCTGTGGCGATCACCCCGCGGCCCAGTCCGGCCAAAAACTTCTCATTATATAAAACCGACGGCGCACGGGCCGGCCCGCCATATACGACCAGCCGGATGGAGTTGGACCCGATATCAATGATGGCGCGCGTTATATTCTTCCTCACACCGGAGGGTTTAGCCGCAATTTCGGAACCTTACCAGAGGAGAATATCGCCGCCCCGCGCCCCGATAGCGAGGGGTTGTTCATAAAATAATGATGCAGGTTGAACGCTTTTTTGCTCGGTTCCAAGCGGCGATAGCTACCATCGCTTTGCAACATCCAGCTTTGTGCATTGTCGAGCAGATTGGCGACCATCACCTGATCCAAAATCTGATCATGCACGGTTTCATTTTGGATCGGCATGGCATATTCGACTCGCCGGTCGAAATTGCGCTGCATCCAGTCAGCCGAGCTGATATAGACTTTAGCGCGATTATTGGGCAGCGCCTGTCCATTGCCAAAGGCCCATATCCGGCTATGTTCCAAAAAGCGGCCAATGATTGACCGCACCCGGATATTATCCGAAAGGCCCGCTATTCCCGGCCGCAAACAGCATACACCGCGTATGATCAAATCGATGCTGACGCCTGCTTGGCTTGCCTCATATAATTTGTCGATGACCTTGTCATCGGCAAGCGAGTTCATCTTTGCCCAGATCATACCTTTTTTGCCCGCCGCAACATTGGCGATTTCTCCGTCGATCAGCTCGATAACATGACGGCGCAAATCCTTGGGGCTTATGGTCAGCAGTTCCAGATTCGGCGGATTTACATAACCGGTGATGTAATTGAACACCTTGGCCGCGTCGCGCCCGGCACTCGGATTGGCGGTGAAGAAACTCAAATCGGTATAGATACGGGCGGTGATTGGATGGTAATTGCCGGTGCCAAAATGGCAATAGGTCACAAATTTGCGCCCTTCTTTGCGCACCACCATTGAAATTTTGGCATGGGTTTTCCAGTCGATAAAACCGTAAACCACCTGCACGCCCGACCGTTCAAGCTGCGCTGCCCAGTGCAGATTTTGCTCCTCGTCAAATCGGGCCTTTAATTCCACCACCGCTGTTACCGATTTGCCCGATTCAGCCGCATCGCATAGCGCCCTTATGATCGCTGATTGCTTGCCCGCGCGATATAATGTCTGTTTGATCGCAATGACATCCGGGTCTGCTGCGGCCTGATTAAGGAAAGACACCACCACGTCAAAGGACTCATAAGGATGGTGGACGACAATATCCTTTGCTTGATGGCGGCAAAACAATCGCCATCATGTTCGCGGATCCGTTCCGGAAAACGCGGGGTAAAGGGTTTGAATTTCAAATCGACCCGGTCTTCTTCGACCAACTCTCCCAGTTCGGTAATTCCCAAAAAACCGCTTGTTTCCATGATCAGCGCATCATCCCCGCCCAGCTCTTTGCGGATCAGCAATTCCAGCTCTTCGGGCATTCCCGTTTCTACTTTTAATCGGATTACCCGGCCGCGGCGACGGCGTTTGATCGCGCTGCGGAAATAACGGACAAGATCTTCTGCCTCTTCTTCCATTTCAATATCACTGTCACGGATGATGCGGAAAGCGGCGCTACCCAGCACTTGATAGCCGGGAACAAGCGGTCGCTGAATTTCGGATCAAGGTTTCAATCGCAATATAG
>JAAURJ010000081.1 GCA_012032285.1 Sphingomonadales bacterium
TCAAAATGGCGAAGATATTGGAGCAAAATGCACGCCGCAGGCAGCTATTCTGCCTGCAAGGGCATTTTGTTTCGAGATCGAAGCCATTTTAATGTCCGCAGGATTTGACCCATTTTGTCCATTGCTGTGTTGGCAAGCTTGGACTTAGAACCACTAAGCCCAGCGCTTGCCGCCTTGCACTGAACAAAATGGCCTCAAACCTCGAATGGGCATTTAATAGGTCCTGACCCTAAATACCGTAGGATTTTTGTAAAAGAGACAAGAGGGGGAGAGGGGTTGGATTAGTGTCTTTGGAACTTTAAAGCTCCTCTCCTCTCATCACCCCGTGCTTGACACGGGGTTAGGCTTATCACCAAAAACATACACGCAATATCAATAGCATAGCCACACCCATCCAACACCCCTTCATTTTCCCCTGTCCTACAATGTGCCAGATAGGTTAGCGCGGGACTGCCAGTGATCCTCCGGTCTAGAACGGTAGGGGCGCTTGGCGGGACGTTGTGGCGGAGCCTTTAAAACGGGCTTTGCTGGCAACACGGTCGGCGCGAAAGGGGCGTGTTCGGGAGGCAAATAGAGCCTGTTCGATCAAGCTCAGACCAGCGCACGGCCTTGAAATTGTGATGTGGGCGCCAAGTTCACATCCCGCCTGAAGACAGCACGGGCTGGTGGTTTCTCTTGTGGGGAGCGGGCCAGCTGAGGGGCCAAGGGCGGTGCCGGATGAGGCTTTTTACGGAGCCTTTCTCTCATCCGTGCAGCACATTCGGGGCCTAAAATTATGAAAGGCGGTGGATGCGTGCAAAACCCTTGGGTCCGCGCCACCCCAATCCAGCCCCCAGGGTCGGGAACACGCCCAGCGTTCCCGCGCCGACCGTCCCTTTTTTTGCTGGAAAATTGCGCTCGGCTGCTGTTGGAAATATTACTGCGCCTTTTGGAAATAATCCTATAATCCCCGCTTACCAAAGCCGACGATGCGGTGTTTTTTGACATCTTCGATCGGCCGGTTGTCGCGGCGCTGGCGCGGGTCGAGCGCCATGGAACCGGACAGCTTTGTAATTGCGGCGATGCGTTCCTCTATTGTCGGATGGGTGGCATCGGGGCCGTCGCTATGGCCGTCGATCATCATTGATTCAATCATATCCTGCGCGGTTTCGACATCACTGCGGCCCTGTATTTTGCGCAGCGCGGAAATCAGCGCGGCGGGATTATGGGTCAGCCGCACGGCTTCGGCGTCGGCGACAAATTCGCGAGATTTGCCGACAAAGCTGCGGCAGAAACGGCCGATATTGTCGCCAATCTTCATCGCCCCTTCCTGAAAAAATATGAAATAAAGGAATAGCGGGAAAATCAGCATCGCGATCAAGCAGCCTTTGTGGAACATTTTAATGATACGGAAGCGCGATAGCAGGGATATATTGCTGACCATGATATTGGCGCAGGCCATCAGAACAATATCGCCGTCGCGGATATGGACGATTTCATGCGCCATCACCGTGGCCAATTCTTCATCATCCAATATTTCAAGCAGCCCGCGTGTCACTACAATAACCGCGTTGTCATAATCGGTGCCGCAGGCAAAGGCGTTACACTGCTCGCTGTCAATCATAGCAATGCGCGGTGTTTTGATACCCGCTGTAATAGACAGGTTTTGAACGATTTTATGCAAACGGCAATGGTCGATGCTGCTGATGAAACGAAAATGGATCGATGTTTGCACCATGCTGGTAAAAAGCAGGAACTGACCCAAAAATACCAACAGCTCGATGATCAATATGGGCGCTCCATATTTGCCAAGATAGCTTAACGGATAGAGAAACGGAAAATGGAATAAATCAAAAAAAGCCAGTGGTAAGGCCAGCGCGGCAGCGGCAACAATTTGGAACGCGATCAAAAATCCGGCAAAAATGCACAGCGCCCGCATTTCATTACGTCTGACATGGCCGTAAAATCCGTTAACGCTTAACACAGCCCGCCCCCCATAATGCCGGTTACAAATCGACCAGCGACGCGCTCGCAATATTTTCGCGGCTGTTGCCAAGATCATATTTGTCGCGCCGTTTCAGATCGGACAGGCTGGCAATGCCATTGCCCGGAAATTGCCGAATGGTGGTATTATATTCATCAACCGCAAGATTGAAAAAACGCCGCGCCGCGGTGATCCGGTTTTCGGTATCGGTCAACTCATCCTGCAATTTTTGATAATGCACCGATGAGGCAAGCTCAGGATATTGCTCGCTCAGCGCCAGCACCGATGCGATTGTTTGGCCCAATTGGGTTTCGGCCTGCATCTTTGCGCTGCCCTGCGATGCCAACGCGCTGCTGCGCGCTTCGATAACCTCGGTCAAAACGCGATGTTCATGGGCGGCAAAATTTTTGACGACTTTGACAAGGTCGGGGATCAGGTCATGCCGGTGGCGCAGAAGGACATCGACATCAGCCGATGCGGTGGTGCAGCGTTCATCCAAAGCCACTAGCCGGCTATGCGAAGCCCATGCGCAATAAAGGATTAAAATGATCAGCGCCAAAGCGGCGATATTCATCCAAATCGGTATCATCATATTGCCCCCAAATATCTTTGCCCGTGCGGCGAATAAACTATGCGGGAAAAAATAGGGCTAAGCTGTTTATTTTCTGTAAATTCCCTATACGGATAAAGGCTTCCAGATTTCTGGTAATGACGATTTCTGGTAATGACAAGGTCATGGCTTTGATTTACGGACGGCATTATGGCGACCCAAAAGACACAATCTGATAAGCCGTCAAACGCCTCCCCGGCCAAGGCAACAGCGCCGGATTCCGTCCCTGACGGCCCCCGGTTTGAAGACCGTGTTCTGGTCGGTTTTGTTGTTTTGGTATCGGCTGGCATGATCTGGATCAGCTGGCCGTTTTTGGGTGCGATCCTGTGGGCGCTGGTCATCGCCATCGCCTTTGCGCCTATGCACAGGCGGGTGGCGGTGCGAATGCCGAATTGGCCCAATATGGCATCACTGCTTTCGCTGACCCTTGTTATCGGTCTGGTTATCCTGCCCGCCGTGCTGATCGGTTCGATATGGTGGATGAAGCGGTTAAGCTGTATAATTCGCTGCAATCGAACGAAATTGATATTAACAGCATACTCAAAAATGTGGAAAGCGCCTTGCCCGCCGAATGGCGCACGCAAATCGAACGGTTTGTGACGCAAGAGGGCGAATCATTGCAACAGCGGCTTGGTGCAGCGGTAACGACAAGCGTGCAATTTCTAGCCTCGCAAGCGGTCAGCATCGGGCAGGGAGCGTTCAGTTATTTCATCGCTTTTGGTGTCACGCTTTACCTCACATTTTTTCTGTTCCGCGATGGAGGCCGCCTGTCGCGCCGTATTGGTGAATTGGTTCCGCTGCGCACCGAACAACGCCGTGCCTTATTCGATAAATTCACCACGGTGGTCCGTGCGACGGTAAAAGGCAGCGTGGTTGTGGCGATAGTGCAGGGGATAATGGGCGGCCTCTTATTCGCTCTGCTTGATATAAGGGCGGCTTTGCTTTGGGGGGTTATCATGGGTTTTTGCGCTCTGATCCCCGCAATTGGTAGTGGTCTCGTCTGGTTTCCGGTGGCGGTCTATATGCTGATCACGGGCAATTTTTTTGAAGGGATTGTGATTTTGCTGGTCGGTGCCTTTGTCATCGGTATGGTGGACAATGTGCTGCGCCCGATATTGGTGGGTCAGGATACGGAAATGCCTGATTATGTCGTGCTGATTTCCACCTTGGGGCGGGATCAGCGTGATGGGGTATTAACGGCCTGATCATCGGTCCGGTCATTGCCGCGCTGTTTATATCCGCCTGGCAAATTTTCGGCGAAAGCCGGGAGGCGCACCGGCATTAGACCGGGTATCAGGTATGACATTGACCAAAGCCCTGATTATTTTTGCTTTGCTGGTGATTGCTTTCAACCTGTTTTTCTATGCGCGGTTTAAGCGGTTGATGGCGGAGGTCAAACGCCGGAATGAGATCCAGCAGGCCCAGCAGCAGGAATCCGAGCAAGAGGACCAAGATGTATGACCGACCATACCAATCCCCAAATTATAGTCAGCAGCAGCGATGGCCAATATGCGCAGGCGATACAGGCGCGCATCCATGAATGGACCGCCGGGGAGCCAGCCGAAGTTGGCGGCACAGATAACGGCCCGACACCCTATGAATTGTTGCTGTCGGCATTGGGGGCCTGCACGTCGATCACCCTGGAAATGTATGCCGCGCGAAAGGGATGGCCGCTGAAAAAAGTGCGCGTTACATTAGAGCATAGCAAAGAGACACGCACGGGCGAGAATGACGATAAGCCAGTTGATATGATCGACCGTATCGTAAAACTCGAAGGCGATCTGGACGATGAACAACGATCGCGTCTGATCGAAATTGCCGAAAAATGCCCGGTGCATCGCACCTTGACCAATCAAATCAAAATTTCGACTTTGCTCGGTTAATTGCGGGAATAACGGCCATTGATTTGGTCAGATTGGGGCTGTATAGGGCGGCTTCATATGGCGGCCTTTTTTGGGCCGCTTTCTTGCTTTTGGCGAAATGAAAAGGAGCATTGCCATGACGATTACCCCGCTTATGCCCGTTTATCCCCGGTGCGGTTTTCGTCCTGTGCGAGGCGAAGGCGCGTGGCTTATCGCCGAGGATGGCACCCGTGCGCTTGATTTCGCCAGCGGCATTGCGGTCAATCTGCTCGGTCATGGCCATCCCCATTTGACCAAGGCGATTGCCGAACAGGCCGCAACCTTGATGCACGTATCCAATCTTTATGGCAGCCCTCAGGGCGAAAAATTTGCGCAGCGTTTGGTGGACAGCACCTTTGCCGACACGGTGTTTTTCACCAATAGCGGCGCGGAAGCGGTCGAATGCGCAATCAAAACCGCGCGCGCCTATCATCAGAACGCACCGGAAGAAAGCGCACGCAGCGACCGGTTTGAAATCATCACTTTCAAAAATGCCTTCCATGGCCGGACCATGGCGACAATCAGCGCGAGCAATCAGGAAAAAATGCACCATGGTTTTGCGCCGTTGCTGCCCGGTTTCAAATATGTCGAATTTGATGATCTGGACGGAGCAAAGGCGGCGATTACTGACAAAACCGCGGGCTTTTTGGTCGAGCCTATTCAGGGTGAGGGCGGTATCCGTCCGGCTTCTCAGGAATTTATGCAGGGCCTGCGCGATCTGGCCGACGAACATGATCTGATGCTGGTGCTGGATGAAGTGCAATGCGGCGTAGCGCGGACCGGAAAGCTGTATGCCCACGAACATTATGGCATCCTTCCCGATATTATGGCGAGCGCAAAAGGCATTGGCGGCGGATTTCCTTTTGGCGCCTGTCTTGCCACCGAAAAAGCAGCGCGGGGCATGGTGTTTGGCACGCATGGCAGCACCTATGGCGGTAATCCGCTCGCCATGGCGGCGGGCAATGCGGTTTGGGATGTGGTGGCCAATGAAGCATTTATGGAACAGGTGCGGGCCACCGGCGAAAAATTGCGCGGTGCGTTGGAACAGTTTATTGGCAACTATCCCGAAATGTTCGATTTTGTCCGGGGCAAGGGGTTGATGCTCGGCCTGCGGCTCAAGGATGCGGTGGTGGCGCGCGATTTTGTCGGCCATTTGCGCGACAGTCACGGGCTTTTGACCGTGGCCGCAGGGGATAACACACTCCGTATCCTGCCGCCGCTTAACATT
>JAAURJ010000041.1 GCA_012032285.1 Sphingomonadales bacterium
ATATATCAACGGATTTTATAACAGCAAAAGACGCCATTCCTACCTAGGCCATATCAGCCCGCTGGCGTTCGAGGCAAAGGTAGCGTAATGTGCTCATTCGACCGGCACAAAACCGTTACAAGTCCAAAACAGCGGTCGAGGCGCGCCCTGTAAACCAGAGCAGGCCGGTTACAATTACGGCGATAACGGCCAGTGTGCGAAGAAGCGTCGATGATAAAAGACCGCGCACGTTGCTGGCAAAAGTCTCTAGGTTTTGTGCGTAGGCTGGCTCGGGGAGCGCGAACGAAACGAGCAAAGCACCCAATAGCATCGCGCTCCAGAAGGCCGCGCCTTGGCGCTTGCTTTGAAGCTGGTTAGATTTCGCTGCACGGGGTGCGCGCCTCAGGTTAGCGCGGCGTGCCTGATTTGGGATGATGCTCATGTGCTGCCCCTTCCATTATTTGCGAGAGTTTTGGTTTCGCGTTCGTAAGCCGCACGCTCAAAAAGGTTCCAACGCGGGGGCGGTGCAGGGCGAGGTGGCGCCTGCTGCGCTGCATTTTCCGCGACGATGATAGCCTGCAGATCAGCGGTTGATTGCGCGATTGGTTGCGATGCCGTGGAGGTATAGGAAACCTGCATATCGGCGATGCCTGCATTGCCGACGACTTTGGCCACATAACCATTGCGGAAGCCGCGTGACTGGCTGCCTGTATTGTAGATTGAAAGGGCAATACGAAGGGCGCTTTGCGGGTCGCGTCCAGCTTTTACCGAATTATAATTCTGGGTAAGAACGCGGCCCAATGCTGCAATGTTAATGCAGGGATCGAACACCGTTTCCCATGTGAGACCAAGCCAGCGCATATTGCGGGAGTTGATCTGGCCAAGGCCGAGATCGACTGAATATCCCGCTGCCACATAGCGTTTTGCCGTGGCAGCTGCTGCTGCAGCGCTGCTCTGACGGCGCGGCTGCCGTCCGCCATTGACGTTGAGGGCGAAGACGTGGCCGCGGCTTTCAGTATGAACAATCGCGGCAACCGTTTCAGGTGCTACTGTCGGCGCACATTGGAGTGCCAGTGATACAATAGTTGCAGTAGAGTAGCTCATAATCCTGGTCGCTTCAGGTTTCCATCTATTGCGCTTAATCGCATGGTGGATTTCATGGCGATTCACTCCCGTTTTACTTTTCTCCTCAGAATTATAGATGCTGATTTATTTGTTCAGCTATAGATTTAGGAAGGCGTTACAGCCGTTTCGACTTGCCAATCGAAACCCAGAAAGGGCTTTGACCTTCAATTTTGACCTTGCGGACTAGCTGCTTGTCGCTGGGTGTGTTCGCTATAAGCCCGATTTCTAGCTCAAACTTATGATAAATAAGGCAAAATCGAACATTTGCCTTCGTAATCTCAAGGCCTCGCCGGTGTCATCCAGCTAGAGGTGAACTATGAATCGAAGCCGCTATGTAACCCGGCCAATTGACGCAACCGATCGAGCCATAATTGCCGCATTGGTCGGCAACGGCCGAATGACAGTACGCCAGCTTGCCGGACAGATTGGGATGTCCAGCCCGAGTGTGACCGAACGTATTCACAAGCTGGAAGATGCAGGTGCGATCAGCAGTTATACTATCAATGTAGACCCTACCGTGTTTGGATTGGGTGTGACCGCACATGTGCGTTTGTGCGCTTTACCGGGAGAGGCAAAGAGAGTGGAGCAGATGCTAATCGATACACCAGAAATAGTTGAAGCAGATCATGTTACTGGTGAAGACTGCTTTGTGGCAAAAGTCGTGGTTCATGATGTGCAGGAACTGGCAACCGTGATGGATCGTTTCTTGCCATTCTCGTCGGTCGATACCGCTATTATCCAATCCTCGACGGTTGCAAGGCGTCTTCCCAAATTATAAGACTCTCAGCCTTTGGTTGCATGGGTGAACTCCACGCCAACTGCTCAGGACAATGGCCGAGGTGCCAATGTCTCGATTATCTTACAATCTCCCACCGTGCCATGTTGGCAAGCATTGATTACGCGGTCTAACTCTGAGCGAAGCGTGATCAGGTCGTCGATTTTCTGGTCAATTTTGGCAAGATGCCGGCTCGCAATATCATCAACAGCTTCACAGGATTGCTCTTTATCGTCCGATAGGGTTAGCAATTCCGACAGAGCTTTTAATGTGAACCCGAGATCACGGGCGCGGCGAATAAATGATAGCCTCGCCAGATGGTCGCTTCCATAGTCGCGATAGTTAGCAGTGGTCCTCGCCGCTAGCGGCAAGAGACCGATTTTCTCGTAATAGCGGACGGTTTCAACCTTCGTTCCCGTTGCTTTTGCTAGCGCTCCAATTTTCATCGCTTGACCCTATAGTTACTACAGGGTGCATAACTAACTGCGAATCGAAATAAGTCTAGGAAAAACAATGTCTGACAACTGCTGTGCCGACGCCACTGGAACCGGAGAAGCGCTTAACGACAAGCGCTGGCGCCGTATCCTCTGGATTGCGCTTATCCTGAATGCCGCGATGTTTATCATCGAAATGGGTGCTGGCGTTCAAGCGGACTCGCGCGCGCTTCAAGCAGACGCGCTCGATTTTTTTGGTGACGCTGCCAATTATGCGATCAGTCTTGGGGTGGCCGGGATGGCGCTGGCTTGGAGATCGCGGGCGGCCATGTTTAAAGGAATAACAATTTTGCTGTTCGGTCTATTTATAATGGGATCGGCATTGTGGGCCTTTGCAAATGGCACGGCCCCGGTGGCAGAAACGATGGGCATTGTCGGAACCTTGGCGCTGCTAGTCAATGTAGGTGTCGCGTTGATGCTCTATCGCTACCGGACAGGTGATGCGAATATGCGATCTGTTTGGTTATGCTCGCGCAATGACGCCATCAGCAACGTCGCCGTAATTGCCGCTGCTTTGGGGGTGGCTGGAACGGGCAGTGCGTGGCCTGACCTTGGTGTGGCTGCAATCATGGCAGGCTTGGCAATTACCAGCGGGATTCAGATCATTTGGCAGGCGCGAGATGAATTGAAATTAGGCGCAAAGCCAAGCGTTTCGGTAGGAGAAGCCTGATGGTTGACGCTATTCCGTTTATTGCATTGGTCGCGATCTTCATTGCATCTTTGTGGCGCGGTCGTTCTGTATCGCGTTCGAGCGGAGACAATGCTTGGGCATTTGGATCAGCCAAAGGCAGGCAGAGAGTGGCGGGCGCTGCCTTTGCAATCAGCATTGTTATTTTGGCCTTTGCTGCCGCTCAAGCAGCGCTAAGGCCAGAAAGCGTCTATGCTCTGATTGGCGCTATAGTCTCCATTGCTGGCGGAGCCTTTGTTATTATTGCTCAAGTCCAGATGGGCCGTGCATGGCGAGTAGGTGTTCGTGAGGGCGATGCCCCGCTTTTCATCCAGCATGGGCTTTTCCGCTTCAGCCGCAATCCGATCTTTGTAGGAATGATGCTCATTGGGCTTGGTATTGCTGTGACTGCCACTAGCTGGTGGGCATGGGCGGCGTTGCTAACATTTGTTCTTGCTTGCCGTGAGCAAGTAAGGATTGAAGAGGTGCATTTAAGCGATAGCTTTGGTGCTGAATATATCAGGTTCAAGAATGATGTTCCGCGCTGGATTGGAATTCCCAAATGACCGCGCAATTTTGGTCACTTCTCCTCTTTTCACTATCGCTCGCTTCGATGTGCGTCATTCTGATCTTGTCACTCGTTGCGACTTTAAGAGAGGATTTTCAATTTTGGCCGCCACCGGAGCGGAAAAGCTGGCAACATCGCAGTTTCCTGATTTTGTTCAGATGTTTCCTTTATCCGCTGGTCGTTCTGTCCGTCTTGGAATTTGAGATTGGCAGCTTAGCGGCGCGCTACATTGCCCTTGGCATCGGTGCGTTTCTACTCCTGGCCGGCTTTGGTCTAGCGGTTCGAATTACTCTGCAAATGGGATGGCGCAACGCCTTTGGAGAGAAGCGCGGTCTGGTGACGGACGGATATTTTTCCATAAGCCGCAACCCGGTTTATGTCGCAACTTGGCTCGGACTGATCGGTTGGGCGTTAGTCGCAAATTCTGTTCTAGTTTCAATTCTTCTTGGATTTTGGGCTGCACTCTACCTGTTTGCGCCGCTTTTTGAGGAACCCTGGCTCGAACAAATGTATGGCGACGAGTTCCGTGAGTATAGACTCCGCGTGCGCAGGTTCTTTTGAAAATGACATATGCAATCCGTCCGGTTTTGCCACCGTGCACTAAACACGAAAGGGAACAAGTCGGTTTCGCGTTGCCGTTCCAAAATTCGACTGCTATCTGCTTTAATATGCTCGGTAGATTTGCATCTTTGCTGGTTATTTTTGCACTGTTGTTTGGAACAGTCATTCTGCCGTCGGTAGCGCATGCTGCTGCGCCGGAACATAGTGAAGAATCCTTTGTGCATCACGAGCATGACAAAGATTCCAGTTCCGACAAACAAGACGATGAAGGCGATCAGCCATGCCATATTGTGACGCATCATCATTGTAGTTTTGCTTTAGAAGTAGCGGTTAATGCTTTGAATTCGCAGTTGTCTGCGAAGAAAAGTAAGACCCGTCCCGCTTCCTCTGTCGACAAGCCTTCTTGGTCACAAGCTCCGCCAACCCAACCTCCGTCAGCCTGAACCTTCGACGTTGCGGGGCGCTATAGCTGCGCCTCGCCAATTTGATTTTGGTTCAGGAGTTTCTTATCATGTATATGTCCTTGCGCGCAGCCTTATTGGCGGGCGCATTTGCGGTCGCCGGAGCGGCAGCCTTGGCTGAACCTGTTTCCTTGGAACAGGCGGTCGAGAAAGCAGTAGAAGCCGCGCCAATCGTAAAGGCAAATGAAGCCGCCATTTCGGCTGCCGACGCCAGTAAACGGCAAGCCGGGGTGCGTCCCAATCCCGTTGTATCTGCCGAGGCCGAGAATTTTATTGGCACCGGGCCGGTCGATATATTCCGGCAAGCTGAGGTGACATTCACTTATAGCCAGCAAATCGAGCGAGGCGGCAAGCGAGCTGCGCGGATTGGTCTGGGCGAGAGTGAAGTAGAACTGGCAAAAGCTCGGGCTCGTGCGGCACGGCTTGATATAGCGGCCAACGTGCAGCGCGCTTATATCGACACACAGATCGCCGCAACGGTTGTTCGCATCGCATCGGAACGGCTAGGCATTGAGCGTGAACTTCAGCGGGAGGCGTTGCGCCGTGTTCGCGGGTATAAAGACCCGCTGTTTGTGGAAACACGTTCGGCTGCGCGTGTTGCCGAGGCTGAGCTTGGTCTTCGCGAAGCGGAGTTCCGCCTGCGAAACGCACAAAATGCTCTTGCAGCCTATTGGGGCGGCGAGGGACAAGCTGTTGAAGTCGCGACCGAGCTGAATCAACAAAGTTCAGAAACTTTAGGTCTAGCGGATGCAGACACGGCCGTTGCCGAGGCCGCAATTGATCGCTCCCGCTCTGCCGTCGTGGTCGAACAAACACGAGCAACACAGGATTACACGATTAGTGGCGGATTGCGGTATCTGCGCGATACCGATGACGTCGCGGCGGTTGTAGGAATCTCAATTCCGCTCGGTCGTTTTGACAAGAACCAAGGCAATATCGATCGCGCACAGGCCGAGCGGCGGCAAACGGAATTTTTGGCCGAGGCTGACCGTCTTGCAAGGCTGCGACGTCTGGCTTCGCTGCGCGCTGATTCAGATGCAGCGCTCACGCGGGCAAACGGTATCATTGCGGATGTTTATCCAAAGACCGTGAGGACGCTGGAGCAGGTGCGCGAGGGCTATAATCGCGGTGGCTTCCGTTTTTCAGATATCGAAGATGCTTCAAACGCCATCGTTGCAGCGCAGGAAAGTTGGCTCGACGCAATGAACCGCTACCGCGACCTGCAACCCGAAATTGACCGCCTGACCGGACGCTTTGACGTTTCCGCAGCGGAGGAGTTTATCCAATGAAGAAACTGATCATAACCGCCATTATGGCGCTAGCATTACCATTAAGTCTATCGGCTTGCGGCACTTCCGAAAACGGTGAACACACTGAAGAAGGACACGGTGAAGGCGAAGAGGCGGCTAAGGGTCCTAATGGTGGAAGATTGTTGACGGACGGAGATTTTGCCGTCGAAGTGGCTATTTTCGAAGAAGGTCAAGACCCGCAATTCCGGGTCTATGCAAGCCGAGATGGCAAGCCGGTTGATCCAAAATCAGTGAAACTCTCTATCACCTTAAAGCGCTTAGGCGGCGTAGTTGATAAATTTGCTTTCAAACCCGATGGTGAATATCTCTTGGGACAAGGCGTCGTTACAGAACCGCACAGCTTCGATGTCGAAGTGGTCGCTTCCGAAAACGGCAAGCGGCATGTCTGGAAATATTCCAGTCCAGAAGGCCGCACCAGAATAACCGCTGATGCAGCAAAAGCAGGCGGTATCGAAATTATGACTGCTGGCCCTGCCACCATCGGCGATACGCGCGAGCTCTATGGCACGGTGGAACTTGCCGTCACCGGACGTTCAGAGATTAGAGGCCAGTTTCCAGGGCGGATCGTCTCGGTAGCAAAAAATGTGGGCGATGCTGTAAAACGCGGTCAATTGATTGCCCGGATCGAATCCAGCGAGAGTCTGCAAACCTATCCTGTTTATTCAACCGCGAGCGGTGTCATTGCCGAACGCAATGGCAATCCCGGCGATGTTACTGGCGACCGGCCGCTTTATGTCATTACTGATCCGGCGCAGACCACAGTGGTGTTCAATATTTTCCCGAAAGATTTGGGCGCCATCCGTCCCGGCATGAGGATCATGGTTGAAACACAAGACGGAAAGCCCATCGCGCAGACTACGCTTGGTGATTACCTGCCTGAAGGAAACCAGCAGGCGGGAACAGCCCTCATGCGCGCGAATATTCCCAATCGCACCAGAGCGCTACGCCCCGGTATGGCGCTGCGAGGGCGGGTGGTTATCAATGCGGTCAATGTCCCGCTTGCGGTGAAAACCGAGGCCATTCAGCCGTTTCGTGATTTCAAGGTCGTCTTTGCCAATTACGGGCAGGATTATGAGGTGCGCATGCTCCAGCTAGGCCGCTCCTCGCCAGAATGGACGGAAATATTGGGCGGACTGGAAGTCGGCACGCCCTATGTCGCCAAAGGTTCTTTCCTCGTCCGTGCCGACATCGAAAAGTCCGGCGCGAGCCACGACCATTGATCGGGAGGAACTAAAGCATGCTTGCCCGTATCATCGGTTTTTCCATTCGCCAGCGCTGGTTCGTTTTTGCCACCGTCCTGCTCCTTTGCGCGCTTGGCGTGTGGAGCGCGCTGCGTCTTCCCATTGATGCCGTGCCCGACATCACCAATGTCCAAGTGCAGATCAATACCGAGGCCGAAGGCTATTCGCCGCTTGAATCAGAACAGCGAATTACCTTTCCTATCGAAACTGCAATTGCTGGTGTTCCGGGCCTTTCCTACACCCGCTCAATCTCGCGCTATGGTTTGAGCCAGGTAACAGTCGTATTCGAAGACGGCACCGACATATATTTTGCCCGTCAGCAAGTGGCCGAACGCATCCAATCGGTGAAGTCGCAGTTACCGCCTGCTATCGAGCCGCAGATGGGGCCGATTGCGACGGGTCTTGGCGAAATCTTTATGTTCGCCATCGAACCCAAGCCCGGAGCCACGAAAGCCGATGGCAGTTCCTATACGGCAGAAGATCTGCGCACGCTTTCCGATTGGGTTGTCCGACCGCAGATGCGCACGATACCGGGCGTCGCAGAGGTCAACACTATCGGCGGTTATGAGCGTCAATATCATATCACGCCAAACCCAACTTATCTCGCATCGTTGGACCTTTCGCTCAATGATGTCGTGGAGGCATTGGAAAAGAACAACACAAATCGCGGCGCAGGTTATGTCGAGCGGGGCGGCGAACAAATATTGATCCGGGTTCCCGGACAGGCATCAGGCGAGCAGGATTTGTCGCAGATCATCCTTGCGACGCGTGGCGGTGTGCCGATCCGCATTGGTGATGTGGCCGAAGTAAGCATTGGCTCTGAACTACGCACCGGCGCAGCAACGGAAAATGGCAAAGAAATTGTGCTTGGCACGATCTTTATGCGTACCGGTGAAAACCCGAGCATCGTTGCTCAGGCGGCTGCGGAGAAACTGCAGCAAGCAACCAAGTCGCTACCGGCAGGCGTGATTGCACACCCGCTTTACGACCGGACCGAACTGGTGGACCGCACAATCGCTACGGTTGAGAAGAATCTCGCAGAAGGCGCATTGCTCGTTATTGTTGTCCTGTTTTTGTTGCTCGGTAATTTTCGCGCAGCTTTGATTACAGCTGCGGTCATTCCCGTTGCCATGTTGATGACGCTCACAGGGATGCTCCAGACCCGAACTTCTGCCAATTTGATGAGCCTAGGCGCGCTTGATTTTGGTCTGATCGTTGATGGTGCAGTGATCATTGTCGAGAATTGCCTACGGCGGCTTGGCGAAGCCCAGCACCGTTTAGGCAGATTGTTGGAACGCGACGAACGGTTTGGCCTTGTGGCCTCGGCGAGCGCAGAGGTCATCAAGCCCAGTATATTCGGCATCGTAATTATTACTGCGGTTTACCTGCCGATCTTCGCACTCGATGGCATTGAAGGCAAAACTTTCCATCCAATGGCGATTACAGTGGTGCTGGCGCTGACCGCTGCGCTTATCCTGTCGCTAACGCTTGTCCCAGTTGCGGTGGCCCAATTTGTTACCGGCAAAGTCGAGGAAAAAGAAAATTGGCTGATGCGCAATCTGGGCAACGGTTATCAACCGTTGCTTGATCGCGCGCTCGCTTGGCCCAAACTGGCTGTTGCTGGCGCATTATTGCTCGTCCTAGTCTCGGGATTTGGAGCAACCAGATTGGGTAGCGAATTTATTCCTAATCTGGACGAGGGTGACATTGCCATGCACGCTTTGCGTATTCCCGGAACGGGCCTTGGCCAAGCTGTCGAGATGCAGGAAGCGCTTGAAGCGCGCATAAGAAAGTTTCCGGAGGTTGAGCGCGTATTTGCCAAGATTGGCACCGCTGACATCGCATCAGATCCCATGCCGCCGTCCGTCGCGGATAATTTTATCATGCTTAAAGACCGCAGTGAATGGCCTGACCCGCGCAAAACACGAGACGAACTGGTCGCCGAACTTAATGAAGCAGTGAATCTGATTCCCGGCAACAATTACGAATTCACTCAGCCGGTTCAGATGCGTATGAACGAATTGATTGCAGGCGTTCGCGCCGATGTTGCGATTAAACTTTATGGCGATGATCTAGACCAGTTGCTCAAAAGCGGGGAGCAGATCAATGATGTTGCCGCTTCCATAGCGGGGGCAGAAGATGTGAAGCTGGAACAGATAACCGGCCTTCCTATGCTTTCCGTTTTGCCAAAGCGCGACATGCTCGCGAGATATGGTGTCAACATGACCGATGTTCAGGACGCGGTTTCGACTGCGACCGGAGGCACCCAGGCAGGGGAGTTGTTTGAAGGTGATCAGCGCTTCCCTGTGGTCGTTCGGCTACCAGAAGAACTACGCACTGATCTTGCCGCAATTGGCAATCTTCCAATCGCGCTTGCAAACGGCGGATCGGTTCCACTGGCGGAAATAGCGGATATATCGCTTGCTCCTGGTCCTAATCAGGTCAGCCGCGAAAATGGCAAGCGCCGCGCGGTCATTACCGCTAACGTACGCGAACGCGACCTTGGTTCGTTCGTTGACGAACTTCGTGAAACAGTAGCCTCGGAAGTTGAACTTCCAACGGGCTATTATGTCGAATATGGCGGCACATTCGAACAGCTTCAGTCAGCAACAACCCGGCTGCAAATTGTTGTCCCTCTGGTTCTACTGCTTATTTTCGGATTGCTCTTTACGTTATTTCGCAGCGTCAAAGATGCAGCAATCGTGTTTTCCGGCGTTCCATTGGCCTTAACGGGCGGCGTAGCAGCATTGGCATTACGCGACATTCCTTTGTCAATTTCAGCTGGTGTTGGTTTCATCGCATTGTCCGGCGTTGCCGTTCTCAACGGCGTTGTGATGCTCTCCTTTATCAAGGATTTGCGTGAACGCGGTAGCGATCTGATGGAAGCTATACGAGAGGGCGCTCTGACCAGGTTGCGCCCGGTTATGATGACTGCGCTTGTTGCGTCGCTGGGTTTTGTTCCGATGGCATTTAATGTCGGGGCGGGATCAGAAGTTCAGCGGCCACTAGCAACAGTGGTAATCGGAGGGATCATTTCCTCAACTATTTTGACGCTGCTTATACTCCCGGCGCTTTATGCGCTTGTGCATCGGCGCGAAGAGGAGACTTTACCTGCTGTAATCGGAGCGTGAAATAGGCAAAAACTTACACAAAACCTTACACACTTTTAGGTTGCCTTAATTATTATTGTTTGTTATCAAATATATAAGTTAGTCTCGTCCCACTCAAAATTGCGTCACAGCCAATTCCAAAACATCTGCACAATTTCTGCACATCAAAGGCACGCAATGTACATTGGGCTATGCTGCCTTTCTTGTTTATGACTCCCATAGTTTCCACAAATGGGAGAATATCAATGAAACGGGAAAGATCGCCGGGGTTCAAATTGTTCCTAACCGGCTTTATCGCTTTTTTGCTCGCTGTGCCGCTTGCGGCGGTGTATCTGCTTAGCTGGGACCGGCAGGAGCAATCCAAAACAGCTCAGGAATCAATCGCCGCAGGGTGGGGCGGGCCGCAGACAATAATTGGACCGGTGCTTGTCATTCCCTACACCAGTGAAACTGTAGAAACGGTGACACAAAATGGCAAAGACGTAACGCGAGCGGTTCAAACGGTGCGCGAATTATATCTGTCGCCGGAACAAAACGACCTGACTACAGAGATAAAGCCGAAAAAGCTGAAACGCTCCATTTATGAAAGCGTTTTGTTTGAAGCGGCGAATGACGGCAAGGCGACATTTGCTTTTCCTGCCGATTTTGACCGCTACGGGATTAAGCGGGCGCAATTGAAACTGGAAAGCGCGGAGTTGCGCTTTGGCATTTCCGATTCCCGCGGCCTGCAAGCGAGCAGCAAGGTCAGTATTGACGGTGTGGTGACTCAGTTGCAGCCAGGCAAGGGATTGAACGCAACACAGAACTCCGGGTTCTTCGCCTTTGTAAACTGGGACGGCACAAAGCCGCTGACGGTCAAATATGACTATGCAATACGCGGGAACAAAAATTTGACACTGGTGCCCCGCGCGGCCAGTCCAAATGGACCGTCCATTCAAAATGGTCTAGTCCCAGTTTCGATGGCGATTTCCTGCCCAAAGAGCGCAATGTGCGTAAAGACGGTTTTAACTCGGTCCATGAAATCAGCAATCTGGCTTTGGGTCAGGCCTTGGTTATGACCGAAGATCCGCAAGCGCCCATGGCCGTTTATAAAGACTATCCTTACAGCTCCACTAGCCGATCTGCCGAACCCGGTGTTAGCCAATCCGCGGTTATCTCCCTTATCGAGCCGGTTAATCTTTATAGTCAGGTGGACCGCAGCGTGAAATATGGGTTTTTGTTCATCGGCTTTACCTTTCTGGCGTTTCTGATGTTTGATTTGGTGGCGGGTGCACGGGTTGCGGCGGCGGAATATCTGCTGACCGGAACCGGACTTGTGCTGTTCTTTGTGCTGTTGCTTGCCTTTGCAGAGGTGATTGGTTTCATGTGGGCTTATTTGCTGGCGGCTGGTGCGATTACAGGCTTGCTCACTGCATATTCGGCGGCGGTGCTGAAAAGCTGGCTGCGGGCGCGGGTGATTGGCGGGTTGCTAACCGGCCTTTATGCAACGCTCTACGTGCTGCTCAATCTGGAGGCTTATTCGCTGATTATCGGATCGGTGCTGCTCTTTGTTGCGCTGGCGCTGGTCATGTGGGCGACACGGGCAATCGACTGGAGCGGATTAAGCCGGGAAGGGGATCATTCTGCAGATACGCAGACACCCGCCAAACCTAGCGCCACCGTAACATCGAACGGTTAAGTTCGCTAACGGATCGAACGCCCATGAGTTTCATGTCGCGTTCGATCTCGTCCCGCAATTGACCCGTTATGCGCCGGACGCCCGCCTCCCCCGCAGCCGCCAGCGCATAAAGATAAAGCCGTCCGCCGGAGCAAGCCGTTGCTCCGGCGGCGAGCGCTTTTAAGACATGGTTGCCCCGGCGGACGCCGCCATCGCAGATAATGTCAATCTGTCCGCCCACAGCATCGGCGATTTCCGATATCTGGTCAAACGGGCTACGCGAACCATCCAATTGCCGCCCGCCATGGTTGCTGACCATGATTGCGCTCGCCCCGATATCAACCGCGCGGCGTGCGTCTTCGGCCGACATAATGCCTTTCAGACAGAATTCGCCGCCCCAATCAGACCGGATTTTTTCCGCCATTTTCCAGTCCATGTTCTGATCCAACATGGTGTTGAAATAATCCGCCACCGATACCGCCACATTGGTACCGGCATCAACATGGGTATCAAGATTGGGAAGCGCGAATTTTTCACGGCAAAGATAATTGAGCGTCCACCCCGGATGCGCGGCATAGCTTAAGATAGAGGCGGGCGTGAAGCGCGGCGGGGAGGTAAATCCGGTGCGCTTGCATCTTTCCCGGTTCCCCGCGACGATGGTATCAACGGTGAGCGCAATGCAATCAAATTTCGCGGCTTTACAGCGTTCGATCATTGATGCGTTCAGCCCTTTGTCTTTATGGATATAAAGTTGGAACATTTTGGGCGAACGGATGGTTTCGCCGATTTCCTCTATACTGACCGTGGCGAGTGAGCTGATCCCGAACCATGTGCCCAGATCCTGCGCGGTGCGGGCGACGGCGCGTTCACCCTGCCAATGGAATAGACGTTGCAAGGCGGTTGGTGACAGCATCAGGGGCAGGTTAATTTTGCGGCCCATCACGGTGGCAGTCATATCAATATCGGCTACGCCTGCGAGGATGTTGGGCACCAGATCGCATTGATCAAAGGCACTGCTATTGCGTCTTTTGGTAATCTCATCATCCGCCGCCCCGTCTATATAATGGAAAATGGGGGAGGGCAGGCGCGATTTCGCCAGCCGCCGGAAATCGGCAACATTATGGCAATTTGAAAGCCGCAATTCAGGCGCCCTTAAACCGGCCCGGTGAAAGTATCGCAGGCACGGGGGTTGCCAGTTTCAAGCCCTTTGCGAAGCCAGCGCATACGCTGCTCCGATGTGCCATGGGTAAAGGCGCTTTCCACTGGCCGCTGCCCTGCATTGCGCATTAACGTGTCGTCGCCAATGGAGGCGGCGGCGGTCATGCCTTCCTCCAAATCGCCGGCTTCGATCCTGTCCTTATTCCGCGCAGCCCAAACCCCTGCGAAACAATCGGCCTCCAACTCCATCCGCACTTGCAGGGCATTGCCCTGCGCCTGATTAACTCGTGATTGGGCTTGGCGCACTTGGTTTGCGCGACCGGTAATATTCTGGATATGGTGGCCAACCTCATGCGCGATGACATAGGCGCGGGCGAAGTCGCCCTTTGCGCCCAATTGCTGCTCCATTTGCCGGAAAAAACTGGTGTCAAGATAGACGCCATTGTCGGTGGGGCAATAAAATGGCCCCATTTGCGATTGCGCCGCGCCGCAGCCTGATTGGCCGCTATTGCTGTAAAAAACCAGCTTGGGCCGTTCATAACCCTGAACCAGGCCAGCCCATGTCTTGTCCAGCGAGGAGAGCGTATTGCACGCCTCTTTGCTGGCCGCGTCGATTGTGCAGCTTTCAGCAAGCGTTGATCCGCCCTGCTGTGCGCTTTGTCCAGACCCTCCGTCCACACCGCCCAGTTGCAGGCCGCCGCCGGAAAAGAACAGGAAACCCAAAACCGCCAATATCGCAATCGTACCGCAGCCTAATTTACGGCCCATGAGAAGAGGTATAATACCGAATAACAAAGAGATTAAACCGCCACCGCCAAAGCCGCCGCCTCGGCCATAATTGCCGCCCCTTTGGTCCTCAACCCGGATACCGTCATCAAAATCATCAAGGCGCATTGGCCCAACCCTCCGAAATAGTTGCTACCAAGCATTGCGGTTTTATCGAAAAAGCGCAAGGGATAAGGATATGATATTTGTCCCAATGTGAAAGGATATTTTTCCCATGTTCCTCAAAGGCAAAACGGCGCTGGTCACCGGTTCCACATCCGGTATTGGTTTGGGCTATGCCCGGGCATTGGCGGCGGAGGGCGCGGCCGTTATGATCAACGGTTTTGGGGATTCCGCCGAAATTGACGGCTATGTCGCCGATCTTTCCAAAAGCAGCGGGGCGGGTGCAGTATATTGCCCGGCGGACATGAGAAAGCCATCTGAAATCCGCGATATGGTCGCTCTTTGCCATGCCGAATTAGGCGGGCCGGATATTGTGATCAACAATGCCGGGATACAATATGTTGCACCCGTGGACGAATTTCCCGAAGAGAAATGGGACGCGATTTTGGCGATTATCCTATCGTCAACTTTCCATACCAGCGCCGCCGCCCTACCGCATATGAAGGCAAAGGCATGGGGGCGGATCATCAATACAGGATCGATGCACAGTTTGGTCGCATCACCCTATAAAGCCGCCTATAATGCCGCAAAGCATGGCGTATCGGGCTTGACCAAAACAATTGCTTTGGAGGTCGCAACACAAGGTATTACGGCCAATACTATTTGCCCAGGCTATGTCTGGACGCCTTTGGTTGAAGGGCAAATTCCCGATACCATGAAAGCGCGGGGGATGACCCGGGATCAGGTGATCAACGATGTTCTGCTTGATAAACAGCCACAGAAGCAGTTTGTTTCAATCGAACAAGTCGCTGCGCTCGCGCTGTTTTTATGCCGGGAAGAGGCGAGCGCGATTACTGGCAGCAACCTGTCCGTTGATGGCGGTTGGACCGCGCAATAAGCTGTTCCATTGACTCCGGCCATTTTGACGGCATGATGGGGTCAAGCAAATTGGGGAGCTTCAAATGAGAAAATTATTGGCGGTTTCGCTTTCGGCACTGATTTCTGGGGGGCTGTCACATCCCGCTGAGGCAGATACGCTTCGCGAGGCGATAGTTCAGGATATGCCCTCGCTGATGGAGCTTTACCGCGATCTGCACGCCAACCCTGAGCTTAGTTTTCAGGAATTTCGTACCGCCGCCAAATTGGCTGCGGAGGCTCGGTCCTTGGGCTTTGAAGTGACCGAAAAGGTCGGGCAAACCGGCGTTGTCGCAGTGATGAAAAATGGAAAAGGCCCGGTTGTCATGCTGCGTGCGGATATGGATGGTCTTCCGGTAGATGAACAAACAGGACTCCCCTTTGCCTCTAAGGCCCGCGGAACCAGCAAGGCGGGCGTTGAAACCGGGATCATGCACGCTTGCGGCCATGATACGCATATGGCGGGCTGGGTCGGTGCGGCCCGACAATTGGCCGCCAATAAGGATAAATGGTCGGGGACTTTAGTGATGATATTGCAACCCGCAGAAGAAATAGGCGCGGGGGCAAAAGCGATGCTGAACGATGGCCTTTATAGCCGATTCCCAAAGCCCGATTATGTAATTGGATTTCACGATGCGGCGCAATTTCCCGCCGGGATGATCGGCTATTCATCGGGCTATGCGCTCGCCAATGTCGATAGCGTGGACATAACGGTAAAGGGCGTAGGCGGGCACGGAGCTTATCCGCAAACCACCAAAGACCCGATTTTACTGGCCAGCCGGATTGTAACCTCCTTGCAGCAACTGGTCAGCCGAGAGGTTGATCCGCAAGACGCGGCTGTGGTCACCGTGGGCAGTTTCCATGCCGGAGCCAAGCATAATATCATCCCCGATGAGGCGAAGCTTCTGTTGACGGTACGCAGCTATTCCGATGAAACGCGCAAAAAACTGCTCGACGGGATAAGGCGCATTGCCAAAGGCGAAGCAATAGCGGCGGGTGTGCCCGAAGACCTGATGCCGGTGGTGAGCATAGCCGAAGATGAGTTTACCCCCGCGACCTATAATACAGCAGAATTAACGGCTCTTTTGGCTGATATGTTCATTGAGCGTTTTGGGCCAAAGCGCGTTATGCAAACGCCGCCGGTGATGGGGGGTGAGGATTTCAGCCAATATTACCGCGCGGACAAGGAGAATATCGAAAGCCTGATTTTTTGGGTCGGCGGTGTGCCGCAGGCACAGTTTGACGCGGCAAAGAAAAGCGGCAAGTCGCTGCCATCGCTGCATTCGCCTTTTTGGGCACCGGATGCGGAAAAGGTGATTTCGACAGGAGCCGAGGCACTGGCCGCATCGGCGATGCAATTAATGCCCAAATAAGGCGCTCATAAAGTCCTGACCCAATAATGCCACCGTCAATTGGTCAGAGAAAGCCCGCCTTGAATATCCTGCTTTTTGGCCGGTGTGCCCGGAACCCGTGCTGCTTGCGGTATGGGCGTTGCGGCGACGCTTTGCTGCTCGGCGTTTACGGCTTCTGAAGCGCCTGTGTCTTGCGGGCTGGCGGCTGCCGATCCGCCTAAATCATTGATCGGACTGGTATCCATCATAGGCGCTCCGAAATCATCAAAATCGTCGATCGCCTCTTCGGCATCTTGCGGAGGCTCTGCTGGCTGGGCGGCTTCGATCACATTGCCGTCCTTATCCATTTTGACGCCAGCCGGTGTCGCCTCTCCATTTACGGGCGCTTCTGCCTTATTGTCTGTTGGCACTGCGCTGGGCACAATGAAGGCAAGTATGCCGGTAAGTCCAAGAATAACAACGACCATTTTCAGTATATTATCCATGGTAATCGGGCCTTTCGGGTGACGGATGTATTGTTTCGGCGGAATTGGTATCAAATTGTCGTTAACAAATCTTGAAGTCGGCCCTGTAAAGACTATCCCCAAAAAAAGGCCGGAGCATCTCTGCCCCGGCCTTAGTTATTTTCCTCCCCAGGAAAACTCGAATTTTGATGCGGGGTTATTTGCCGCCTGCGCTACCCAAGCGGTGGTACAGGCGGGCAAATTTCACGGATTCGGGTGTATCTTTGATCTCCTGCAGGTGGCTCAAAACTGCTTGGCGCAACAGGGTCAAATCTTCGGTGGAAAGGACCGCACGGGCCCGGGTTGGTTCAGCCATTTGTCTTCTCCTTGTTTAAGTTAATCATCCAAATTGATTCATCGTGTTATTGGCACCGCCCGCTTTCAATGCGGCTTCCCCGGCGAAATATTCCTTATGGTCATCGCCAATGTCGCTGCCCGACATATTTTGATGTTTGACGCAGGCAATGCCTTGGCGGATTTCCTGACGCTGCACGTTCAAAACATAGCCGAGCATTCCCGCGTCACCGAAATATTCCTTCGCCAGATTGTCGGTGGACAGCGCGGCAGTATGATAGGTGGGCAAAGTGATCAGATGGTGGAAAATACCCGCCCGTTTCGCGCCATCCGCTTGGAATGTGCGGATACGTTCATCGGCGATATTGGCCAGTTCGGTGCCATCATAATCGACGCTCATCAAATCATCACGGTTATAGGCGGATACGTCTTTGCCTTCCTTCACCATCGCGTCATAGACTTGCTGACGGAAATTCAGCGTCCAGTTGAAGCTGGGTGAGTTGTTATAGACCAGTTTTGCGTTCGGCACAGTTTCGCGGATACGGTCCATCATGCTTGCAATCTGCTCGACATGAGGCTTTTCGGTTTCGATCCATAGCAGGTCCGCACCATTTTGCAGGCTGGTAATGCTATCGAGAACACAGCGGTCTGCCCCTGTGCCTTCGCGGAATTGGAACAGACCCGATGGCAACCGCTTTGGCCGCATCAACTTGCCGTCCCTGTTAATCACAACATCACCGTTGCGGGCGGTGGCGGGATCGATTTCTTCACAATCAAGGAAGCTGTTATATTGATCGCCTATATCACCCGGCTGGGTGGATACTGCAATCTGTTTGGTCAGCCCCGCACCCAGCGAGTCCGTGCGGGTGACAATGATACCGTCATCGACGCCCAGTTCCAAAAAGGCATAGCGGCAAGCGCGGATTTTCTGGATGAAATCCTCATGCGGGACGGTGACTTTGCCGTCCTGGTGACCGCATTGTTTCTCATCCGAAACCTGATTTTCAATCTGGAGGGCGCAGGCGCCTGCCTCGATCATTTTCTTGGCGAGCAAATAGGTGGCTTCTGCATTGCCAAAACCGGCATCAATATCGGCGATGATCGGCACAACATGGGTTTGGTGGTTTTCAGCCGCCTGAAGCAATTCCTGCTCCTTGACGCTGTCACCAGCCGCACGGGCGGTATCCATTTGCCGGAACAGCATCCCCAGCTCGCGGGCATCGGCCTGGCGCAAGAAGGTGTAAAGCTCCTCAATCAGCGCAGGCACGCTTGTCTTTTCGTGCATGGATTGATCGGGCAGCGGTCCAAATTCGCTACGCAGGGCGGCGACCATCCATCCGGAAAGATAGAGATAGCGGCGCTTTGTGCTGCCAAAATGCTTTTTGATCGAGATCATCTTCTGCTGCGCGATAAAGCCGTGCCAGCAACCCAAGGATTGGGTGTAGAGCGCAGGATCAGCGTCATAGGCGGCCATATCCTCGCGCATGATTGCGGCGGTGTAACGGGCGATGTCAAGCCCGGTGCGGAAACGGTTTTGCAGGCGCATCCGGGCGACTGCTTCGGCGTCAATCCCGGCCCATTTGCCATCATGATTGCCGATAAGCTGTTTTACAGTATCGGTTTCGTCGGCATAGCTGAGGGAGCCTGCCAGCGGTGGGAGCTTGTGCTGATATGTCATGGCTTTGGCCTTTCCTTAAAAAATGCGCTGTTACTGATTTTTCAGATCAACGCTGTTTCTAAGCGCTAAGTTGACAAAGTTTACACCAAGAGGCGAATCAATTTTGTAAAGTTTGTTGTTATAACGTCGTAAAAATGCGAATAATGTTGTAATATTGTAAATAATATGACAAAAAGGATCATGGCCGATCAAAAACTATTCGCCGGGCACGCGGTGCGCCGGATTCGCCGCGCCAGTGGGTTGACGCAGGTTGCCATGGCCGAGGCGCTCGGCATTTCGGCCAGCTATCTGAACCTTATTGAACGCAACCAACGTCCACTGACCGCGCCGATCATGGTGCGGTTGGCAGAACGGTTTGATTTTGATGCTCGCACGCTGACCGGGGCATCTCCGGGCGGCGGAGCCGAAGCGATCAGGCGGCGTCTTGCCGATCCCCTGTTTGCCGGTCTGTCGGTGGACCGTACCCAGATTGAGGATTGGATTTCCGCCGCCCCCGACGCCGCCGAAGCCTTTGCCCGTGTTTTTGACCGTTTGGCAAGCGGCGACGGGGGAGAGGCGCTGCGCAGCGGCAATGATACCATCGCCCCGGTCCGTGAAGCGATTGAAAAATGGCGCAACCATTTTGCCGATCTGGATTCGCAGGCCGAATTGCTCGCCGATGAACTGCGATTGGCCAGCCCCGACCTTTATGGTGCGATTACCGACCGGCTGCGTACCCGCCACCGGCTGTCTATCCGGATATTGCCGGTCGATGTCCTGCCTGATGCGCTGCGCCGATTGGATCTGCACGCGCGGCAATTGCAGCTATCCGAAACGCTCGACCCGGCCAGCCGCAGCTTTGCCGCCGCCTATCAACTGGCGGAGCTGGAGGCTGGTGACCAGATTGCGGCGCTGGTTAAAGGTGCGGATTTTAGCGAGCGGGCGAGCGAAAAGCTCTATCACCGACATTTATGCGGTTATTTTGCGGCGGCGGTGATGATGCCCTATGCCCGTTTTTGCGGGCGTGTGAGGCAACCAGCTATGATGTGAATTTGCTCTGCGCCCGGTTCGGCGCGAGTTTTGAACAGGTCGCGCACCGGTTGACCACGATGCAGCGCGTCGGCGCACGCGGCCTGCCTTTCTTCATGATCCGCATCGACCGGGCGGGGCAAAGCAGCAAACGTTATGCCGGAGCCAGCGGCGCGGCGCTCGCCGAAACCGATGGCCGCTGCCCGATATGGGCCGTGCATAACGCCTTTGATGCAGGCGGACGGATCGTGACACAATTGGCGCAGTTGGAGGATGACAGCCGCTGGTTCACCATCGCCAAAACCGTCCGTCCGCAAAATGGTGAGGCGGAATTTGCCATTGCGCTGGGGCTGGACGCATCCATGGCGGTAGCATTGGCGGCGACGCGGGGCATTGACTTAAAAAGCGGTGCGGCGGCGCAAATCGGGCTTGGCTGTGCCAATTGCACCCGCCCCCAATGCCCGCAGCGCAGCGCCCCGCCACTGGGCCGGGTGCTCAGCTTCAACGAATATCAACGAGGGCTGACGGCTTTTGAATTTGTTGGCGATTGACCGGCTATATTACCGATGGGGACGCAAGGCAGCTTGCCAATGCTAGGCGCTTATGGCTTTTTCAACCCTTCAACAATCTCTTTAACACGCTGTGATTTTCCGCGCGGGATGATTAGGACATCTTGGCCGCTGGCCACAATGATCATGTCATTAAGCCCCGCTGTATGGATGCGGATGCCGTCGCTTAATATCAAATTGCCTTGCCCGTCCAATTCGTTGACATGGGATGCCGCAGAACCAAAGCCGAGATCATAAAGCGCATCCCAGCTGCCCACATCGGACCAACCCATGGAGACGGGGACTAGCGCGACCTTTTCCGCTTTTTCCATGACGGCATAGTCTATGCTGTCGGCCGGGCAATGTTCAAAGGCGGCTTTGCCGGCATGAATCCGGTTGCCGCTGTGTTCCGCGGTTTCGATGGCGGCGCGGGCGCTTTCCAGTATGGCAGGGGCAAATTGCTCAAGCGCGTCGAGATAGGTGCCTGCGCGGAAGAGGAATATGCCGCCATTCCACAAATGGTCGCCGCCTGCAATCATCCGAGCGGCGCGTTCGGCATCCGGCTTTTCGGTGAAACGGGCGACTTTGTGAATGCCAGGGGCAATCGCATCGCCCGTCTGGATATAGCCAAAACCGGTTTCGGCGTGGGTCGGGGTGATACCGAATGTCGTCATCCATCCTTGCTCTACCACTGGCAAGGCGGCGGCAATCGCAGCATGTAAAGCGGCAACATCGCCGATGATATGATCGCTTGGCATGACCAGCATTGCGGTATCAGGGTTTTTGCAAGCCAGCGCGGCGAGCGCAATGGCAGGCGCGGTGTTGCGGGCGCAGGGTTCGAGGATAATCTGCGCCTGTGTTACCGCGATTTCGCTCAGTTGTTGATCGATAAGGCCGGTATGTGCGGCACCGGCGATAATGATGGGCGGGGCGAACAGGGCGTCATCACGGCACCGCGCAAGTGTCATCTGGAACATCGTGCTTTGTCCGGTCAGTGCGAGAAACTGTTTGGGCTGTTCCGGCCGTGACATCGGCCAAAGCCGAGTGCCGCCGCCGCCCGAAAGGATGACTGGTGTGATTTTCAACTGTTACGCTCCTATTACATTGACCGCTTACTTATACCATCCACTGTCAGTGGCAAGCCGGTAATATTGTTATATATTTCAGAAAGCTGTCATGAAGTGTAAATTTAACCGACACTTTACCTTTTGGCTGTAAAGCAGGTGTTCAATTAGATTGAGGCTTCATTCACGTGGTCAGGCTGTTCAAACATTATATTCCCTACGCTGTCCTGTTTCTGGCGATGGTGGATATTGTGTTGTTGATCGCGGCGGCGGAAACCGCCTGGGTCATCCGGGCGCGGCAGATCGGTATGGAGGTCGATTATATCGGCACACGTTTCTGGGCGTTGGCTATTTTCGCAGGATCGGTGCAGGTCGCGGCGATGGCTGTTGGCGTCTATAGCCCCGAAGCGCTGCAATCACTTCGTTTTTCGGTCGCGCGGCTTTTGGTTGCGGTATCGCTGGGTGTGATTTTTCAGTCGGTCATGGGCTTTATGATGCCCGATATTACCCTTTGGCGGTCCAATTCGCTCTATGCCATGATCCTTGCTTTTTTCTATCTGGCTTTTAGCCGTGCGCTATTGGGCAGCTTGATCGGGGCGGAAGCATTTAAGCGCCGCGTGCTGATATTAGGCGCGGGCAAAAGAGCGCAGCGGATCAAGGATTTGGAGGAGAAAAAGGGTTCGGGATTCATCGTTGTCGGCTATATCGCCATGAACGAAAATAAACGTGTCATCCCCGAAGCGATTAACCGCGATGCGATTTATAATCTGTCCGATTTTGTCGTCAAAATGGGCGCAAGCGAGGTAGTGCTGGCGCTGGAAGAACGGCGCAATGCCATCCCTTTGGGCGATTTGCTGCGCATCAAAACCACCGGCGTTCATGTAAACGAGTTATCCAGCTTTTTCGAACGCGAAACCGGGCGGGTCGATCTGGACAGCGTGAATCCGAGCTGGCTTATTTTTTCCGACGGATTTTCCTCCGGTCGCCGCCTTTCGTCTATTGCAAAGCGGCTGTTTGATATATTGGCGAGCCTGTTGCTGCTATTGCTGACCGCGCCGATTATATTGCTGTTCGCGCTTTTTATTAAATTCGAAAGCAAAGGCCCGGCCATTTACAGACAAGAGCGTGTCGGGCTTTTCGGGCAAACATATTATGTCAACAAACTGCGTTCGATGCGAAGCGATGCGGAACTGGACGGCAAGGCGGTTTGGGCATCGCAGGACGATCCGCGCATCACCCGCATCGGCAAATTTATCCGCAAAGTGCGCATTGATGAATTGCCGCAGACATGGAATGTGCTGAAAGGCGAAATGAGCTTTGTCGGACCGCGCCCCGAACGGCCGGAATTTGTAGCCGATTTAGAGGGCCAGCTAAGCTATTATGCCGAACGCCATATGGTAAAGCCCGGCATTACCGGCTGGGCGCAGATCAATTATCCCTATGGCGCATCGATTGATGATGCCCGGCAGAAGCTGGAATATGATTTATATTATGCCAAAAATTATACGCCATTTCTGGATATATTGATCCTGCTGCAAACTTTGCGTGTTATTTTGTGGCCGGATGGAGCACGGTGAGATGGATCCGTTATTGGCCTTGCTAAGTTTTTGGGGACATTCGGCGACCGGATTTTTATATGCGGCGCTCGCCATTTGGCTGTTCCATAAACATGGCCTGAAAAACCGGCAGCAAATTTTGCTGATCATCGCGCTGGGTTTAACCTCGGCATGGGGCGCGGCGGCGGTGATGTCCGATCCTTCTGATATGTCGTCGCTAACATTGGAAACAATGCGCAATGGCGCTTGGCTTGGCTTTATGTTCTTTCTGCTGCGCAGCGGGGAAGGGCGCAAACAGCCGCGCACGATCAATGGAATCTATATCGTGCTGGCCGTGCTTCTTTTGTGTCAGCCTGCGATTGATGTGCTCAACGCGACGATTACGGTGGATGTGCCTGTGACCAAGGTGGCGATACAGACGGCGCTACTGCTGCGTATGATATTCGCTGTCGGCGCATTGGTGTTGGTACATAATCTCTATACCGTATCCGCGCCCGAAGCCCGTTGGGGTATCGCCCTGCCGATGGCGGCGCTGGCGGCGATGTGGACTTTTGACCTGAACCTTTACACCATCGCCTATATGGCGGATCAGATACCGGCGGAGCTGATTTCAACGCGCGGAATAGCGATGGCGCTGCTCGTGCCGGTATTTGCCATGGCAATGAAACGCAATGCCAATTGGCGGTTGCGTCTATCGCGTTCGGTGGCGTTTCAATCGGTGTCCCTGCTTGCCATCGGCGCTTATTTGTTGGGGATGCTATTGCTGGCAACCGCGATCCAGTTTGTCGGCGGCACTTATGTCCGGTTGGCTCAGATTACGCTGATTTTCGGAATGTCGCTCACCGCACTTTTGGTTCTGCCATCGGGCCGGTTTCGTGCCTGGCTGAATGTCATTATTGCCAAAAATTTCTTTCAGCACCGCTATGATTATCGCAGCGAATGGATGCGATTTGCCGATACGATCGGTTTTCCGAGTAAGGAAGCCGCGCCTTTCCATGAACGGGTAATCAAATCGCTCGCCGATATTTTCGATAGCCCGGCAGGGTTGCTTCTGGTCCCCGATGAACAGGACCGGCTCACCTGCAAGCCCGCTGGAACTGGGCGACAGCGGATGTGCCCGCCAATTGTGTGACATCGCAAACCATGCCCTTTTTTGAATCGACCGGGCATATTTTGTCGATGGACGATGTCCGCACAGGAAGCGATGATCGCTGCGACCCGCGGGCGATAC
>JAAURJ010000008.1 GCA_012032285.1 Sphingomonadales bacterium
TGCGGGCGGCGCGGGGCGTTTTGTGCGTCCAGCGCCAGCCGATACGCAAAAAAGTCAGGAATAATACACAAATGCCAAAGGATTTGTGCACGTCCATAAAAGGCCCGCGTGCTTCGCGTGTCATATCCTCGGTAAATTCGGCAAGGCCGATATTGGCAATCACCAAGGCCGCGATGATCCAGTGAAGGGCAATTGCCCCCTTGGAATATTTACGAATGTTTGCGTTGCCCATGCCGTCTACCTCCTCTGAACAAAAGCGGGCGACGGCATGAACCAGGCCGGTCTGACTATTTGTTAAACCGACGGTGCCTGCGTCACTTGCGGCATCTTACCCTGTTGAACCTGTTGTGCAAATATATCGCGCATCAATTGCAGCGAGAAAAGATGCGCATGGATCAGCGGCAGCATACCATTCTGGTTGATCTTACGCAGTTTATCACCGTTCATATCGCGCAATTTTTCTTCATCGACCATTTTGAAACCGCGATAGACAAAGGGTTTGTCATTGCCCGCTTGGGTAATCGAAACTTCACCGTCCATTAACAGATCGAGCTTTATCAATTCTTCCATAAACGCCTGTGTGCGGGCGCCGGCCTGTTCAAAATCTTCGCAGAATTTCAGGATATTCTGCGTATTTTCGGTTGGCTTGCTGTCTTCGAACAAAGGCTGTGCGTCCTTGGCCTTTTTCATTTCGCCAACGGCTTCGCTGGTCGGATCAAAGCACAGCGACAATTCTTCGCTTTCGGGGTTCAACCGCGCAAGCAGGAAAGGATAGCGGCGGATATATGCGGGCAAATAGACTGGACTTGTAAACTTAGCATTGTCATCCATGAAAATATTAACGCCTTCATTCAAGCCCATCAGCACCAGCGGAACCGGATTTTCCGAATCCGAAAAAATGATCGGGAAATGGCGTCCTGCCGACACAAATTCTTCGATAGTCAGCGGAATGGCGTGTTGGCCTTCCATGAATTTTGCATCGTCCATGGATTTGGTTTTCCAATCGGCGTGCTCCTTACTGTTCAAAGGAATCAGATCCTTATAGAATAAAGGAAGAGATTGCTGCTGTGCTGCACTTGCCATTTGAAAACTCCGTTAATAAAAAGCTATTTGCCGCTCGCTTTAAGGATGTGATGCCCGCTAAGCAAGAGGAACAAGTTTGCCCGGGTTCATTATATCGTCCGGATCGAGCGCGTTTTTGATAGCGCGTAGCATCAACAACCGTGCGGGATCCGCCAAACGCGCCAATTCTTTGACCTTTAATTGGCCGATGCCATGTTCCGCCGAAATGGACCCTTTATAGGCGGTTACGCGGTCATACACGGCGCGGCTTATTGCTTCTATATTGTCTCCATACCAGTTTTGTGGGTCCGCGCCCTTGGGCGCTTTGACGTGAAAATGGATATTGCCATCGCCCAAATGGCCAAAGGCGACAATCTGTGTTCCAGGAAAAGCGGCTTCTATCTTCGGACTTTCATCAGTGATGAAGCGGGCCATATCGGCAACAGGCACGCTGATATCATGTTGCAGAGCCGGACCTTCGGCGCGTTCCGCCTCGCAATCGAATCGCGGATTTTCCAGAACGCTTCGGCTTGCGATTCGCTCGCCGAACAGACGGCGTCTGTGATCAAGCCCTGTTCCAGCGCTTGCGCCATATAGTCTTCGGCAATTGTCTGCGGCGACAGAGTGGCGGGATCATCCTGCACTATTTCCATCAAAATATGCCACGGATGACTGCTAGTCAGCGGCGATCTTGTTCCATCAATATGCCGCAATACAGCGTGCAACGCTCTATTGGGCAATATCTCAAATCCTTCCAAACGGCCGCGCAATCCGGCCTGCATGAACAGGAGCAGACGGTATGCTTCCTGCGGGCTGTTCACCCCGGCCCAGATAACGCAGCGGTCAATCAAGCCGGGCACCAGCTGCAAATTGGCGGCGGTGACTATACCCAGCGTGCCTTCTGCGCCTATCATCAAATGTTTCAGATCATAGCCGCGATTGTCTTTTTTCAGCGGGGATAGGCCGTCATAAATTGACCCGTCGGGCAGCACCGCTTCTATCCCGTTGACAAGCGCCCGCATCGTCCCGTGGCGCAGCACCTGTGTTCCGCCTGCATTGGTGGAAATCAACCCGCCAATGGTGGCCGATCCCTTGCCGCCTAATGTCAGGGGGAAACGCAGCCGGTGCTGCGCTGCAAGCTCATGCAGATTGTGTAAGATGACCCCCGCTTCGCAGCGGACAGTGCACTCGCCCTGATCGACGCCGATGATCCGGTTCATCCGGCGCATCGACAAAAGCACGGCCTTGCCGCTTTCATCGGGCGTCGCCCCTGCGACCATGCCGCTATTACCGCCCTGCGGCACCAGCGCGATTTTATGCGCAGCGGCGATTTTGACCAGCGCCGACACTTGCTGTGTGCTGTTAGGCGAAAGCATCGCCGCCGCCCGCCCGGTATAACGGCCGCGCCAATCGGTCAGCCATGGCGACAGGTCATCGGCATCATCGCTATAACCCTTTGGCCCGAGCAAGCGGCGAAAGGCATCCAATGCCTGCTGATTGGCAGGTGAAGCTGTCATCAATTCCATGCTATCCTTTTGCTTGCGGCCCAAATGCGAATAATAGCATATAAATTCATGCCATGTTCAATCGCATTCTGTAAAAACTGACGCTATAAAGAATTTTATGGGATTCGGATTGCGGAAATTCCTCATCTTTTTGGGCTTAGCCGCTGGGGCATTGGCGGGAACGGCGGCGGCACAGGGCAAAGAAGGCATCAGCTTTCTGGGTCGTCAGATGATTCCGCAGATTGAAACCGGCAATGGCTATTTTCAGGTGCGCGTGCAAAGCCGGGTGATCATCCGCGTTTCGCCGATCAACAACCGCGACACATTTGGCCGCAAAGTGCCGTCTTCGGATAGTTTTTCGGAAAAAAAAGCCCGCAAATGCTATGCCATGTCGCAATTTATCGGTTTTCGCAGCGGCGGCGGCGGTAAGGAAAATCTGGAACTTCTGACCCGCGACGGCACATTGGTGCGCGCCTATTTAAGTGATGGATGCCTATCGCGCGAATTTTACGCAGGGGCCTATATGGAACGGCCTGCCGACGGTAATTTGTGTGAGGACCGCGACATTATGCACGCCCGAACGGGGGCAAAGTGCGAGATTGATAAATTCCGTTTGCTCGTCGCAAAGAAATAGACGGTTTCAAATCGCGCCAATTCCGCCCATATCTGACCAAAGCCAAAGCAACCTGCTTGGCTATTTCCTTGACATTTGCGGCGATCATGCCCTAAGCGCGGGGCCGGTTATGGCGGATGCGACACGCCCGGCCAAATAATCAATTTTCCGGAATCCTATATGCTATTTGCCGACATCGGCCTTTCTGATGAGTTATTGCGTGCCGTAACAGAGGCGGGCTATACCGAGCCGACGCCTATTCAGGAACAGGCGATACCGCCGGTGTTGATGATGAAGGATATTATCGGTATCGCGCAAACCGGCACTGGCAAAACCGCATCTTTTGTCCTGCCGATGATCGACATTTTGGCGCAAGGCCGGGCAAGGGCGCGGATGCCGCGCTCCTTGATATTGGAACCGACCCGCGAACTCGCGGCGCAGGTGGCCGAAAACTTCGAAAAATATGGTAAATACAGCAATCTTTCTATGGCGCTGCTGATCGGCGGGGTGTCGATGGGTGATCAGGTAAAGGCCCTTGAAAAAGGCGTTGATGTACTGATCGCAACGCCCGGGCGGCTTATGGATTTGTTCGGCCGCGGCAACATATTGCTGACCGGTTGTGACTTGCTTGTCATTGATGAGGCAGATCGGATGCTCGACATGGGTTTCATTCCCGATATTGAGGAAATCTGCACCAAACTGCCCGCGCAGCGGCAAACATTATTGTTCAGCGCGACCATGCCGCCCCCCATTAAAAAACTGGCCGATAAATTCCTAACCAGCCCCAAATATATCGAGGTTGCCCGGCCCGCGACTGCGAACAAGAATATTGAACAGCATCTTGTCAATGTCACGCCGCAAAAAAAGCGCGATATGCTCAAAAAACTACTCCTTGCCGAACAGGTTGAAACCGGCATTATCTTTTCCAACCGTAAAACAACCGTGCGTGATTTGAACAAATCGCTTGCCCGTGACGGATTTCGGACCGGAGAAATTCACGGCGATATTGATCAGGCAACCCGTCAGGCGCAGCTGGATATGTTCAAAAAGGGTGAGATTAACTTGCTCGTCGCGTCCGATGTGGCGGCCCGCGGACTGGATATTAAGGGCGTCAGCCATGTGTTCAACTATGACGCGCCATGGCATCCCGATGACTATGTCCACCGCATAGGCCGCACGGGCCGTGCGGGCGCAAAGGGCAAGGCATTCACCTTTGTAACAAAGGCGGATGAAGAAGCGATAGCCAATATCGAAAAGCTGATCGGGCACAAAATTGAACGGATGGGTGGTCAGCTTGCGGAACGCGGTGCCACCGATAAGGACGGCAAAGCGGAAATACCAAAAGCGGGTCATGAACCGAAAAAACCAGAAGGCCGCCCCGCCAAAGATACGGTTCAGAAAACGGGCAAAGCCGCCAGCAAAGCCAAGGTTAAAAAACCCAAAACTGCCGCCGGCAAACATATGGCCGATGATGGCACAGATGATGGCTGGAACGGCCCTTTGCCCGATTTCCTGAATGTGAGTTTCGGCGGTTAATCGGCTTTAACGGCTGTTATCCTTAATCCGTTCATCCCTGCCTTCTTCATCATTGGCATGAGTGACGTCCGGGCTTGCTGCGTTTGTAAACAGGCCGTCCGCCCACCCAGCTTTCTTCGACAATGGTTTTGCGAATATCACCGGGGCTGGCGAGGAGCGGATCGGTATCGACAAGAATAAAGTCCGCCCGGTAACCGGGGGCAAGCCGTCCAACCTTTCCTTCGGCAAAGGCAGCATAGGCCGCGCCTGTGGTAAAACCTGCAAGCGCTTGTTCGCGGCTTACCCTTTCCTGCGGGCGCCAACCACCAAAAGGTTCGCCCTTTGCATCTTCGCGGGTAATAGCGGCGGCGATGCCAGCGAAAGGATTGGCCGATTCCACCGGAACGTCGCTACCAAATGCGAGCTTGCCGCCCGCTTTCAATATGCTCTGCCACGCATAGGCCCCATCCAAGCGACCTGCGCCAAGCCGCGCCTCCGCCATTAACCGGTCCGAAGTCTGATGCACCGGTTGCATCGACGAAATAATGCCATGCCGGCCAAGGCGGGGTAGATCGGCGGGATCGACAATCTGGACGTGTTCTATACGCCAGCGGCGGTCGCCTGCGAAAGTGTCGGATAGCTCCTCGATCGCATCAATCACCTCGGCATTGGCTGCGTCGCCAATGGCGTGGACAGCGGGTTGGAAACCATCCATAGCCGCGCGAACCATCAAATTGCGCAGCTCCGCGCTTGCCAGAAATAGCAGACCTTTTTCCTTCGGCGCATCGCTATAGGGTGCTTTGAGCGCCGCGCCCCTGCTGCCCAAGGCGCCGTCCAGATACAGCTTCACCCCGCCAAGGCGCAGCCGGTCTTCATAAAGCCACGGAGTTGGTCGCGGTCCGGCTATGGCAACCATATTATCAATACCGCCTGCATATGAAAATATCCGCATATGCAGCCAGCCATCATCGCCCGCCCGGCGATAGCTTTGCCAATCCTCCATCGTCGTGCCCATATCGGCAATCGCAGTTATCCCTTGGGACAACAATATCTGCTGTGCCTTGGCAAGGGCAATGTTGCGCTCGGCGGGTTTTGGCACGGGCACAAATTTCTGGATCAGATCGGCGGCGGCATCGACAAATATCCCGCTTGGCTCACCGGCTAATATGATAATTTTACCGCCGCTAGGTGAGGGCGTTTTACTGGTCACCTTGGCCAGAGCCATCGCGCTGAAATTGGCCCAGCCCGCATGGCCGTCCACCCGTTCCAGCCAAATTGGCCGCCCCCCTGCCGCCGCTTTTATGGCGTCCGTTTCCAGATCGCCGGCATTGGGAAAACGGCCAAGGTCCCATTTTTCCTGATTCCAACCGCGCCCGATGATCCAGCGACGTTCGGGATATTGGGCGGCATAAGCGGCGATGGCGGCCTGCGCCTCTTCAAGGCTGCCGGTTTCGCTTAAATCGAGCGTCAGCGCCTGAAAACCGGTGCCCATGACATGGCCATGCGCATCAATCAGGCCAGGCAGCATCGTCATGCCCTTGCCATCGGTACGGAAATCGAGCTGCTTGGGCGGTTTATCCTTGCGGGTTAAAAGCTGTGTAACCTTGCCGTCTTTTGCCACCAGCAATCCGGTAAAGCGCACGACCTTACCCTCTTCATCCAAAGTTATGCCATTGACATTATCAATCAAGCCATCGGCATAGGCGGGCGTATTCAGGCCGCAAAGGGCCACCAGCGCCGTAAAAAACAGCTTTCTCATCTTTTTGGTAATCTCCTGATCAATGCGCTGGTATCCTGCCTACCGCCGCCCATATATTGCACGTCGGAATAATATTGATCGGCCTGTGCCGCGCAGGGGATGGATGCGCCATTGGCCCGCGCCTCGTCCAGCGCCAGCCCCAAATCCTTGCGCATCCAATCGACGGCAAAACCAAAATCAAATTCGCCCCGCGCCATGGTTTGCCAGCGATTATCCATTTGCCAGCTTTGCGCCGCACCGCCCGAAATTGCTTCAAATACTTTGTCCAAATCCACCTCGGCGCATTGCGCAAAATGCAAGGCTTCGGATAGCCCCTGCAATATCCCGGCAATCGCAATTTGGTTGACCATTTTCGCGGTCTGCCCGGCGCCGGGACCGCCGACATGGACTATCCTTTTGGCATAGGCCTGCATCACTGGTTCTGCCATCGCCATTGCTTCGCCGCCGCCGCCGCACATGATCGAAAGCGTGCCATTTTCTGCGCCCGCCTGCCCGCCCGATACCGGAGCGTCCACACAAAATAGCCCGCGTGATTTTGCCTCAACCGCCAATTGCCGGGCGATCCGTGCCGATACCGTGGTATGGTCGATAAATGTCGCGCCCTTTGCCATCGCGGCAAAAGCGCCATCGCGGCCCAATGTGATACTGGCCAAATCATCGTCGGTTCCGACGCAGGCAATCACAACATCGGCGTCCTTTGCCGCATCCGCCGGGCTTTGCGCTACCGTTCCGTCATGCGCCTTTGCCCATAGCTCCGCCTTGGAGCGCGAACGGTTATAGACCGTCATCTGATGCCCCGCCATTTTCAAATGACGCGCCATGGGTGCGCCCATTATACCCAATCCGATGAAAGTAATTCTAGCCATGGCTCCGTCCTAATCCCTGTTTGCTCTTTAGGCCAGATAAGATAAGGGCGAAAGCATATGACCGACCAATTAACCCTATCGCACATCCGCGCCGCTCAGGAACGGATTCAGGACGCCATCGTCAAAACGCCGACCTTGCGCAGCAAAACGCTATCCGATTTGACCGGGGCGAATATCTTTCTGAAATTCGAAAATCTGCAATTTACTGCAGCCTATAAGGAACGCGGTGCGCTTAATGCTCTTATGCTGCTGAGCGAGGAGGCGCGGGGCCGGGGTGTAATTGCTGCTTCGGCGGGTAACCATGCACAAGGGCTTAGCTATCATGGCACAAGGCTGGGCGTGCCGGTGACCATTGTGATGCCATTGACCACGCCGACGGTGAAGGTGATGCAGACCGAAAGCGTAGGCGGCCATGTGGTCCTGCACGGCGAAACATTTGATGAAGCCTATCAATATGCCCTTCTGCTGGAAAAGGAGCAGGGTCTTACCTTTGTGCATCCTTTTGATGATCCGGTGGTGGCGGCCGGACAAGGCACGGTTGCGCTTGAAATGCTGGAGGCTGTGCCGGACATTGATATGCTCGTCGTACCTATTGGCGGCGGCGGATTATTATCGGGCATGGGCACTGCGGCAAGGGGATTGAAAAGCGATATAGGCTTGATCGGGGTGCAGGCGGAACTATTCCCGTCTATGTATGCGAAGATCAATGGTAAGCAGCTGCCGTGCGAAGGCGACACGTTGGCAGAGGGCATAGCGGTTAAGGTGCCGGGGGAATTCACATCAAAAGTCATAAATGAACTGGTTGATGAAATTCTTTTGGTGAGCGAGGCGCAGCTGGAAAGCGCGGTCAGCCTGCTGTTGCAAATTGAAAAAACCGTCGTTGAGGGCGCGGGCGCAGCCGGGCTGGCCGCGATCATGGCGCATAAAGAAAAATTTGCCGGTAAAAATGTCGGCGTGGTGCTGTGCGGCGGGAATATCGACACCCGCCTGCTTGCCAATGTGCTGCTGCGTGATCTGGCACGGTCGGGCCGTTTGGCGCGGCTGCGCATCACGCTACAGGACCGGCCCGGTGCCTTGTTTAAGGTGATGCGGCTGTTTGATCAGCATAATGTCAACATCATCGAAATCTACCATCAACGGATTTTCACCACGCTGCCGGCAAAAGGACTGATCACCGATATTGAGTGTGAAGCCCGCGATGCGGCGCAGCTTCAGGGGCTGGTCGATGGGTTGATCGCAAACGGATATCAGGTGGAGCGGGTGGAATTGAACGGGGCATAATAAAAATTGTGGTAAATACTCTTTTCACATAGGTCCGGTGCGGGCATAAAGGGGCGGTTCAACAATAATAGTATCGGTTCACGGGTTAGGCATGAGCGCACCAGTTAAATTCCCTCGATTCTTCGTCACGAATCCCGGACCTTGCCCATATTTGCCAGGGAAAACCGAACGGAAAGTATTCACCGAATTAAACGGCCCGCACGCCGATGAGTTAAATGATGCGCTGGGGCGGATCGGGTTTCGCCGGAGTCAAAATGTCGCCTATCGGCCTAGCTGCATTGATTGCAAGGCCTGTGTATCCGTCCGGGTTTTAACAGACGAGTTTGAACCCAATGCGACACAGCGCAAAATCCTGCGCCGCAATGATGACCTGACCGTCAATGCTTGCCGCCCTTGGTCGACATCCGAACAATATGAATTGCTGCGCCGTTATTTGCGGCAACGCCATCCCGAAGGCGGCATGACCGATATGGACGATATGGATTATGCCGATATGGTCGAACAGTCGCCGGTTCGAAGCAATATTATCGAATATCGCGAACCGGGGCGTTTTGGCCAACCGGGCAAGCTGGTCGGGGCGTGCCTGACCGATAGCCAGGGCGATGGCCTGTCGATGATTTACAGTTTCTATGACGCCAAAGCCGAAGGACGCGCAGGGCTTGGCAATTTCATCATCCTCGATCATATCATTCGCGCACGCAAGGCGGGCCTGCCATTCGTCTATCTTGGCTATTGGGTCGAAGGATCACCGCGAATGAATTATAAAACTCGTTATCAGCCGCTTGAACGGCTTGGTCCCGACGGCTGGCGGCGGTTTTAATAGAACTGCGCTATTAAGCCCAAGCCCACATCGCGGCCGCACCCGCTGCTGCCGAAAATAACGCCACGCCGAAATAGCGCCAGAACCCATTGCCGCGCCGTTCGTTCCTGTCCCAGATCAGCTTTACCTCTGGCAAGGGCGGGGGGTCGGGGGCGCCGCCCTTGCGCGGTAATTGCGCATCAAGGCGGCGGATAAGGTCGGGGATCAATTTGACCGTTTCGGCCTGTTTGCGGATTTCATCGGCCACGGCAGCCTCCGGGCCAAGCTCTCCGCGAATCCAATCCTTCACATAGGGGGCGGCAACATCCCACATATTGATGCCGGGATTAAGGCTGGTTGCAATCCCCTCCACCATCACCATGGTTTTTTGGAGCAGGAGCAGGTGCGGCTGTGTTTGCATATCGAAATCGCGGGTAATGGCAAACAGGCTGTCGAGCATTTGCCCAACCGAAAGCTCGCTTACCGGTTTGCCCCGTGTCGGTTCGCCTACCGCGCGCAGCGCCGTCGCAAATTCATCGACATTGTGATAATCGGGCACATATTTGGCTTCAAAATGGATTTCTGCCACGCGCTTATAATTGCCGGTGGTCAGGCCATAAAGAATTTCCGCGAGCCAGAAACGCGCTTGCCGGTTGATCCGGCCCATAATGCCAAAATCAATCGCCACAATTGTGCCGTCGGCGCGGACGAACAAATTGCCCTGATGCATATCGGCGTGGAAATAGCCCTCTGCTATGGCTTGCCGTAAAAAGGTGAGGACCAGCTTTTCGGCGAGCGCATTCAGGTCATGTCCGGCTTGTCTCAGGCCATCCACATCAGCGATTTTGATGCCGTCAATCCAATCGAGCGTCATCACCCGTCCCGATGTCCTGTCCCAATCAATGGCGGGCACTTCATAACCTTCAACAGCGACCATCGCCTCTTTTAGCTCGGACGCGCTGGCGGCTTCGCGGCGCAGGTCCAATTCACGCAATGTCCATCGTTTCAGATTGGCAATCACAAGCGCAGGACGCAGCCGTGCGGCTTCTCCGCCCAGCGCCTCCAAATGCGCGGCGGCCCATTCATAGGTTTCAATGTCGCGTGCGAACTGTTCCCGGATGCCGGGGCGCAATATTTTGACCGCGACATCGCGGCCGTCGCTGGTCCGCGCTCTATGCACCTGTGCGATAGATGCCGCGCCAACAGGTTCAGGGTCGATATGGTCAAATAGCTGCGCCGCTGGAGCGTTCAGGCTGGTGTCGATTTCCTCATAAACCAGATCAAAGTCAGCAGGCGGCAATTGGTCTTGCAGGGTGAGCAGGTTAAGCGCGGGTTCCATACCGATAATGTCCGGGCGGGTGGCGAGCGTTTGCCCCAGCTTAATCGCGGCAGGGCCAATGGCACGGAACGCGCCGGCATAATCGGGCTGTTTCGGCTGAATAGTGCCCAGTCTTGCGATCCGGCACAGGCGTTTGACTTGCGGCGGCGTGTTGCGGTCGGCCTCAATGGCGCGAAGGGCGCCATGACGGGCAAGGATACGCCCCCATTTGAGCAAACGAAATATGTGGGTGACAGGACGGGTCATGCGGGCAGGATCAAACTTTCCAACCTGAATGAATCGCTACCAATCCGCCCAATATCGGTTCCACTTTGGTTTGCGCGAAACCCGCATCAGAAATCATCTGTTTGAATGTAGGCATATCGGGGAAACGGCGGATGGATTCGGCGAGATAGCGGTAACTATCTTCATCATCCGCCAATAACTTGCCCAGCTTTGGCAGGATATTGAGCGAGTAAAGATCATTCAGTTTTGACAGGCCCGGCCATTCCATCGTCGAAAATTCCAAGCAGTAAAATCGCCCGCCATAGCGCAATACCCGGTGCGCCTCCCGCAGCGCCTTTGGAATGTCAGTCACATTGCGAATGCCAAAGGCGATGGTATAGGCATCAAAATGCCGAGTAGGAAAACGCAGCTCCTCGGCATTTTGCTGACTCCAAACCATGCTGTCCAAACCGCGCTTCACCGCCCGCTGCATCCCGACATCAAGCATTTCGGCATTGATATCAGAAACGGTGATTTGGGCGCCCGATTTTTCCATGCGAAAGGCAATATCGCCGGTGCCGCCTGCCATATCCAATATATATTCGCCCTTGCGTGGGCGGATGCGGGCGACAAATTTATCTTTCCACAGCCGGTGCGTGCCCGCTGTCATCGCATCATTCATCAGATCATATTTGCCCGCGACATTAGAAAAAACGCTGCCAACGCGGCGGGTCTTTTCTTCGGGGGCTACCTCTTCATAGCCGAAGGAAACTTTTTCGCTCATATAAAGCGCCTTAGACAATAGTTGCGGCAACCGCAAAGCCTGATAGATGAAAATTATTATGCCTGAATTACCAGAAGTGGAAACCACTGTCGCGGGGTTACGCACCGTCATCAATGGCCAGATAATAAAGCGTGCCGAGCCGCGGCGGGCCGATTTGCGCTGGCCCATGCCGCCCGATTTGCGGCAAAGGCTAACGGGTGCGCGGGTGGTGTCTTTGGGCCGCCGGGCCAAATATGGATTGATATATACCGACCGTGACGATGTTCTTATCTTTCATTTGGGAATGTCGGGCCGCTGGCGCGTGGATCCTGCGACGATTGAAAAGCATGACCATTTCATTCTGGAGACGGAGCAGGGGCGTGTTGCCGCGCTGAACGATCCGCGGCGATTCGGCTCGCTCGACATCATGCCTTTGGCCCGGCTGGATGCGTATAAGGCATTTTTGTCCATGGGCCCTGAACCGCTGTCGGATGACTTTGATATTGCCGCGTTGCAGACGGCGATTGCCGGCCGTGCGGCTCCGATAAAGGCGATGCTGCTAAATCAGAATATTGTTGCGGGACTTGGCAATATCTATGTGTGCGAGGCACTTCATATGGCTGGCATAGCACCGTCGCGGGCCGCTGGTGGGATCAGCAGGGCGAAACTGGTGCTGCTGGTTGAGGCGATAAAGGCGGTCCTGCAATCGGCAATCGAGGCAGGCGGATCGACCTTGCGGGATTTTGCCGCACCCGATGGCGAACTGGGCTATTTTGCCAAACAATGGCTAGTTTACGGGCGGGAGGGAGAACCCTGTAGCTGCGGAGCGCTGGTTAAAAGGCGGGTCGATTCGGGTCGTTCGACCTTTTATTGCGGACAGTGCCAACGGTGAAAAACAGGGAAATCGGTCACTTTGCCGTTGACGCGGGCGCATATGCTGGCTAATGGCCGCGTCTTCAAAGGGCTTTTTGTGATTCTATAGTCCTGCACAACATTCAGTTATTCGAGGTTATTTATGGCAAATACGCCGCAAGCAAAAAAGCGTATCCGTCGCAATGCACGGCGCACCGATGTAAACACCGCCCGCGTCAGCCGCATCCGGTCTTTCATCAAGAAAGTGGAAGCCGCTATCGAATCAGGTGACAAAGAAGTGGCCACCGCAGCATTGAATGCAGCGCAACCCGAAATCATGCGCGGCGTTTCGAAAGGCGTGCTGAACAAAAATATGGCATCGCGCAAATTTAGCCGTCTTAACAAGCGAGTAGTTGCTTTAGGCTGATACAGCCTTTCGTCGCTACACCAATTTCATAAAAGCCCGCCCGTTTTCGGCGGGTTTTTTGTGTCAGCAATATGACAATCAAATGCTTTGTAAGCAGGCTAGGGATTCCGGCGATTCGGAGCGATCGTTGCTCGTAAAACAGCATTAAAAATAGCAATATCAATGCGGTAAGAATTTGTTAACGCAAATCCTTGGCTTGCAGCGAGTCAATGGCCTTTATTTCACTTTTTTTACGTTCCGGCTCTTGATCGACTCGTTTCCGCCTGCGTAAAGAGGATGACCGGTGGGGCATAATCATAATGCATCGCCCTATATCATAATGCGATCCCTATCATTTCATTTGCTGGTGCGAATGGAAGTGGAAGGTTTTGACTATGATATAGGAGAATGATGCAGGTGGTTGTGCTCGAGCCGAAAGGGGTGACAAAGGGGCAATTAGGGTGAGAGCAGAGCAATATATCGGGTCGCAGAAATCAGCATTTGAAAATAACAACAATATAAAGGCTGGGGCGTTGACCGCACAATTTGAATCGGATTGGCAAAACATTTCTTCGGGCCTGCGCCGCGATTTGGGGGCGCAAATCTATGGGCAATGGATTCGGTCGATTACCTTGGGGGATTTCTGTGATCTTACCGGGACACTCGAACTGATTCTGCCGTCGGAATTTTCCGCAAGCTGGGTAGCGGACCATTATGCCGACCGTTTAAGCCTTGCCTGGAAAAGCACCAATAAATCCGTCCGTCAGCTGAAAATTCGCACGCGACCAGGCACTGTTCGCGTCGAGAAACTATCGGATGAAGGCACTACTTCGGGTGGCCATGTGAAATTGGCCGCGATCAAATCCTCGCCGGTCAGGGCAACGCTAGACCCGCGCATGACATTTGCCAATTTTGTCAAAGGGCAAACCAATATATTGGCGCTTAGCGCGGCAGAGCGCGTTGCTGCGGCCGATAAGCCGCTGTTCAACCCGCTTTATCTGCAAGCCGCAACCGGTCAGGGCAAAACCCATTTGATGCACGCGATTGGCCATGCCTATGCCGACATCAATCCTGATGCGCAGATATTATATATGTCGGCGGAAAAATTCATGATGGAATTTGTCACCGCCATGCGCGCCAAGCAGGTGATGGATTTCAAGGCGCGGCTGCGGGCGGTGGATGTGTTGTTAATCGATGACATTCAATTCATCATCGGAAAGGTTTCGACGCAGGAAGAGTTTTTGCATACCATTGATGCGATTATCGGCGCTGGCAAGCGGCTGGTGGTTGCTGCTGACCGTGCGCCGCAGGCATTAGACGGGGTGGATCAGCGGATATTGTCGCGGCTTTCCATGGGCTTGGTTGCCGATATTCAGCCAGCCGATTTGGAACTGCGCCGGACGATATTGGAACAAAGGCTGGCGCAAATGCCCGACACAAGGCTGGGCGAGGATGTAATTGAATTTCTGGCCCGCACGATCAGCCGCAATGTCCGCGAATTGGAAGGCGGCCTGAACAAATTGCTCGCTTATGCGCAGCTTACCGGGCGGCCTATCACCCGTGCGCTCGCCGAAGAGCAGCTCAAGGATATATTGAGCGCGTGCCGCCGCCGGATCACTATTGACGAAATCCAGCGGGCGGTGTGCGAATATTACCGTATCGACCGCAGCGAAATGTCCTCCAAACGCCGCGCCCGTGCGGTCGTCCGCCCGCGTCAGGTGGCCATGTATATCGCCAAAATCATGACACCGCGCAGCTATCCCGAAATCGGCCGCAAATTTGGCGGACGCGATCATAGTACCGTGATCCATGCTGTGCGGCTGGTTGAAAATCTGCGCGGTCAGGACAGCGAGATGGATAATGATGTGCGCACCTTGCTGCGGCAATTGGAAGCCTGACGCTATACGATCCCAACAAGGGCTTTTCATCCGGTTAAAGCTATTCTATCGGGATGCTGTGGAAACAGGAGGCGTCATTGCTTAGATATTGTACGGCTTGCGGATCGGAATTATCCTCCGAAATGCGTTTTTGCGGTTATTGCGGTACGGGCGTGAAGATGCCGGGGGCTGCGCCTTCATCGCAGCCAATAGCGCCAGATCCCACCCCGCCCGCTGTTCCCCCCGTTCCGCCCTCTATTGAACATAGCGTGCCAACTGCGTCCGTCGCGGTGCCCCCGCCCCCGCCGCCACCACCGCCCTCGCCTCCGCCCGCGAGTGCACAGCCGGATGATGCAGGTGATCCGCCGGTTGAGGCGATGTCCATTGCTGCCTCGCCCATTTCGCCCACTCCCGCAGTGCCGCCGGAGCAGAGCAATATTCCAGGCTATGCGCTTGATGATGCGCAAGAGGAGCAAGAAGGCGGTTTTAACAAGCTGTGGCTTGCCATTGGGGCAGGCGTGATCTTGGTCCTTGCCGCGCTTTATTATGTCCTTTTCCTTGCCGATGATTTTGGCGGCCGCAATGGCGGGACGCCGACCGCAGAGGTGGAAAAGGAAGCGCCGCTGCCGGTGACAAGCAAAATCTACTATGCCAATAGCGCCGCCAATATCCGCGATGCCGCCAGTGTTGAAGGCAGCACGGTCACCGGCAAGCTGAAACGCGGGGATGAAGCAAAGGGCAAGCTGATCGAAAGCGAAGAGGGTGGCGAGCGCTGGCTGGAACTGGATGATGGCCGGGGCTTTGTAAACCTGATCAATCTGACTGAAAATGCAATGCCTGCACTCAAGTCCGATTTGGGGCGCAAGGTCATCACGCTCGCGGGCAATGCCGAATTATGGAATGCGCCCGCCGATGATGCGACAATTGTGGACCGCTTGTCTAAGGGATTGAGTGTCACTGTATCGGGTATCACGCAAAATGATTATCTGGAGATTATTCTGAAAAAAGGCGGGGTGGGCTATATTGCGGACGGTGAGGCGGTTCTGGCTGCGGCGGAAAAGGCCGCCATGGGCCCGCCGATAGCGATTAAGCTGGATCCGCAAGGCTGCGCCGCCGGCCCCGAAATAAAAGCGCTCTTTGATCAGCTTTATGCGCGGCAAGCGGCCAAGCGTAAGGCAATAGAGGATGCGGACTATCCCAATGATGCGGCACGCGATGCGGCGCTGACCAAATATGAAACCGAAACCGAAGGGCGCAGCGATTTCCTGAAGGTTCGTCGTAATTTCAAAGGGCTGACGGTGACGGGTATTGCGCAGCATTATGAATCGCAATCGGTTTATTTCGCCGAATCGCCGGAAATAGTGCGCGAACTGTTTCGCTCGCTTGGCGTCAAGGTTGGTGATGATGGACAATTACCATCGCGCGATATTTATGCGGGCATCGACCCTTCGCGCAATCCCGATTATGGCAAAACCGATATGGGGTGCGGGGTTTAGCGCTGGATAATTTGTTATAAAATGGGCGTGGCAGTCTGCGTGGCAGGGGGCATAGCAGTGCCCATAGCCACGCTGTGATACGGCCCCCCAATCCATAGCGTTAAGTTTACAAAGTTTACACCAAGGACGCTTTGTTTTGCGTCATTCCGGGCGCATTATGTTGGATTATTCCAACATAGCGCCTATTTTTTGTCCTTGGGTTCGGGGGCGACCGATATGCGCACGACTTCGCCGCTATTGCCGGGGAAGCCGGTGAACATGGCTTCGATCAAATTGGGCACCAGATAGGGCAATTTGTTGGACCGGGACTTCGCCTCCGCCTTGCCTTCAAACAGGCTTTTGCCGTCGCTCTTCCGGGTGATTTTCATGTCGATATCGCCGGTGTAGACGGTGAAGCTGTCGACATCATAGCCGCCGCCAAAACCATAGCCACCGAACAGGAAGGGGTCGTAAAACCCGTATACAAAGCGGCGGCCATAACGGCTCCGATAGGCGACCGGCCGGTAAAATCCGCGCTGACCATAAAAGCCATAGCGGCCATAGCCCCAAAAAGGATCATAAAAGGGGTCGGCCCTCAATATGCGCCGTTCCTTGCCTTCATCGACGCCATAATCGAGGCTGACGACCATATCGGCGCTGCTGCGGTCGGCGGCAGGGACATAGCCAAGTTCGGCCATTTTGGCCGCGACCAGCGAGGCATATTGGTCAAATTCGATGCCGCCATCATTTTTTGGGTCGGCGGCGGCAATAGCAAAGCTTTGCCCCTGTGTATCGGGCAATTGTTGAAACCGGGAAACCTCGGCGCGGAACGGCGTGGTCGCGCAGCCGGACAGCGCGAGCAACACGACAGGCGCAGCGGCCAGCGCGGCTTTGCGGATGATATGACGGGTGTTTGCCATGGTGTATTCCTCTCGCAGCAATTAATCTTCCCCAATATACGATGAATAATATCCTATACAGGATGAACCGCAATTGAATATTGGTTTAGCGGAGCAATCCCAATGTCCGATAGACTTCATCCAAGGTGGGCTGGGCCAGCGCTGCGGCCTTTTCTCCGCCCTTAGCCAGCAATGCGTCGGTTGCCGCAACATCATCCTTAAGCGCAACGAACCGTTCGCGAATCGGCCTTAGGGATTCGACGAGCAATTCTGCCAAAGCCGGTTTGAATGCGCCAAAACCTTGGCCTGCATATTCGGCCAAAACCGCCTGCGGTTCAACATCGGCGACCGCCGCATAAATATTGATCAGATTGCGGGCTTCGGCCCGGCCGTCCAGACCGTCCAATTCCGATGGCAGCACATCGGCATCCGATTTCGCTTTACGGATTTTTTGCGCAACCATGTCATCTTCGTCAGTCAGGTTGATCCGGCTGGCATCGCTGGGGTCGGATTTCGACATTTTTGCCCTGCCATCGCGCAGGCTCATCACCCGCGTTGCGCTGCCGGTGATATAGAGTTCGGGTAGCGGAAAAAGATCTGTATCATAATCGGCGTTGAACTTTGCCGCTATATCACGGGCCAGCTCCAGATGCTGTTTCTGATCCTCTCCCACTGGCACATGGGTCGCCTTATACAGCAAGACATCGGCGGCTTGCAGCACCGGATAGGCGAAAAGCGCAATGCTGGCCCCTTCGCGGTTTTTCCCCGATTTATCCTTAAACTGTATCATCCGGTTCAGCCATCCCATACGCGCCGTACCGTTGAGCAGCCATTGCAGCTCGGCATGGGCGGGAACGCGGGCCTGGTTGAATAAGATGGATTTTTCAGGATCGACCCCCGCCGCAATCAGCGCCGCCGCCATTTCGCGGGTCGATGCGCTTAGTTCTGCGGGATTATGCGGCATCGAAATGGCGTGCAAATCGGCAAGGAAGAACAGGCATTCGCATCGATCCTGCATCTTCACCCAATTTTTGATCGCGCCCAGATAATTGCCTAGATGCAAATTACCGGTGGGCTGTATGCCCGATACGACACGCATGATATATTTTCCCTATTCAGTTGCTGTGGGCGGGGTATCCTGATTGCGGCGGCGGCGCAACATATTGGTGATGTCATCCTTATCCACACCGCCCACCATCCAAGCAGTGATGCCATAAACGATCATACCGGAGCCGCAAAGCAGCGCCAGTGAGCCAATTTTTTCAATCACACTGCCCGAAAAATATGGCCCCAGCAGATCCATCAGCCACCATAAAAGCGCAGACATGACCGCCACGGCCAATAGCTGCCGCATGATACGCGCAAATAATGTTCCGGTGAAACGGAACCATCCCCGTTTATGCAGCACAATATAAAGCAGGATGCAGTTGAGCGTTGCCGATAGCGCGGTTGCACCGGCAAGCCCAACAATGCCCCAGCCCAGACCCCAGATGAACCAGATATTGAGACCGATGTTGAAGATTAGCGAAGCGAGCGCAGTGATAACAGGGGTGCGCGTATCGGACCGTGCAAAAAATCCGGGGTTCAATATCTTCACAATGACATAGGCCGGAAGCCCCGCGACCAACGCCATGGTAATATTGGCCATGATCGCGCCGTCGGCAGCGGTGAATTTCCCCGCCACAAAAAAAGCGTTGGTAAAAGGCGGGTGCGCAAATGGCTAGCGCGGCAGCGGCGGGAAGCGTGAGCAAAGTTGCCATTTCGAAGGCGTTGGATTGCAACCGCTGCGCCTCGCTCTGATCCTCGCTCTGAATATGCCGCGACAGCATGGGCAGGATCGCGGTGCCCAGCGCAATGCCGACAATGCCCAGAGGCATTTGGTTCAAACGGTCGGCGAATTTCAGCAGCGTCAGCGACCCTTGCGGCAGCGATGTGGCAAAAAATGTGTCGACAAACTGGCTGATCTGATAAATCCCCGCCCCAAAGGTTGCAGGCAGGATGACCAGACCCAGTTTTTTGACGTCAGGCGTTAAACGGGGCCGGGTGAAATGCAGTTTTAATCCGGCGCGGCGCACCTCCCAGAACAGATAGAGCATCTGTACAAAACCCGACAGGGCAACCGCCGCCGATAGCGCGTAGACCACAAGCCTGTCATCGCCGCTATCGCCGCGCCAGTAATAGCCCGCCACAATGCCGCTGATCAGCACAAGGTTGAATAATATCGGCGCAATCGCTCCCGGTGCAAAGCGCGACCGGCTGTTGAGCAGGCCGGTGAGCATGGCGACGATGCTGATAAAGGCGAGATAGGGAAAAGTGACGCGGCTTAAGAAAACCGCAAGATCAAATTTGCCCGGAACCGATTGGAATTCACTAGCCAATAGCCACACCACGCCGGGCATGGCCAGCATGATGACCGCAGAAAAAATTAGCAATATCCAGACAAAGACCGACAGCACATCATCGGCGAATTTTGCGGCCTGTGCCTCGCCATTTTCACTGGCCAGCATCCGCGAATACATGGGCACAAAAGCAACCGAAAATGCGCCTTCGGCAAATAACCGGCGAAATGTATTGGGAAAGGTAAAGGCCAGTTGATAGGCATCCGCCGCCAGCCCCGCACCCAAAACGCGGGCCAATATCATGTCGCGGATAAAACCGAATATCCGGCTGATCACTGTGAAACCCGCAATGGTGCTAGTGTTTTTGAGAAGGCTCATGGATTAGGCCTTAAAAAAACAAAGGAGGCTTGATTGCCCCCTTTGCAATAATTTGTTGTTTAGGCTTCGCCTGCGGGTTGCTGTTCGGCCATTTGAGCGGCCTGCGCCCGTTGTTGAATGTAAAGTTGATTAAAATCAATCGGTTCCAGAACCAGCGGCGGGAAGCCGGTATCGCGCACCGCATCGGCAATGACGCGGCGGGCAAAGGGGAACATCAACCGCGGTGCTTCGCCAAAGAGGAAAGGATGCGCCTGTTCCGCATCAACATTGCGCAGGCCGAAAAGCGTTGCATAGTCCAGCTCGACATTGAACTGCACACCTTCATCGGTCGATGCTTTGACGCCAAGTGTCATGACAACTTCATTCACCTCTTCATTGATGCTATTGACCTGAATATTGACTTGCACATCGACTTGCGGCTGGCTGTTCCAGTTATAGCTGCTTGGAGCATTGGGATTTTCAACTGACAAATCCTTGATATACTGGTTCAACATTCCAACCTGCGGCGCAGTATCGGCGCCATTGGGGGCGGCAGCGCCCTGAGTCCCGGATGTGATATTACCCTCTTCTTCGGCCATTTTTCTAACTTTCCCTTATGTTACATGATGGTGGCAAATGCCCCCGAAATCGTTAACCGCCGCGCCTAGCAGGGGGTTAAGCAAAGGGCAATCATTTGTGCATTATGACACGTAAAAAGCTTGGCAAGGGGTATTATTTGGCAAAGCCGTTTGAAACTTTGCCTCAATATCCCTATGTGAGTATAACGGCTGTATGGAAAAGAACTATTTTCCCATGCATAAGCGAACTATGAATTACCCTGATGGGCGGAGGCATTGTGTCAACATCTATATCCATAATCCTGCTGGCGATGGTTGCGGCTTTTCTGGGACTTCGTCTCTATTCGGTGCTGGGCAAACGCACCGGTCATGAGCAAGAACCCGTGGCGCGTCAGCCTTTGGAGGAACAGAGTCGCGGTCCGATCATCGCGCCTGTGCCGGCGATGCAGCCTGCTGGTATAGTCAATCCCCCTGCTAGTTTTGAAATGGATAAGGATGCCGAAAGCGGTCTGCGTTCGATTATGAATGCCGACCGGCAATTTGATCCGGCGCTGTTCGTTGAGGGTGCAAAAACCGCTTATCAAATGACATTGGAAGCGTTTTGGAAAGGCGACCGCAGCGCCCTGCAATTCCTATGCGATGATGATACGCTTGATGATTTTGTTGCGGTCATAGCCGACCGGGAAGAACGCGGCGAGGTGGTTGAAAACCGTTTGATCCGTATCGAATCGGCGCGCATCATTCGTGCCGAATATGACCATCCCCTTGCCCGCATCACCATGCGCTTTGATTCTGACATTGCCGCCTTGGTAAAGGATGCCGATGGCAATGTTATTGGCGGATCATTGTCCGATGCTGTTGAAGCGCATGATATCTGGACCTTTATACGCGATATAAAAAGCGGCGACCGCAATTGGAAAATTGACGAAACCGATGCGGAATAGGCCCATGCCGGGCGCGTTTCGGGCATTGGCCCTTTTGACCGGACCGTTATGGTTGCTTTCGGCCTGTTCCAGCGGGATCATCCCCAATGGCGGTGCATCGCCTTCTGCTTCCCGGCCTGTTGTTTCCCCGCCAGCAGATAGCGCAGCGCAGCCAGTGCCATCGACACCCAATGCAACCCTGCCCGCCGCCACGCCAAGTGGTGCAGGCGACAATGCGGCGAGCCTGGGCGCAGTGCGCGGCCCCGCCATTGCAACTCTTTCCATCAGCCGCAGCAAAGCCGATGCCGCCATTGCGGCATTCCGCACCAGTTGCCCCGGACTGCTTCGGCGCAGCGACCAATCGGGCCTGACGCAAAATGGCGATTGGCAGGCCGCGTGCGACGCGGTGAAAAGCTGGACCGGCGATGCCGTGTCTTTTTTGCCGCGCATATGGACGCGGTGCAGGTCGGTGACGGTAAAGCCTTTGCCACCGGTTATTTCGAACCCGAAATCGCCGGATCGCGGACACGTCAACGCGGTTATGATGTGCCGGTTTATAAGCGCCCGCCCGATCTGATCGATGTCGATCTGGGTGAATTTTCCGATGATTTGAAGGGTAAGAAAATCCGCGGCAAGGTAAAGGGCAGTGCGATGACCCTTTATGACGACCGCGCTGCTATTGAAGGCGGATCGCTTTCGGGCCGCGGCCTTGAAATTGCCTATGCCGCCGATCCGGTCGAGTTTTTCTTCCTTCAGGTGCAAGGATCGGGCCGCCTGCGCCTGCCCGATGGCGCAATCATGCGTATCGGTTATGACAGCCAGAATGGCCGCGATTATACCGGCATTGGCAAATTGATGAAGGACCGCGGATTGCTTGGTCCTGGCGAATCGTCGATGCAGGGCATCGTCGCATGGCTGCGCCGCAACCCCGAAGAAGGGCGCAAAATCATGCAGGAGAATAAAAGCTTTATCTTCTTTCGTGAACTGACCGGTCCCGGCCCGCTCGGCGCAATGGGTTATCCGGTGGTCGGCGAAACCAGCGTGGCGGCGGATGTCAAATATGTGCCGCTGGGCGCCCTGTTTCCTGTCGATGGACCGCGCCGAACCCAATGGGATTTGGGTGGCGCAGGATACAGGCGGGGCGATTAAAGGCAGCAACCGGTTTGATACTTTCTGGGGTGCAGGGGACAGGGCACGCAGCATAGCAGGCGGCATGGCGGCGCGGGGTGCGGCGCTGATTTTCTTGCCAAAGGCGTCGGTCCGGCGGCTCGGCCTTTAGGGCGTAAACGATGGCGCGGCCATTGGATGATATGGAAAAGGCGCTGTGGAGCCGCTTGATTGCGACGGTGCAGCCGCTGCACCACACGCACCAAAGCAAAGCGCCGGTGCCCCCGGCCGCAACCCAAGCGGTAAAAATGGCGTTAGAACCGGCGCGTGCAAAAGCCAAAGCGCCGCCCGGATCGCCGTCATCCAAAACGGCACCGGTGAAAACCCTGCCCAAACCCTTACCGCACAATCTTGACGGCCATTGGGACCGGCGTATCGGCAAAGGCGCGATTATTCCCGATGCCTATGTCGATCTGCACGGCAGCGCCCTGCACGGCGCGTATAACCGGCTTGATGCGGCCTTGGAGCAGGCGGCGGCGCAAAAGCACGCGTGCTGCTTTTGGTAACAGGAAAGCCGCGCAGTCATGACCGGCATAGCGGCGAGGGCCGCGGCGCCATTGCCAGCGTCGTGCGCGACTGGCTGGCCGCATCGCGCCATGCCTCCGCAATTGCCGCTGTGCGCACCGCCCATCCGCGTCATGGCGGGACAGGGGCGCTTTATATTATTTTGAAGCGGTGAGGATGGCCATTATCACGCGGCGGTAAATTTCGGACAGCTGGTTCAGGTCTTCGATAGCCACCGCTTCATCCAGTTTATGCATCGTCGCATTGCACAGGCCAAATTCCACCACGGGGCAGATTTTCGACAGGAAACGCGCATCGGATGTGCCCCCTGTGGTGGACGGTTCGGGGTCCAATCCGGTCACCTGTTTGACCGCGCTGGCTATGGCGTCCGATAATTCGCCCGGCGGGGTAAAGAAAGGCTCGCCAGAGATAACCGGTTTTAATGTGCCGCCGCCGCGTTCGACAATAGCGGCGATCATGGCGGACAGGCTCGCCCCGCTGTGCCGGTCGTTAAACCGGATGGACAGCCGTGCCCCGGCGCGTGCCGGAATAACATTATGCGCCGGATTGCCGACAGTCAGGTCGGTGACCTCGATATTGCTGGCTTGGAAAAATTCGCTGCCTTCATCCAGCACCAGTGCGTCAATTTCCGCCAATATCGCGGTCAATTTGGTGATTGGATTGTCGGCCAGATGCGGATAGGCGACATGGCCCTGCACGCCGTCAACACTGATCCACATATTGACGCTGCCGCGCCGTCCGATTTTCATCATATCACCCAGACGGTTTACGCTGGTCGGTTCGCCGACAAGGCACATATCGGGAATGGTGCCGCGCGCCTGCATATGGTCGATCAACGCTCTTGTTCCGTAAATGGCAGGGCCTTCCTCATCGCCGGTGATGATCAGGCTGATCGTGCCAGCATCCTCAGGGATAGTGTGCAAAGCCGCGATAAAGGCGGCGATGCTGCCCTTCATATCCACCGCGCCCCGGCCATAAAGAAGGTCGCCGCGCACCTCGGGCACATACGGATCGCTGGCCCAGCCATCACCCGCCGGGACCACATCCAAATGCCCGGCAAAGGCGAAATGCCGCCCGCCATTGCCGCGTATGGCAAACAGATTTTCGACCGGTGCGCCATGATCGGGATTAGCATCGCCTTCACCGGACACAAAACGTTCGACGGTGAACCCCAGCGGCAACAGCGCCGCTTGCGCCGCGTCAAAGACGCTGCCGGTCGCGGGCGTGACACTGGAACAGGCGATCAGCGCCTTGGCAATCGAAAGGGGGCTATGATCATTCATATTTGATTTCATCCTACCGGATTTTCAAACTTTTCGATGGTCCATTCCTCGGCGGCGGCGGCTTCATACCATTGCGTCATCCAGCTGTGCTGCATCATCGTTTCGGCATAGGCGGCGGCAAAGCCGGGCAGGGTAAATCCATAGGTGACAAAGCGGGTAACCACTGGCGCAAACATGATGTCAGCGGCGCTGAATGTGCCGAATAAATAAGGCCCTTCCTTGCCAAAGCGGCTGCGTGCTTCGGCCCAAAGCTGCAATATGCGGATGGCGTCGGTCCGGGTTTCGGCGCTGATTGTCACATTGTCATAAGTCTTGCGGATATTCATTGGACATTCGCGGCGCAGCGGCAAATAGCCCGAATGCATTTCCGCGCACATGGACCGGGCCATCCCGCGGGCAACCTCATCCTTCGGCCAGAAACGCTCGCGCCCGACCTTGTCCGCCAGATAGTCGATAATCGCCATACTGTCCCAGATGACGGCATCCCCGTCCCACAATATCGGCACCTTGCCCGATGATGGGGCCAAATCTTCTTCGCGTTTGCGCTCGTCCCAGCCTTCTTCATAAAGCGGCACGGTGATTTCTTCAAAGCCAAGGCCGGATTGTTTCGCCGCCAGCCAGCCGCGCAAGGACCAGCTGGAATAGGCTTTGTTTCCGATGATCAATTTCATGTCATGCCCTTTATACGGCCTGTGCGAGGCAGTTTTTTATCAGATATAGACTGCCTCTAACACGGCGGAGCGCAGTTCATCAATGCCGCCCTTTTTCTCCGCAGAGGTCACCGACATTTCAGGGTAAGCGGCGGCGCGTTTGGCAAGCGCGGCCTGTGTTTCGGCGGTGACCTTGGCCAGATCGCTCGCCTTTATCTTGTCGGTTTTGGTCAGCACTATGCGGTAACTGGTCGCCGCCGCGTCGAGCATATCGAGGATTTCGCTGTCCACATCTTTGATCCCGTGGCGGCTGTCGATCAGGACAAAAACTCGTTTCAACACGGCCCGTCCGCGCAGATAATCATTGATCAGGTAACGCCATTTTTTCACCGTTTGCACCGGCGCTTTGGCATAGCCATAGCCAGGCATATCGACGATACGAAACAGCGCTGGATCGCCAACATCAAAGAAATTCAGCTCCTGTGTCCGCCCTGGCGTATTCGATGCCCGCGCTAAAGCATTTCGTCCCGTCAACGCATTGATCAGGCTTGATTTTCCGACATTGCTCCGGCCTGCAAAGGCAATTTCCGGCACGTCTGCATCGGGCAAATGTTGCAATTGCGGCGCGGATTTCAGGAAAGAAATTGGGCCGGAGAATATCTTTATATCGGTTGGATCATGGGTCACAGGGGATCAGCTTTTCGCCTTTGAGGTGTCTTTATCCTCTGCCTCTTTTGCCGCTTGCTGTTTCAAAACCGGATGGCGCGAATACAGCCATTTCTGCTGCGCAATAGAGATGCAGTTGGAAACAACCCAGTAAAGCTGAAGCCCCGCCGCAAAGGGTGCCATGATGAACATCAGGAACCATGGCATGACGGCAAAAACCTGTTTTTGCACCTCGTCCATCGGTTGCGGATTGAGTTTTTGGATCAACCACATGGTCACACCGAGCAGGATCGGCAACACACCAATGGCCAGGAAGGCGGGCAGGGTAATCCCGGTGCCCAGCAAATTCCAGATGATATGCGCCGACGGATCGGGCGCGGACAAATCCTGAAGCCATAACGTAAAGGGCTGGTGCCGCATTTCAATCGACAGCATCAACACCTTATACAGCGCGAAAAACACCGGGATTTGCAGAACGATAGGCAGGCATCCGGCGAGCGGGTTGACCTTTTCATCCTTATACAGCTTCATCATTTCCTGCTGCAGCTTCGGTTTGTCATCCTTATACCGTTCTTGCAGTGTTTTCAGCTTTGGCTGCAACACGCGCATCGCTGCCATGCTGGCAAATTGCCGCTGCGCCACGGGGAACATAAACAACCGGACGATAATGGTCAGGCCAATGATGGCCACGCCGAAATTGCCGAAAATACCAAACAACCAGTGCAATATCCAAAAGAAGGGAATGGCAATGAACCAAAACCAGCCCCAATCAATCGAATAGTCAAGATAGGTAATGCCCAGTTTTTCGGTATAGTGATCGAGTATCTCCACCTCTTTTGCCCCCGCAAACAGGCGGGATGTCTGCGCTATGCTTTTGCCCGGTGCGACCTGAGTTTTCTGTGCCGAAACAATATCGGTTTGGTAATTATTGCCGCCGGCGCGCATATTGGCTTCGACCGGGGTTTTTTGATCGGGGATCATCGCGGCGAGCCAATATTTATCGGTAAATCCGATCCAGCCGCCGGTGGTTTTGAAACTTTGCTGCTTACCCGGCGCATTATCGAGATCGTCATAATCCCAGTCATAATCGGCCGCGCCGCCAAATACGCCCATCGGTCCTGCATGGATGTTGAACGTGTCGGGATCGGCAGATTTTCCGTCGCGGCTGATCAGGCCAAAGGGCGCAATTTGAACTGCGGCAGCGCCGTTATTGGTCACGCTTTGCTTCGCGGTGACCAGATAATCCTTGTCAATCGACAGGTCGATCTGGAAAGTCTGCCCGCTATCATTGCTCCAACTCAGCTTGACCGGGCTTTCAGGCGTCAGCTTGCTGCCGCTTGCGGTCCACAGCGTATCGGCTCCGGGCACCTTTATCCCCAAAGCGGTCCAGCCAAAACGGGCAAAATACGCCTTTTCGGTGCGCGATGGCGCGAATAGGCGCACCGGCGGCGAATCCTTGGCCAATTCGGTGCGATGGACGAGCAGCAGCAGGTCATCGAATTTCGCACCCTGTAAATTGATCGACCCTTTCAGCTTTGGGGTTTCAATGGCGATGCGCGGGTTGGATGCAAGCGCGGAGGCAAGCGTGATTTTTTGTTTTGGCGCAGGGCCAGAGGCAATATCCCCGCCCGCCGCAACAGGAGCAGCAGACGGCGCCTGTCCACCCGCGGCCGGTTGCGGGGCGCTTTGCTGCGTCGGTGCCGGCACCAGATCGGGGAAAAACACACGGGTCAGCGGTCCCCATGCAAACAGGATGAGCGCCGCGAACAGCATGGCGATTATCACATTGCGTTTATCTTCCACTGGTATAATTTCCCTGTCTATCTATTTGGTCGTTACAAATATGGGCGTCATGGCACCGGATCATGTCCGTGCCCGCCCCATGGCTGGCAGCGCAATAGCCGCTTGAGCGCCAGCCAGCTACCCTTAATTGCGCCATATTTTGTAAGCGCAATTATGGCATATTGCGAACAGCTGGGCGTGAAGCGGCAAGAAGGCGGCAAAATCCGCGATGGCCCATATTGCCAGCCGCGTGCAATCAGGATCAGCAGTTTTGCGATCATCGCGCAACCCGGTCAAGCGCCATGTGCAAGTCGCTGCGAAGCAAGGCAAAATCCATCTCAATTCCGCCTTCCCGTCCGATCAATATATGGTCGGCGCCTGCTTTTCCTTTTTCCTCCAGCATTTCGCGCATCAACGCACGCAGCCGCCGCCGCATTCGGTTGCGCACCACCGCATTGCCCACTTTTTTGGTGATGGTAATACCCAGCCGCTTTACAGGATCATCATCGCGCCGGTCGGAAACCAGTAAAACAAAACCGGGACGCGCGAATCGCTTGCCCCGGTTGGCGCTGAGAAAATCAGCGCGTTTTTTTATCACTGTATAAGGCGGCATCCGCACGCCTCCACTTTATCTGCGCTTATGCAGACAGTTTTTTGCGGCCACGGTTGCGGCGTGCGTTCAAAATCGCGCGGCCCGATGCGGTGGCCATACGGTGACGGAAACCATGACGGCGTGCGCGGACAAGGTTGCTTGGTTGAAAGGTGCGCTTCATGGCGGTAATCCTTAAAAAATTCGATGTTCAAAAAGCAAAAGGCCGCCGAATCTATACGGCGACCGCCTGTGTTGATGGGCGCATTATGGTGATAGACGGCAAAAGTCAACTGCGCCTGATCCGAAAAAGCCGCAATAAATCCTGTTTTATCGGTGGGAATGGAGGGCGCGTTCCTTCTTTCTTGCGGCGCAGCGCCCAATCGGTCCAGCGGCCATATTCGGGAAAGCGGTCATGCAGTTTCAAATATTGTCTTTTTGCCCAGCGCGAATTTTTAAGCACCATGGCGAGACCAACAGGAAAAAGGATCAAAAAGCCCGGCCCCGGCAAGGCTCCGATAATCGGGGATATGATGATCAGAAGCCATCCCGTGACCAGCATCACCATCCGCCAGCCAGCGGTGTTGCGGCGGGCCTTTGGGGATAATTTGGTATAGTCGGGATCTTCGCGGTCCATATCGTTTATGTGGTGCGATGCGGAAATTTATACAAGTGTGGTTGATCGGCGCAAATGGAGCCTTTGCCGATTGTTGGAAAGAGTGTGGGTTTGTACAATCCGGTTTCGACAAGCTCAGGGTGAGCGCGGGGGATTACTGCGGGCCTTCCTATCGTGTTAATTCTGGATGCAGGGCGGCACTGCAGATTTGCACTCTGCGCTCACCCTGAGCTTGTCCAAGGCGGGAGGGTATCCCTCCTGCATCTATGCCCATCCACCCGGCTCCGAAAAACCTGCCTCTTAATCCAGCGGGATATAAGCGGCGATGTCGGAGCGGCCCAGATAAAGCGCGTCATCATGACCGACGCTGTTGGTCATGGCATAAAAGGCGGCGGCCTTGTCACGGGGAATACCCATTTCGGTGTAGAAATTGATATATTCCACATTGACGGGATCATCGGCGGCATAATCATCCGCCTCCATCCCGTCGCTGTCACGCCAGCTATGCACCGCAAATTCTGCGGTTGGAGCGGCGCTGCGTTTTTTGCCGGCCAGAAAAAGCTCGACCGCGCCCGATGCGACAAATCCGCCATCGGGCACATAGGTGGTAATCCCGGCGCGGCGCAGCATCCGTGCAATGGTGAATATCGCAGAATCGTCGCCGGTGCCGGGGCAATCGACCATGTCCAATTGCCTGATCCCCGGCCAAGCCTGTAACAGGGCGCGAAATTCGGCAACGCTGCTGCTTTCGATACTGCCGGCGAGCTCCACCCGGTCATGACCCACTACATGAAAGGGACCATAGCTCGCCAGCAGTTTGCGACCCGAACCTGCCTGCTGCGGCGCAGCAACTGCACCTGTGGCAACATTTTGTCCGGGATCAGACTCTGTCCATTCATAGATTTCGGTTTCAACCGTGATGCCAGCCGCGCCCACAGGAATGGCATAAAGCATAAGGGACAACGCCGGTAAGGCCGTTCCTACCCTCTTGCAAATCCCCTGTGTCCGTGTTCCTGCCCGCACCCAATTTTGCCCCTATCCATGTGCAAATTTTACTATGGCAGCATTGTGGTTGCGCCCTTGTAACCAGTCAGGGTTTCGCAAAATTTAACCTTATTATTTCGTATATGAAGCGTTTGACTGGACTTGCAGGAAAAAAGCCCGCAGGAAACAGGGAACAAATAGGGGGTAATATGGTTTCCATCGTTTCGACCGTGGCCTATCTGGGGCTGGAAGCGCGCCGTGTGGAGGTGCAGTGCCAGATTGCGCCCGGCATGGCGGGGTTTTCGGTTGTCGGCCTTCCCGATAAAGCCGTGGCGGAAAGCCGGGAAAGGGTTCGCGCGGCAATTTCCGCGCTGGGCCTGTCGCTGCCGCCGAAACGCATCATCGTCAATTTATCACCAGCGGACCTGCCTAAGGAAGGGTCGCATTATGACTTGCCGATTGCCTTGGCGCTGCTGTCCGCGATGGGCGTGGTCGATGCAGAGGCTTTGGCGCATTATGTGGTGGTCGGCGAATTGGGGCTGGACGGACGGTTGGCCGCATCGCCTGGTGTTTTGCTTGCCGCCATCCATGCCGCTTCGCAACATATGGGATTGGTGTGCCCGGCGCTGCAAGGGGCGGAGGCGGCATGGGCCGGACAGATAGAGGTACTGGCCGCGCCCGATCTATTGACCCTACTCAACCATTTTAAGGGGCAGGCGATATTAACCCCGCCGCAGCCAGGAGAGGTGGAGCAACCGGCAACCGGCCCCGATCTGAAAATGGTAAAGGGGCAGGAGACGGCGAAACGCGCCCTCGAAATTGCGGCGGCGGGCGGGCATAACCTGCTTATGTCGGGCCGCCGGGCGCGGGCAAATCGCTGCTCGCATCGTGCCTGCCCGGAATATTGCCGCCGCTCACTCCGTCCGAAGCGCTGGAGGTTTCGATGGTTGCATCGGTGGCGGGCACGCTGGAGGGCGGGCGGTTGTCGCGCACCCGGCCTTACCGCGCCCCGCATCATAGCGCCTCGATGCCCGCGCTGGTCGGCGGCGGATTGAAAGTGCGTCCCGGTGAGGTGAGCTTGGCCCATTTGGGGGTGTTGTTTCTGGATGAGCTACCCGAATTCCAGCGCGGCGTGCTAGACAGTTTGCGGCAACCGTTGGAAACGGGACAGGTCAGCGTCGCCCGTGCCAACAGCCATGTAACATTCCCCGCGAATGTGCAGTTGATCGCCGCGATGAACCCATGCCGATGCGGCCATTTGGGCGACCCGGCGCTTGCCTGTTCCCGCGCCCCGCGCTGCGCCGCCGATTATCAGGCGAAGATATCGGGGCCTTTGCTCGACCGGATCGACCTTCATGTCGAGGTGCAGGCGGTGAGCGCCGCCGATCTTGTCTTGCCCCCCGCCGCCGAAGGATCAGCCGAAGTGGCGGCAAGGGTAAAAGCGGCAAGAGATAGGCAAAGCATCCGGTTACAGGGAATGGCGGCGCGGACCAATGCGGAACTGGACGGCGACGCATTGGCAGACCATGCCGCGCCCGATGAAGCAGGGCGGATATTGCTGGCACAGGCCGCCGAAGCGATGCGGCTGTCGGCGCGAGGCTATACCCGCATATTAAGGGTTGCGCGGACGATAGCCGATCTGGCACAAAACGAAACTGTGGGCCGCATCCATATAGCCGAAGCCCTGTCATACCGAAGACAGGCTCCGCGAAATTAATCTAAAAGGAATGATATGGCTTATTTGATATTGCGTTATAATTTGAAAGACGGCGTTACCGCTGCGCAATTTGAACAATGGGTGCGTGAAACCGATCAACCGGCAATGCGCGGTTTGAAACGGGTGGAAAGCTTTAACACCTACCGCGTGACCGGATTGCTTATGGGCGAGGGGGAAGCGGCGCAACGCTATTTCGAGATATTTGAAATATCCGATCTCGCCGGATTTACCGGAGACGATATGCCCGGTGAAACGGTGCAGGCCATTATGGGTGCGTTCATGCAAATGGTGGACAACCCGAATTCAATATCGCTGAACGGGTTTAGGGCTTAGGGCTTAGGGTAGGGTTGTGACCCTAAGCCTTTCTTCTACCCTGTATCTTCACAGGCAAACACCAGCAGCTCATTGGGCTGCGGCGGCAATATATCGCGCAGGCTCTGATTCATCCGTGTGATCCGTTCCGCTTTGTCCTTCGCGCCAGAGCAGCCCTTGACGTTGAATTGCCGCCGTGCTTCCTGCGCTTTTTGCATGGCGTCCAGCCCCAGCAAATAGCGTTCAATGCGGTAGCTATTGTCAGCCGGGTTATAGTGGACCAGCGAAACTTGTTGATCGCTGCCCGGAACAAAGCCGCGGGTCCAATGGCCGCCATCGGGCGCATATTGGGTGCGGCCATTGACACAGCCGCTGCTGTTCCAATTAAATCGGACATCGGCGGTGCTGGACACCGTAACCTTGCTGCGCTCTGGCACAAAGACGCAGCTTTTTGTTCCACCATTATCGGCGGATGCGGTGGAGGCTGCCGTGCTTTGCGCGGCGGCCTGCCTTGGCGTTTCTGCATCTGCCATCCGGTCTGCAACATCGGCAAAGCCGGGCCGCCCGGCAAAGATAAACAGCGCGGTAAATGTCAATATGGCCCCTACTATCCCGGCTATTTTTCCGTGCAGCGCCCGCTCGGCATGAAACAGTGCATAGCACCCACCGGCGCAGCCCAATGCCAGCAGCAGCAATAATCCCGACAACGCCAGGCGATTATCCCGCTCGGCTATGATATTCAGTTCCGCATCGCGCCGCGCCTGTGCCTGTGCCTTTTCGCTTGCGGCCTCGGCGATGCGCTGCTCTTTTTCGATTTTTTCACGTGCGGCTTTTTCCCGCTCAGCCTCAGCGGCGGTAAGCTCGGCCACGGATCGGCACGGTCCGCTGACGCTTGTATAGGCGACCTTTTGGCTGCGTAAAAAAGCGGTGAGTTCTTTGACCGAAATGGCAAAGTAAAATTCCGATCCGCCATTTTCATTCGTCGAACCAAAGCTGTTAATTCCGACCACCCGGCCGCACGCGTCCACCATCGGTCCGCCGCTATTGCCGGGCGCAATCGGCGCGGTGTGCAATATCGTGTCAAACGCTTTTGCCGACCGGCCCGATGATATTGTTCCCCTTGTTTTAACAGGTGTCTGCGGCCGCATGGTTTCGGCCTCGTCCAGCTGCATCGCAATATCGACATTGGCGGGATAACCGATCGCGAAAACGTCGCTGCCATCGGGAACGGAGCTGAGCAGCAAACTGGCAGCGGGCAGTCTTTCGCTCCCTTGTAATTGCAGCAGCGCCAGATCATTTTCGGGCGACCATTTCACCAAAGTCGCCGAATAGCTCTCGCGGCCTTGTGAGGGAACAATAAGGAATGTGATGCTTTCATTATGGAGCGATTCTTCAACCACATGGGCGTTGGTGATAATCTTGTCGGGCGCAACCACCAGCCCCGACCCATGGCCGATCATTCGCCTTTCGCCGTCCACTTCGCCAAATATCGCAACGCGCACGACGCTGCGGCTTGCGGCCTGGATGTCGCCGCTATCGGCATGGGCGGCGGGCGGCATAACCATCGTCAGCAGCATCAGAAGAAAAAGGGCGAGCAGGGCGGGCAGTTTCGTCATGCGCCTTGTTTGCCCCTGTGCTCATGCGCTGGCAAGGGGAACCGCTTCATAAAAAGCTATAGGGATCGACATCGACACCGACGCGCACGCCGCGCGGCCATTCCAAATCGTCCAGCCAGCCGCGGATCACCGATTGCAGGTCAATATTGCGCTGTGCATGGACCAGCAAGCGGTGCCGGTGCCGTCCGCGTAGCATGGAAAGCGGGGCAGGTGCGGGGCCATATATGTGAATTCCGTCGGCCACCGGGGCGCCGCCGCCAATGGCGCGGGCCGCCTCTATCGCTTCGCGTTCATCCTCCGATGAGATGATGATCGCGGCATAGCGGCCAAAGGGCGGCGCGCCCGCTGAGCGCCGCATGGCGGTTTCGGCATCATAAAAGGCATCGCGATCGCCTTCCACTAATGCCGCAATCACCGGATGGGCCGGGCTGCGCGTCTGGATCAGCACTTCGCCCGGTTTATCGCCGCGTCCTGCCCGGCCTGCCGCCTGCGCAATTTGTTGAAATGTCCGTTCCGCCGCCCGCAAATCCCCGCCGTCCAGCCCCAGATCGGCATCGATCACACCTACCAGCGTCAGGTTGGGAAAATGATACCCTTTGGTCACCAGCTGCGTCCCGATGATGATATCGACAGCGCCAGCCTCCACCCTTGCCACAAATTCAGCGGCTTTTTCAGGCGACCATAAGGTATCCGATGTCGCCATTATGGTGCGGGCTTCGGGAAATAGCCGGTTTACCTCGTCGCTGATCCGTTCCACACCGGGGCCGCAGGCGACCAAGCTGTCTTCCTCGTTGCATTCGGGGCAGGCGGCGGGTGGCGGCATCACATGGCCGCAATGATGGCAGGCCAGCCGCTGCACCAACCGGTGTTCCACCATCCAACTGGTGCAGTTCGGGCATTGGAACCGGTGACCACAAGTCCGGCATAGAGTGAGCGGGGCAAATCCGCGCCGGTTGAGGAAAAGCAGGCTTTGTTCCCCGCGCACTATCCGTTCCTGCAAAGCGGTAACCAGCGGCGGGGCAATCCAATGCTGCCGTTCGGGCGGGTCCAGCGTCAGGTCCACCGCCTTAATCTGCGGCAATTTGGCCCGGCCAAAGCGCGAGGGTATGGCAAGCCCGGTATAAACCCCCGCTTGCACCATATGGCGGCTTTCCAAGGCGGGGGTGGCAGAGGCGAGTATCACCGGAAAGCTTTCGAATTTTCCGCGCATCACCGCAACATCACGGGCATGGTAGCGCACTCCGTCTTCTTGTTTGAAACTGGTTTCATGCGCCTCATCCACAATGATCAGGCCGGGCTGTTTATAGGGTAGGAACAGCGCGGAGCGCGCCCCCACCACCACCTTTGCGCTGCCATCGGCAACCGCCCGCCACTCCCGGCGGCGCTGCGACGCACGCATCCCGCTATGCCATGTCGCAGGCGGCGTGCCAAAGCGTTCCTCAAAACGTTTCAGGAAAGGCTGCGTCAATGCGATTTCAGGCAGCAGCACCAATATCTGCCGGTTGAGATGCAATGCCGCCGCCACCGCTTCAAAATAGGTTTCGGTTTTGCGGATCCGGTCACCCGTCCAGCACCATGGGCGCAAATTGCTGCGCCTTTACCGCCTCTACCATCGCGGCGGCGGCGGCGGATTGTTCGCTGGTCAGCACCGGCGCGGAAAAATCCGGATCGGGCAGGGGCATGGGCGTATCAATGCCGACCTGAACCGGTTCAAATGCGCCCGCCTTTATCAGGCCGCGGATCACCGCGTCGCTTACCCCTGCTTCGCTGGCCAATTCGCGCACCAGCCCCTGCGCCCCTTCCAATTGGTCCAATGCCGCCGCCCGCAATTCGGTCATACGCTGCGGCACCAAACCCGTCGCGCGATATTCGGTGATGGTCGCCGCGCCCGATAGCGCCGCAGAGGAGGACAGCACCATGCGCAAGATATTGGCATGGGCAGTGATATAATAATCGGCCGTCCAGTTGATCAGGGCGCGAAGCCCGTCCGATAGCGGGGGCACATCCAAAACTTCATATACGGCGCGCAATTTTTTCGGATCAACCGGGTCTGCCGGAAAAACAGTTTCGTCCCAAACCACACCGGTTATCTTGCGCGGGCCAAGCGGGACAACCACGATGCTACCCGGACCGGCTTCGATGCCGGCGGGCAGTTTATAATCAAGCGGGCCAACCGCCTGGGTTAGTAAAATGACGCGGACGCGATTCATAGCATCGCTATAGGTCGCGGCGCACGCGGCGTCATCAACGCTATGGTATTTTGCAAAATTCTGTTAGCTTGCCGTTTGATTCTTTTGGGAGAGGTTTCATGCAGATAGAGATTGACCGCAGGCAGATTCTGCTCGCCGGGCTTGCGGGCGCCGCGCTGACATTACCGGCTTGCCAAAGCCTTCCGGGGTTTAGCCTGAGCGAAGCAATCCGGCGATTGCTAACCCTATCTTCGCAAAATGCCTTTGCGCTGCTCCTCCAACCCAATGGATTTTACGATAGCCAGGTCGCCCGCATCGCCTTGCCCGACCGTCTGGGCGGCGGCACAAGCAGTGCGTTCTTATCGGCGGTGCTACAGAGCAGGTCATTCCGTGATAAGTTGCAGCGACAGTTAAACCGCGCGGCGGAAAAGGGGGCGGAACGGGCTGCACCGCTGGTCGCCGAAACGGTACGTAATGTGAGCATCGAGGATGCAGCCGCCATCGTGCGCGGCGGACCGCAGGCGGCCTCCACCTTTCTGCGCGGCAAAATGGGGGCGGCGGTGCTGGACGCGATGCTGCCCGGCATATCGGACGGGCTGCGCCTGTTCGACGATGCCACGATCAGCCGGGCGGTGCAGTCGGTTTCGGGATTTGACATTGGCGCATTGGCCAATGACATTACCCAAAAAGCCGACAATGCCATATGGGCCGCAATCGGCGCAGAGGAAAGCGCCATCCGCGCCAATCCGCAAAGCACCAACGATCCCGTGCTGATCGGTGTGTTCGGATTGGGCAGCAAGTTTTAGGGTCCTGACCCTAAGCCGCAAATAGGGCAATAACATCTGTGCAAAGCGGCGGTTTTTTGCCAATAGGATGGGGCCGTGCGAATCCCGTTCGCTTAACCCAAAGATATAAAGGTTTCCAGTTACCATGAAGTTTTTTGCCGACACCGCCGACACCGCCGAAATTGCCGATCTTGCCCAAACCGGCTTGCTCGACGGCGTGACCACCAACCCGTCGCTGATTAAAAAATCGGGCCGCGATATTATCGAAGTGACAAAAGAAATTTGCGGCCTCACCGATGGTCCCGTGTCCGCTGAAGTCGTCGCGCTGGATCATGCAGGGATGATGAAGGAAGCGGAAATATTGCGCAAAATTGCGGATAATGTCTGCATAAAAGTGCCGTTGACCGTCGATGGCCTGAAAACCTGTAAGGCGCTGACCGGTGAGGGCACTATGGTCAATGTGACCCTGTGCTTTTCCGCTAATCAGGCGCTGCTCGCTGCCAAAGCCGGGGCGAGCTTTATCTCTCCTTTTGTCGGGCGGCATGATGATAATGGCTTTGACGGCATGAGCCTGATTGAGGATATCCGCCTGATTTACGATAATTATGGATTTGATACCGAAATATTGGTCGCCAGCATCCGGCACGGCGTCCATGTTCTGGAATCGGCGCGGATTGGTGCCGATGTGATCACCGCCCCGCCTGCTGTGATCAAGGGGCTGTTCAATCATGTGCTGACCAGCAAAGGCATTGACGCCTTTTTGAAAGATTGGGCCGATACCGGTCAGGCCATTGGCTGACCAGCCATTTTGGCGGCATAAAAGGCGGAGTTGATTTGGGGCTATTGGGCACATCAAAGGTAAAATGCGCAGCGTGCGGGGCGGCTTTGCCCCCCGTCATAAGCGGCGGTGGTGACCGTGAAGACGATCTTTTCAAGCGATCCCAAATCAACACGCCCCAATATCGCGCCGCCAAATTATGCCGCCAATGCAGTGCAAAAACCGTGCGGCAAAGCGGCTATCATCCGCCGCAAGAAGAAGCGCCTCCACCCGCTCCGCCGCCTGCACCTATTCAGCAGCCCTGTCCCCCTGCTTCGGTCGGCAACCAGAGCCAAGCGGCCATCACCGGGCAAAGCAATGCAGATGCGGGCTATGAGCGCGGCGGCGGCTATAAAACAGAAAGCGAATTGGAAGCGGAACGGCTCCATTCCGACCCGATTGGATCAACAAGCGGCTATGGCGCACCCAAGCAAGATAAATCCTATAGTAGCAAGGGTGATTCTGGCGAAGATGATCTGGTCAAAGGCCTGATCTGGCTGATCACCACCAAAATGGGGCGCAATGCACTATTTGGTATCTTTGTCCTGCTGTTCCTGCTGCCGGCATTTTGCAGCGGGAATAAGGATCGTCCGCTCCAACCGGAAATGACGGGACCAACCGAAAATAGCGGCGGGGCAATAACGCCAGAAACGGCTGCGAGCCGCAATGATCCCTTGATTTTGCGGCAGGCGAGGCCCTTTAACAATCCCGGCGGCTGGGCTGGCCCCGGCGATTATCCCTTCTCTGCGCTGCGGAAAGAGCATGAGGGCACCACGGGATTTCGCCTGATCATAAGCACCAATGGACGGGTAACCGGTTGTATCATCACCCAAAGCAGCGGGTATGAAGATCTGGATGAAGCGACTTGCAAGGCTATGCGCCGCCGGGCTAGGTTTAATCCTGCATTGGACAAAGAGGGCAATCCCGTAATAGGCGATTGGCAAAGCCGCGTCCGCTGGCAAATCCCATATTAAAGAAAGCAAATAATGCCCAATACACCCCAGCCAAAAATAGACGTTCCCGGTCATGTGCAGGATGCAATCCGCACGTTGCTCGAATGGGCCGGCGATGATCCCACCCGCGAAGGATTGCGCGATACGCCCGCGCGTGTTGGCCGTGCGTGGAAGGAATATTGCCTCGGCTATAATGAGGATCCCGGCATCCATTTGTCGCGCACATTTGAAGAAGTGGGCGGCTATCATGAGCTGGTGCTGCTGAAAGACATACCCTTTCATTCGCACTGCGAACATCATATGGCCCCGATCATCGGCAAGGCTTCGATAGCCTATATGCCCACCGACCGGGTCGTCGGCATATCAAAGCTCGCCCGCGTTCTGCACGGCTATGCCCGCCGATTGCAGGTGCAGGAAAGGTTAACGGCGGAGGTTGCCAATTGTATATATGACCATCTTAAACCAGAAGGCGTGGCGGTGGTGATAGAGGCGCAGCACGGATGCATGACCGGCCGCGGCGTTCGCACGCCGGGCGTCGGCATGGTGACATCAAAGCTGCTCGGCTGTTTCCTAGACGATCAGCGCAGCCGCAAGGAAGTGATGAGCCTGATGGGTTATTAACGGCCAGGCAAATATCCGCCGTGGTCATGCTAAGCTTGTCACAGCTAAGTGAAACAGTACAATCTAGGTGCTGACCCTAGCGCCAGAAATTGAGCGCGTCCGCAATCGCGGCATGGCGCACAGAAAGCTGTTCTACCCAAGTGATTGCGAGCATTACATCCGCCGCGTGCCGCAGCTTGGCCTCGCGCTGCACGTCACGGCGCAGGTCGGCGCTATAGCCATGTTCGGGGGCTTTGGAATAGCTGCGCATGATCGGTCCTTGCAGCAGGCCGTGTAGATGCGCAGCGCTGACCGGTAGATTAAAATGCGCGGCGATTGCGGTCAATTGTGTGTCGGGCGCGTTTAGAAAAACATCGAAATCCTGCCATTTGACTGTCCCTTTCGGCGCTATTTTTTCCGCTTGGCGCAGCGTCACCATTTCACACAGCCAGCTCATAGCCACACGCTGTGCCGGGGCCAAGTTCCACAGCATATCGGGCGGTTCCCCCAAAAGGGCGGTAAGCCGTTTCAACCGGGCAGGGGCCATCGCCATGGTTTCCTGCATCGACGCCTCCCCCGCCAATATGGTGAGCATATAGCTTTCCAAGGAGGTGGTTAGGAAGAGCGCCTTATTGCCGGTTCCGATCAACTGCGGCGCAAGCGGGCTGACAAAGCTACTCGCCTTGATCATCACCTGTTGCCCTTTATGGAAACTGCGCGATAGCCAGCGGATAACCAAGTCACGGCGGGTCTGATATTGGTCCGGCGACCAGCGCGAATATGGCCGTTCCACATCTGACCAAATCTCCACCAAATCGCGTAGTATCATAGGTTCGCGCAAGGCAAGCACCGTATCCCATTCGCCCAAAAGGCGGGAAATCAGCGTCGAACCAACATGGCCGATATGGAATATATAATGCGGCGGCGGTGCGGCGGAGAATGGCGCAGATTCCAGCTCGCTCCATTCGGCAAGCTGCATATTAAGCTGCGGCGTCATTATACGTTGGTCCAAAAAGCTCGCCGACCGAAATGCGGTCTCATCCATTTGCGAAATCAGCACCCTGTCCGATATCATTTCGAGCCTATGGGGAAACAGCCCGGCATTGTCCGCAAAAGCCACTGCCAAAATATTGGTCATCCGCCCCACATACGCATCAGATTATATTGCACCAGTTGCAGACGAGAAAAATTCGCCGCTGCCATATTATTCCCCTCCAGCGCCGCGACTTCATTCAGGTTGAATAGGAGATCGCGTTTGGCATTATCGGCTATTTTGCTTTGGATGAAGGTGATTGCGACCTGTCGCTCGCCCTTGGTCACTGGCTCCACCTCATGCAATGTATTGGACGGATAAATAACCGCCATTCCTGCCGCCAACCGGAAGCGCAGCGAATCATCGCCGTGCAGTATGTGCAGCGCCCCGCCTTCATAGCTGGCCGGATCATTCAGGAATATGGTGCAGCTTAGGTCGGAACGCAGCGGTCCGTCGGGCAGGTTGATAGTTGCGCTGTCGGGGTGCAGGCCATAATGTTGTCCGACGCCATATTTGGTCATAAGCGGCGGGGCGACGCGCTGCGGAAAGGCGAATTCATGGAACTCTGCACAACCGATTAACGCATCAAAAAGCAGTTTTGATGTTTGCTGATAGGCCTGCGGATCGTGCAACTGCTGGTTATTTTTCACCTTGCTGTGCGGATTGCTAATCTTGCCATGACATATTTGGCCGAAGCCGCGATCTGCATAAGCTGCGCGATTTGCGCTTCGTTCAAAATGCGGATTTTTCTGATCATGGAAAAATTGCTAATACTTTTGGAGTCTTTTGTCCAATGCGATAGGCGCAAAAAAGCCGCCCATGTCTTGCGACAGGGCGGCCTTTGATCATGATACAAAAAGGAAGGATTAGTCTTCCTTCGCCTCTTCTGTGCCGGACAAGCCTTCGCTTTCGCTATTGGCCGCGCGGGCGGCTTCGGAGGCAGCTTGCAATTCAGCCTTTCTGGCCGAATCGGCGGCTTCGGCTTCATCGGCTGCGATCTCGGCTTCTTCTGCGGCGACAATGGCTTCTGCTGCGATTTCGGCCTGTTCGTCTTCGAACATCTGATCGATCACGTTAACGCCGTCTTTTTGCAGTTCGGCTTCATCATCGCTGCGGGCGACATTGACGCTGATCTTTACCGATACTTCGGGGTGCAGCACAACGCGCACATCATATACACCAAGCGCCTTGATCGGGCGTTCGAGAATGATCATGCTCTTGTTCACATCCCCGCCATTGGCATTCAGGCCTTCGGTAATGTCACGCACGGTGACCGAACCATAAAGCTGTCCGGTGTTCGAAGCGGCGCGGATCAGAACGATCTGTTTGCCTTCGACATTTTTTGAAGTGGATTCGGCGTCCTTGCGGCGATCGGCATTATCGGCTTCGATCTTCGCGCGGTTGGCTTCGAACAGCTTCTTATTGCTTTCATTGGCACGCAGCGCTTTTTTATTGGGCAACAGGAAGTTGCGGGCATAGCCGTCCTTTACCGTGACAACATCGCCAATGGCGCCCAGTTTTTCTACGCGTTCGAGAAGTATGATATCCATGTCGCTTCTCCCTTAACGTACAATATAAGGCAACAGGCCGATATGGCGTGCGCGTTTGATGGCTTTGGACAGCTCGCGCTGTTTAATCGCGGAAACGGCGGTGATGCGCGAAGGCACAATTTTGCCGCGTTCGGAGATATAGCCTTGCAAAAGGCGGACATCTTTATAATCGATTTTCGGTGCGTCCTTGCCTTGGAAAGGGCAGGATTTACGGCGACGGAAAAATGGACGGGACATTATGCGGCCTCCTCTTCACGTGAACGGCGGGGCGCACGGGGCGCACGGTCACCGCGGTCGCTGCGGTCATTTTTGCGCATCATAACGGACGGGCCTTTTTCATGGGCATCGACACGCACGGTCATGTAACGGATCACGTCTTCATTCAGACGCAGCTGACGTTCAAGCTCGGCAATGACATCGCCGGGACCATCAATTTCCAGCATCACAAAATGCGCTTTGCGGTTTTTTTGAATTTTATAGGTTAAGGTGCGAAGACCCCAGGTTTCGGTTTTGACAACCAGACCTTTATTGTCTTCAACGATTTTGGTGGCTTCCGCCGCCAGCGCATCAACCTGAGCCTGGCTCAAGTCCTGACGCGCCAAAAAATATGCTCATACAGAGCCATTGGCACTTCCTTATGTTACCGATCGCTGACGCCGCACCATGCAGACACGCCCCTCCGGCTTTCTTGATTCCCAATATGGGAGCCGCGCCGATAGGCCAAGCGGGATGGGAATGCAAGCGCAGAGTTGCTATCTGCCCTATACACTCGCCTTGACCAGCCGACTGAGCAGATCGGCGGCAAAGGCGCTCAGCGTGTCGTCGCGGGCGCCCATGATGACCACGCGGTCGCCGCCTTTGCCAGATTGGCAATCCGCGTCCCGCACGCTTCGCGCGACGGGATATATTCGGCATGGCGGCCCGCGGCGGCGACGGCGTCGGTGATCATCTGACTGCCGATGCTTTTGTCCACCGTGCCGCCGAAATAAACCGGGTCGCACAATATCAAAATATCGTCGCGGCCCAGCATTCGGGCGAAAACCTGTGCCAGTTCCTGCCCCATAACGCGGATGGGGCCAAAGCCATGCGGTTGGAAAAAAGCTATGACGCGGCCGGGAAAGGCGCGCAACGTGGCGAGTGTGGCGGCGGTTTTATCGGGGTTATGACCGAAATCGTCGATCACGGTAATGCCGCCTGCAATGCCGACAATATCAAAACGGCGGGCTAGGCCGGTAAAGCGTTCCATCGCGGCCACCGCTTGCGGTGCGGTCACCCCCATCGCCATGGCGGCGGCAATGGCGGCGAGAGCGTTGCTGATATTATGCCGTCCCGGCACTTGCAGTGTGACGGGCAATATAGAGCCTGCGGCGTGAAGCGTAAAGCGGCTGCCCAAAGGCAAATCAATCACTTCATCGGCCCGCACATCGGCGCGGTCGGAAAAGCCGAAACTGACCGCGTTCTTCAGCTTTAAGGTTCCCATCAACGCCACTGTTTCGACATCATCGGCGTTCCATATGGCGGTTTTTGCGGCGCGAACGAAATCGCCGAATAACTGGCGCAGTTCATCCAGGCTCTTATGGTCAAGGCTGACATTGTTCAACACGGCGACTTCGGGCGTATACAGCGCGATTGAACCGTCGCTTTCATCCACCTCGCTGACAAAAATTTCCCCATGTCCGACCCGCGCACTGGCAAAAGGGGCGTCGGCGGAAACGAAATTTTTCATCACGCCGCCATTCATGATTGTAGGGTCCAGCCCGGCATGGGCGAGTATCCATCCGGCCATGCCTGTTACCGTCGATTTGCCGCTGGTCCCGCCTATGGCGATACTGCGCGGGGCAGCGTTAAAAATCTCGGCAAGCAATTCGGCGCGGGTTATGCGCTTGCATCCCAGCTGCTTTGCCTTGGCAATGTCGGGCACGCTGTCTTCGATTGCGGCGGAGGCGACGAGTATCTGATCGGGGCTGATAAGACCGCTGCCATCCTGATCATAGAGCGATATGCCCTTGGCTTTAAGATATTCGAATTTGGCGGCCAGCCTGCCCTGATCCAAGGCCCGATCGGATCCTGCGACCGCCGCACCGCTCTCGCGCACTATCATCGCCAGCGGCAACATACCCGACCCGCCAATGCCGCAGAAGAAATAGGATTTGTTTTTGCTCATCCGCATCGCCTATTGAAAGGCAGCAGTTTTGGCAATCGGCAACGCGAAGAAAAAAGCGAGGAAAAATGAAAATCGGTATCTGCGCTCCGTCTACTCCTTTTAGCAGGGCCGATGCCGTGCGGGTGACGGCGCTTGCCGAGCAGGAATATCCGCAAGTGCGTTTGGTGTGGCATGAACAATGTTTCGCAGAATATGGGCATTTTGCCGGATGCGATGCCGACCGGTTGGCGGCATTTACGGCGCTGGCCAATGATGACAGCGTCGATGCCATATGGTTTGTGCGCGGCGGCTATGGCGCGTGCCGGATTGCCGAAGATGCTATGCTGCGCTTGGGCGATACAGCGCGGGATAAAATCTATATGGGCTATAGCGATGCAGGCAATATTCTGGGCGCTCTTTACCGGGCCGGCATTGGCTTTCCTGTTCATGGACCGATGCCCGCCGACATCCGGCGCGATGGCGGCGCGGCAGCGGTGCGCCGGGCGCTGGGCTGGATGGTACAGGCGGACAGGGCGTCGCTCGATCCTGTGATGGATGAAGGCGTGCGCTATGCCGCGTTCAACCTGATGACGCTCAGCATGATGGTTGGCACGCCGATCATGCCCGACCTATCGGGTCATGTGGTGATGGTGGAGGAGGTGTCGGAGCATCTATACGCCTTTGACCGGGCGATGTTTCATGTGCTGACGGCATTATCAGATGCGGGGCTGGCGGGGATTATGCTTGGCCGGGTGGGCGATGTGCCCGAAAATGACCGCCCGTTCGGGGAAGAAGTGGAAGACATTGCCCGCCGTTGGTGCAGCCGGACCGGCATAGCTTATTTGGGCCGCGCCGGTATCGGCCATGATGCGGATAACAGGGTTGTGCCTTTCGGGCTTGCAACTGTGCCGCGCGGGCAATAATCCGCCGCGTAAGACCAAATCGGAACATTATAAAAGAGGAACCAATCATGCGCGCATTTATATTTCCCGGTCAGGGTAGCCAGGCGGTCGGCATGGGCCGCGATCTTGCCGCCGCCAGCGCCGCCGCCAAAGCAGTGTTTCAGGAAGTGGACGAGGCGCTTGGTCAAAATCTGTTCCGCCTGATGTGCGATGGGCCGGAGGAGGCGTTGACGCTTACCGAAAATGCGCAGCCCGCAATCATGGCCAATGCGATTGCGACGCTGCGCGTGCTGGAGGCGGAGGGCGGCGTGAAGCTGGCCGATAAAGCCGCTTTTGTCGCCGGACACAGCTTGGGCGAATATACCGCGCTCTGTGCGGCGGGCAGCTTTGACCTTGCGACTACGGCAAGCCTGTTGAAATTGCGCGGCCGCGCGATGCAGGCCGCCGTGCCGGTGGGCGTGGGCGCGATGGCGGCTTTGCTGGGCGCGGACATTGAAAAAGCGGAAAAGCTGGCCGAAGCGGCGGCACAGGGTGAAACGTGCACGGTCGCCAATGATAATGATCCAACCCAAGTGGTGATTAGCGGGCATTTGGCGGCGATCGAACGGGCGATTGCAATGGCCAAAGACCATGGCATTAAACGCGGTATCCAATTGCCGGTCAGTGCGCCCTTCCACTGCCCGCTCATGCAACCGGCGGCGGACGCGATGGCGCAGGCATTGGCAGAAATAGGGGCGCAGACAGCAATCCAGGCGCCCGCCGTGCCGCTTTTCGCCAATGTCACTGCGGCACCGGTTTCGGACGCAGACCAAATCCGTGCGCAGCTGGTTGAACAGGTCACCGGCCGGGTGCGCTGGCGCGAAAGCGCAGCGGCAATGGCCGCAGCAGGCGTAACCGAATTTGCCGAATTTGGCGGCAAAGTGCTGTCCCCTATGGTGAAACGCAGCGCCGGGGCCGATGTAAACACCGTCAGCCTTATCAATATGGATGATATAGAGGCCTATTTGGGGGCATTGTAAAACCCTCCGCCTCTTCGCGTCTCCACTTGCAGCAATGATTGGAAAATAGATGACCAAAGCTATCCTGAAAGAACGCAGCGGGGCCGTTTTGACGATTACGCTCAATCAACCGGAAAAGCGTAATCCGGTGTCGGATAATGCAGTGATTGATGCGCTGTCGGCTGCTTTAATGGCGGCGGATACGGATATGGATATACGCTGCGTCATTTTAACCGGATCGGGCAGTGTCTTTTCCTCTGGCGGGGATTTGAAACAGATGAAGGACGGCACCGGCCTTCGTTCCGACAATCCGGCCCAAACAAGGCGCAATTACCGGCAGGGGATACAGCGCCTGCCAATCCTGTTTGAGGCGCTTGATATACCGGTGATTGCGGCGGTCAATGGCCCGGCCATTGGTGCGGGCTGCGATCTGGCGTTGATGTGCGATATCCGTATTGCCAGCGCAACCGCGATATTCGCCGAAAGTTTTGTGAAGCTTGGCATTGTGCCGGGTGATGGCGGGGCGTGGCTGCTGCCGCGTATTGTCGGTTTTGCGCGGGCCTGTGAAATGGCGCTGACCGGTGAAGCGGTGGATGCGCACACCGCGCTTGGCTATGGTCTGGTCAGCCATGTGACCACTGCCCAGGATCTGCTCCCCAAAGCGCGGGAGATTGCCGCCAAAATCGCCGCCAACCCGCCCCATGCCGTGCGTATGACAAAAAGGTTGCTGCGCTCGGCAGGCCGGACCGATCTTGGCACCAATCTGGAAATGGCCGCCGCGATGCAAAGCCTGGCCCATGCCACCAAAGACAATGCAGAGGCGATTGATGCCTTTCTGGAAAAACGCGATCCGAAATTTACAGGAGAATGAAATGTTTGATTTAACAGGAATGACCGCCCTTGTAACCGGCGCTTCGGGCGGGATCGGGACCGCTATATGCGAAGCTTTGGCGGCGCAGGGTGCGCGGCTTGCCGTATCGGGCAGCAATGCGGATAAACTAAACGCTTATAAGGACAGCCTTGGCGGGGATCATGTGGCTATCCCTTGCAACCTGTCCGATCCGCAAAGCGTCGAGGCGCTGGTTCCGGCGGCGGTGGAGCAGCTGGGCAAGCTGGATATATTGGTCAACAATGCCGGTATCACCCGCGACAACCTCACCATGCGGATGAAGGATGAGGAATGGGCCGATGTGATTACGGTCAATCTGGAAGCCAGCTTCCGTTTGATGCGTGCGGCGTCGAAGCCGATGATGAAGGCGCGTTATGGACGCATGATTTCGATCACCAGCGTGGTCGGCGCCACCGGCAATCCGGGTCAGGCCAATTACGCCGCATCCAAAGCGGGCGTGACCGGTATGTCCAAAGCAATGGCACAGGAATTGGCCAGCCGCAATGTGACCGTGAACTGCATCGCGCCCGGCTTTATCGCAACGCCAATGACCGACGTGTTACCCGATGCCCAAAAAGAGGCGTTGAATGCGCGAATCCCGATGGGGCGGATGGGCGAAGGCAGCGATATTGGCGCGGCCGTTGCTTATCTTGCCAGCAAGGAAGCAGGATATATTACCGGGCAGACGATCCATGTAAATGGCGGCATGGCAATGCTTTAGGTCCTGACCCTAGAGATTTTGTAATTTTTAGGATCGGCTTTATACAACTACATAATCCAAAACCGGGGGCATGAATGGCACAGCTACAACTTATTTTCCGCACGATCGCGATAAACCTGTCGGTTTTGATGGCTATATGCGCCATGCCGGCAAGTGCGAAAGAGAGTGCCTTCAACAAGGGCGCAATAGCGTATGAAGCTGGCCAGTTTGCAAAAGCACGCATTCTTTACACAAAGGCGTGTGAAGGCGGAGAGGCATTAGGCTGTTATAATCTGGGCGTGATGTTGGACAATGTCGAGGGCGGCAGTGCCGATCATGCGCAGGCCCGCAGCCTCTATACCAAGGCGTGCGAAGGCGGAGTTGAGCAAGCCTGCAAATTGGCTCAATAATGCCGCCGATACTGTGAAGAGTGAAAAGCCGTAACAGCGACACAGTTTTCACCGCGTTTTTTCGCAAGGCGCATTGCCCTCTTGCCAATGGCGCGACTGGGTATTAGGGCGATGGCACAAATTTCATCCTCCCAAGCATAAAGGGGCATAAATATGAGCGACACCGCAGAACGGGTCAAAAAAATCGTAGTCGAACATCTGGGCGTAGAAGCCGACAAGGTGACCGAAGCGGCGAGCTTCATCGACGATCTGGGCGCAGACAGCCTTGACATTGTCGAGCTGGTTATGGCGTTTGAAGAAGAGTTTAATGTTGAAATCCCGGATGACGCAGCCGAGAAAATCTCGACCGTCAAGGATGCGATTGATTTTATTGACGCCAATGGCTGAACTTGAAAAAGGCGCAGCTTAGCGCTTTTTCAAAGAGTTTATAGGCATTAAACGGCTTTCCGGTTGGTTCCGGAAGGCCGTTTGCATATTTGCTAACCGCAATTGGGCTGTTAAGAGCAAATAATTATTCGCACCGGCTTTACGCGAATGAACGAAAAAATATGGGGATTGGCGGGGTAACCGCTTTGTTTGGAGAATGTTATGCGCCGCGTTGTTGTTACCGGATTGGGACTTGTTACACCATTGGGCGGGGATGTGGAAACCAGCTGGGCCAATATATTGGCATCGAAATCGGGCGCGGGGCCGATTACCCGCTTTGACGCCAGCGATCAGAAATGCACCATCGCCTGCGAGGTGAAAGGGCCGGAGCATGAATATGGTTTCGACCCGGCCAAGCGCGTCGATCACAAGGTGCAGCGGCAGGTGGACCCCTTCATTATCTATGGCATTGACGCCGCCGGGCAAGCGCTCGAAGATGCCGGCCTTACCGAAATGACAGACGCGCAGAAAATACGCGCGGGTTGTTCCATCGGTTCGGGTATTGGCGGCCTTCCCGGTATTGAAAGCGAATCGCTGGTGCTTGCCGAAAAAGGGCCGGGCCGGGTCAGCCCGCATTTTGTCCATGGCCGCCTGATCAACCTGATTTCCGGGCAGGTCAGCATCAAATATCAACTGAAAGGCCCCAATCATGCGGTGGTAACCGCCTGTTCAACCGGCGCTCATTCGATTGGTGATGCCGCGCGGATGATCCGCGATGATGACGCCGACATCATGGTGGCGGGCGGCGCGGAAGGGACAATCAACCCGCTGGGCGTTGCCGGCTTTGCCGCCGCCCGTGCGCTGAACAGCAGCTATAATGACCGGCCGCAACAGGCGAGCCGTCCCTATGACAAGGACCGCGACGGTTTCGTCATGGGCGAAGGCGCGGGCGTTGTTGTGCTGGAGGAATATGAACACGCAAAGGCGCGGGGCGCGAAAATCTATGCCGAGGTGGTGGGATATGGCCTGTCGGGTGATGCCTATCATGTCACCGCCCCGCATCCCGATGGCGACGGGGCATACCGGTCGATGGAAATGGCGCTTAAAAAGCAGGTATGCAGCCGTCGGACATTGATTATATCAACGCGCATGGAACATCGACCATGGCCGATACCATTGAACTGGGCGCGGTCAAGCGCTTGTTCGGCGCCGATATTGGCGGCGCATCGATGAGCAGCACCAAATCCGCGATTGGCCATTTGCTGGGCGGTGCGGGCGCAGTGGAAAGCATATTCTGCATTCTGGCGCTGCGGGATCAGATTGTGCCGCCGACGCTGAACCTTGAAAACCCCGATGAGGGCTGCGAAGGCGTCGATCTTGTCCCGCTGGTCGCGCGCAAACGGGAAGTGCGGGCCGTGCTGAACAACAGTTTCGGCTTTGGCGGCACCAATGCCAGCCTGATCATGAAGAAAGTGGATTAACCGCCGATGCGGATCATCAAGATATTGCTGGTCATCGGGCTTTTGCTGGCCCTGCTTGTTGGCGGCAATTTCGTTTATGGCTGGACCGCTGCCGGGCCATCGACCCGCGATGTGACGATCATCATCAAACCCGGGTCAAGTATCGCGCTTGCCGCCGGACAGCTGGAAAAAGGAGGGATTATCAAATCCGCCGATGCCTTTGTCACCCGCGCCAAAATATTGGGCCGCGGCAAAACGATTAAGGCAGGTGAGTTTGAAATCCCGGCCCGCGCCTCCAATTCCGACATATTGACGATATTGTCGGGCGGCAAAACGGTGCAGCGCATGGTGACCATCCCCGAAGGAATGCCGTCGATCATGGTTTATGAACGATTGATGGCGAATGAGCAGCTGACCGGCGACATCGCTGTGCCTGCCGAAGGATCGGTCCTGCCCGATAGCTATGCCTTTGAAAAGGGCGAATCCCGCGCCGACGTGCTCAAACGGATGCAGGATGCAATGACAAAGGCGTTGAAAGAAGCATGGGAAAAACGCGGAGGTGATACCGCCGTCAAAACTCCGCAAGAGGCGGTCAATCTGGCCGCAATTGTCGAAAAGGAAACCGCAAAGAAATCGGAATTGCGTAAAGTGGCTGGCGTTTATTCGAACCGCTTGGTCATGGGGATGCTGTTACAGGCGGACCCCACGATCATCTATCCTGTGACCAAAGGAAAGCCGCTTGGCCGCCGCATCCGGCGTAGCGAGATTGAGGCGGTGAACGGGTATAACACTTATACCAAGACCGGCTTGCCCGATGGGCCTATTGCCAATCCGTCTAAGGCGGCAATAGAAGCGGTGTTGAACCCAGAAAAAACCAGTGCGCTTTATTTTGTCGCCGATGGCAAGGGCGGGCATATCTTTGCCGACACATTGGAGGAGCATAATGCCAATGTCGCAAAATGGTATGCGATCCGCCGTGAACGGGGGGAGATGTAGGCGGGGCGTTCGCCGTTTTATTTCAGCTTTAACGCGGCGCGAATATCGGTCCAGCTGACCAGTTTGAAATTTTGCGGCTTTGTGCCATTATCGCCGTCCTGTGCCACAAATAACCCGCCGGGATAAGCGTCGCCAAAGGATCCGGCCATCACAGCGATCCCGTCAGTTTCGCTTGTTCCGCCAATCGCGGGCCCGTCGCCGATCACAAAATTGCCGGCAAATCTCATATCGGGAAGGGTGAACAGCGCATAGCTATTATCCCCTTGGCTCGATGCGATCAGATAGCGGGCTTTATCCTGTTCGATGATGGCCAGCCCCTCTACATCCGCGGTCAGGCGGATATTGTCTATGGCGGCCACGATTTTACCCTCGGCTGCGGCTGTGCTGTTCAAGGGGAATTGCCAGATTCCGGCGTCTTCTTCGCCGATATATAAATGGCCCGATTTTTCATCGGCGACGCAGCCCTCCGGCTGTGTCGGCACAGACAGCTCCCGGCTTTGTCCTTTGGCGACGTTGTCCCCTTGGATCGTCAAAAGCATTTGCCGGATTTTCCCATTTTTCAGGACCGAAATTGCGGTTATGTCCTTTGGCCCGCCGCCTGTGAATTTTCCACTGGCCAGGCATATGCCATAGGCTTCGCCTTTGCCCGCCTTCACCTTACCAATCGGCGATAATATAGCGGTTTGCGGGTCCAGCCGGAACAGCGCCAGCATCGCTTGACTTTCATCATTCCGGTCGCTGGCGGCGACAATGATTCCTTCGCCAGGTAATTCGAACAGGTCGACATTATTGACCCGCCCTGCATCCAAAAAAGACCGGACCTTTCCGTCCATAGCATAGACGTAAAGCCCGGCTTTTTTATCGGTCGCAACGATCAGGCTGGCCTTGGGATTGGCGGCATTGCGCCAGATCGCCGGATCATCCGCCGCATCGGCATTCTGGGTGCCCACAGGTTCGGTTTCACCGCGTGCAGTTACGACTGCAAGCTGCGGCGATGGTTCCGGCATTATCTGCGGGGCGCAGCCGCCCATAGCCGATAATGCCAAAGCCAAAGCAACCGATCCTGCATTTGGGCGGACAAGCATATTAGAAATTGACCCGTGCGCCAAATTTCACCGTGGATCCATAAACCTCATATTGCAGGTTGCGCTGTGTCGCGTCAAAATTTTGATAGGCAAAATATTTGGCGTCATTAACGTTGATCCACTCGGCAAAGATACGGACATTGTCGGTCAGTTTCAGTTTCGCGGAAAGGTCGATCTGGAAATGATTGTCAACGATGCGGTCTTCGCTGGCATCGCCGCCAATTTCGTCCAGATATTTGCTGCGATAGGTGCCCGCTGCACGGAATTCAAACGGCCCTTTTTCATAACCCAGCACAATATTTCCGGTATGTTTGGATGCTGCGGGCAAGTTAATTTCGCGCCCGTCGTCCAAAATGCCGGTCGCATCGGTATAGGTATAATTTGCCTGCACCAGCAATCCGTCCAGCGGCGAAGGCAGGAACGAAAGCGATTGGCTGAAGCTCGCTTCCACACCGAATACCGTCGCGCTATCGCCATTGACCGGAATGGTCAGCTCATCATAATCCACGCCTTGGAATGTGCCCGATTCTTCGACCACCGAATCGACGATGAAATTGTTGATTGATTTGTAAAAACCGCCAAGCGAAATGCCGCCATTGCTGCTGAAATAATATTCCGCTGAAACATCGGCATTCCATGCGCGATAGGGCAGGAGATCGGGATTGCCAAATTGCGCCTCTGCATCTTCATTGACCGTATAGCGCGGGGCCAGGTCGGACAATTTGGGGCGCACAAGGCTGCGGGATCCCGCCAAACGGAAAACTAGGTTGGAACTGGGCGAGTAACGCAGTGTCGCACTGGGCAGCCAGTCTGTATAGCTGCGTTCTGTGCTGACAGGGATCACATCGGTGACATCATCACCGTCATCCACAACCAAATTACCGTTCAGTTGATTATAGGTTCGTTCCGCACGAAGACCAAAAATAGCGCGGATGGAAGAGCTTTCGTAACGGCCCAATAAATATCCGGCCAAAACATCTTCCTGAACCAGATAATCGCTAGGGAAGCTAAGCAGGTCGGTTTCATATTGATCGACTTCAAATCCCGCGCGGTTGGCAATGAAAAATTCGGTTGCCCCGCGATAGCTGGGAAGCGGGCCTAGGTTGGTGATACGGTAAGTCTGCTCGCCCTCCACATCGGCGAGCGTGAAGTCGCCGTCAAAATCGCCGTAGAAGGTGCCGTTAAAGTCAAAGCTTTTGTCCCGCCAGCGCGACTTGATCCCGGTTTGCACGGTGAATTCGCCGCCGCCCATGGCAAAAGTGCGGCCCAAATCGGCTTTCACGGCATATTCTTCATCCACGCTGTCCGAAAGCGTGGTCAGCTCAAGCCGGTTAAAGCCATATTCCGAAGGATCATTGAACAGCGAAGCGCCGCTGGTGACGGAATAAAGCGGCGCGCGGGGATCGCTATAGTCAAAGTTTACATCGACACCGTCACCGTCGAAACGGGCGCGGAAACGCGCAGGGTCAACGGAGAAATTTTCCAGCTCGCTGGATTTAGCCCAGCTACCGGAAAAATGCGCCTTCCAAATACCATCATCATGGTCACCGCCAATTTGTATCGTGCGGATGCGTTGGCGTTCGAAACGGTCCTTAATATCGCGGCGAACCTCAATGCGGCCATCTTCGTCGGTGAAAGCGGCGCTGGTTGCGCTGCCCGATGCGGGATCCTCGTTCAGGATGATCGTCAAACGGCGGCGAAATTCCTGATCGTCAAACTGGCTAAACTGTCCGCGTACGAACAATGTGGTGTAATCAGACGCGCGGGCATCGACGTTTAACGAACCGCTAATCCGTTTGCGGGTCACGTCATAGTCGCGATATTGCACTTCTTCGGCAAAGACAATGCCGCCTGCTTCATTCCAGTCGGCGGCTTCGATATTGTCGCTTTCAAATTCGCGCTCATAATAGCTAAGCCCGCCGGATACGCCGACATTATCGCCCAATTTCGCCGCAAAATCGACGCTGCCTTTTGGCGTTACATTGCCGACATAATCGTTATAGCTTCCTTCCAGCTTGACTGCGAACAGGCCCTTTTTACGGTCAAAGGCGCTGGTTGTGTTGATTTCAATCGCGCCGCCAATGGTGTCCGCATCCATATCGGGGGTCAGTGATTTTTTAATCTCGATCGATTCGATAATGTCGGAACTGATCACATCCAACGCGACCGAACGGACATCGCCTTCGGGTGAGGGCAGGCGAACGCCGTTCAGTGAGCTGCTGTTAAGTTCAGGATCAAGTCCGCGAACCGAAACAAAGCGGCCTTCACCCTGATCATTCAGGACATTCACACCGGGCAGGCGGCGAATGGATTCGGCGACATTCTGATCCGGAAATTGACCGATCGCGTCGCGGGTCAAAACCGAACTCACGCCGTCTGCGGCTTTTTGCCGTGACAAGGAACTGGCTTGATTTGCAGCTTGACCGATCACCAATATCTCGTTGCTGGCATCGCCGCCAAGCGCAAAGTTAAGCTGCACCGATCCGGTTTCGGTGACGGTTACCGACTGGGTTAGCGGATCTGCCCCGATATAGCGGGCGGTTACCTGATATTCGCCAGACGGAATGTCGGCGATCACATAACTGCCGTCACGGTCGGTGTTGGTAGTGCGGCCCAATTCCGCTATTGTGACGCTTGCCGCCTGTAATTGTTTTGTTTCGGATGCATCGAACACATTACCGCGGATCTCGCCTGCTATGGCTGCGCTGCTCATGGCGCCCCCGGCCAGCAATATGCTTGTTAACTTGACGATATTTTTCATGAAAAGCCCCTTTGGAAGATGGATTATATTTTGTTGAACCCGGCATTAGGGGCGATAAATGACGGCAACATATAGGTTGTTTTACAATAGTATGACGCAAAAATTACTATAATAAGATGTTGCAAATTGGCCATTTTACTATTGCGTTTAAGGTCAGGACCAATGGTGAATTTCGGCCAAGACACTGTGCCTGCCCCCTGCTATCACACCGGCCATGTCCACTGATTCCGCAAAGCAAAAACATCTCTATCTGGTTGATGGTTCGGCCTTTATTTTCCGCGCTTATTACAGCCTGCCGCCGCTGACCAATCCAGAAGGCACGCCGGTGGGTGCGATATTGGGGTATAGCAATATGCTGTGGAAGCTCGCCGATGATCTGCACGCCGCCGACGGGCCAACGCATATGGCGGTCATTCTTGACAAGGCAGGGACCAGTTTCCGCAACGATATTTATGATCAATATAAGGCGAACCGTCCCGAAGCGCCGGAGGATTTGAAACCCCAATTTCCGATCATCCGCGATGCCACCCGCGCCTTTTCCCTGCCCATGGTGGAGGAGGATAATGTCGAGGCCGATGACATGATCGCCAGCTATACCAAAGCGGCGGTGGAACGCGGGTGGAAGGTGACGATTATATCGTCGGACAAGGATTTGATGCAGTTGATCGAGCCAAAGGATGAAAGCCTAGTCGATATGCTCGATACCATGAAGGATAAACGCATTGCCGCTGCGGAGGTGAGAGAAAAATTCGGTGTCGGTCCCGATCTGGTCGGCGATATGCTCAGCCTGATGGGGGATAGCAGCGACAATATTCCCGGTGTCCCCGGCATTGGTCCCAAAACCGCCGAAAAATTGCTGCTGGAATATGGCAATTTGGAAGGCGTTCTGGCCGCCGCGCCCGATATGAAGAAATCGAAAATGCAGGAACGGCTGGTTGAATTTGCCGATATGGCGCGGCTGTCGCGCGTTCTGGTGACGCTGAAAGAGGATTGCCCGCTGCCGATCGCGCTTGATGATATGGAATTGAAAGCCATTCCCGAAGGCCCGCTTGTGCCTTTCCTGCAAAAGCATGGGTTTAAGGCGCTGTTGAAACGGGTCGGGCAGGTGACCGATAGCGAGGCCGCGAATAAGGCGATAGCCGGACAGCCAAGGGCAACCACAAGCGGCAATGCTGCCGCGCCCGCACTGACACCGGGCAAAGTCATGGCCGCCCGCCCGCCCAAAATGCCGGCCATTGATCCGGCCGCCTATGAATGCGTAACCACGATTGAAGCGCTGGACCGGTGGATAGCGGAGGCGCGGGCCGAGGGTATCGCGGCTTTTGATACCGAAACCGACAGCCTGGAGGCGGTGACCGCCAATTTGGCGGGGTTCAGCCTTGCGGTGCGTCCGGGCCATGCCTGTTATGTGCCATTATCGCATGGCGGCAGCGATATGTTTGCCGAAAAACCGGTGCAGATCGGCATGGGCGAAGCGCTGGCGCGGCTGAAAGATTTGCTGGAGGATGACAGCGTCCTTAAGATTGGGCAGAATATCAAATATGATATTAGCGTTCTGGCGCAGCATGGCATCACCATAAACCCGTTTGACGATACGATGGTGATGAGCTTTAATCTGGATGCAGGAGAACATGGGCACGGCATGGATGAGCTGGCGAAGCTGTATCTGGAGCATGAATGTATCAGCTATAAAAGCGTTACCGGGACTGGAAAAAATCAGGTCCGCTTTGCCGAGGTGCCCTTGGCTGCGGCGACCAAATATGCCGCCGAGGATGCTGATGTCACGCTGCGCCTTTGGCATCATCTGAAGCTGCGCATGGCCCCTGAAAAGGCGTCGCGTATTTATGAGCTGACCGACCGGCCCAGCGTTGCGGTGCTGAGCAAGATGGAATGCAATGGCGTCAAGGTTGACCGTGCGGTGCTTTCGCGCCTGTCGGGGGAATTTGCCGAACAGATGCAGGCGCTGGAAAGTGAAATCCATAATCTGGCAGGGGGCCCCTTTACCATTGGCAGTCCGAAACAGCTGGGCGAAATCCTGTTCGAAAAAATGGGCTATAAGGGCAAGCGCAAGGGCAAATCGGGGCAATATTCCACCGATGTCACCGTGCTGGAGGATTTGGCCGGACAAGGGGTGGAAATTGCTCGCAAGGTGCTGGACTGGCGGCAGCTTTCCAAGTTGAAATCCACCTATACCGATGCCCTGCAGGAGCAGATTAACCCCAAAACCGGCCGCGTCCACACCAGTTACAGTCTTGTAGGCGCTCAAACCGGGCGGTTATCTTCGACCGATCCAAATCTGCAAAATATCCCGATCCGCACCGAAATCGGACGGCAAATCCGTGATGCCTTTGTTGCCGAAGAGGGCCATGTCATCCTGGCCGCCGACTATAGTCAGATCGAACTGCGTCTGGCCGCGCATATAGCGGACGTTGCGCAGTTAAAGGACGCCTTTGCTGCGGGCGAAGACATTCACAACCGCACAGCGCAGGAGCTGTTCGGAGAAGTCAGCCGCGACACACGTGGCCGGGCAAAGACGATCAATTTTGCAATCCTCTATGGTATTTCGCGCTGGGGTCTTGCCAAAAGGTTGGAGGTAGAGCCGGATGAGGCGCAGGCAATGATCGATGCCTATTTCAAAAGCTTTCCGGGGATTGGGGATTATATTCAGGAAACTTTGGCAAGCGTGCGTGAAAAGGGTTATTCCGAAACGCTGTTCGGGCGCAAAACCTGGTTCCCCCGGATCAATTCCAAAAATCAAGCCGAACGACAAGGCAGCGAACGCGCCGCGATCAATGCACCGATTCAGGGGACCAGCGCCGACATTATCAAACGCGCCATGGCCCGGATGGACGGGGCATTGCAAAAGGTCGGGCTGTCGCAGGTCAAAATGCTGCTACAGGTGCATGACGAGCTGGTGTTTGAATTGCCGCAAGCCGATGTCGCGGCGGCAAGCGAGGTGATCCGCAATGTGATGATGGGCGCCGCCGCACCTATGGTCGAAATCTCCGTTCCGCTGGGCGTCGATATTGGCACAGGCCAAAGCTGGGGCGCGGCGCATTAAGGCGAAACGATTAAGCCATAACGCCCCGGTTTTGGATCAGGACCATAGGGTGAATAGGGCCTGACTCTTTGGGTCAGCGGCCATAAACATATTACTCCGCCGCGGCTTTTGTTTTGTCGCTGACGATGCGGAATTCCAGCGAGGCCGCATCGTTCAGATATTGCTGCGCCGCCGCCCGAATATCGGCGGTGGTGACCGCTTCGAACAAGGCTTTTTGCTGGCGGTAGCGTTCCAGCCGCTCTGGCTTGCCCTGTGCGATAGCCGACAGACCGAGCCAGAAACTATTTTCACGCAATTGCTTGTCAAAACGCTCCATAATCGGCTGCCGCGCACGCAGCAGCACATCGTCGCTCACTGGGGCATCGCGCATTTGCTGCGCGACTTCTTTGATCGCCGTTGAAATGACATCCATCTTGTCCGGTGCGGCAATGACGAAACTGTTTATATAGCCATAGCCGGTAAAATCATCCGAAGCGAAGCTGCTGGCGCTGGGCGAGTAGGTCGCGCCGAGTTTTTCGCGTATTTCATCAAGCAATAACAGGCTCATCGCTTCGGCAGTCATTTCGCGGACCACTTCGGATTTCAAATCGCTGTCATCGGTTGTCGGCCAATAAGCCAGCAGCAGCCCCTGATCCGCCGCGCCTTTATGATAAAGCGTTTGGACACCGCGTTCAGCGGTAAAGGATACCGAGCGGGCGTTTTCGGGCAGGGTGCTTGTTAATTCGCGTTCCGGCAAGGCACCAAAGCTATCGGCCACCGCCTGGATCGCCGCCGCTTCATCGACATCGCCGACAATCGCGATTTCAATCGGTGCGGTCATGGCGATGGGTTCCAACATGGTTTTCAATTCACCAATATTGCGGGCCTTTAACTCTTCAACGCTGCCAATGCCAAAACGGGTGTCGCCGCTTGCCAATATCCGGGGCACCGCCAATTGCGATACGGTTTGCGGCAAAGCGTCCAACTGTGCGGCGAAGCTGTCGACCGCATTTTGCCAGACAGTATCGGCCTCGCTCCGGTATCCGCCTTGAGTGACAAAGGCGGCAAGCATTTTCATCTGAAGGCCTAAGTCGGCGGCGATGGTGGTGCCCGACGAACCGAAGCTATCGGTGCCAGTGGTCAGGCCGATGCTGACATTGCGGCCCGCCAATATCCGGCGCAGCTCGGTCGCGTCATGCTCTTTCAGCGCCCCTGTTCCCGACATGGATTGCATGAAGGTGGCCAGGCTGCCCATGCCTTGCGGGAAGCTAAGCTGTCCATTGCCATAGCGCAGCGAATAACGGACCTTGCCTTTTTCAAAATCGGTTTTCTTGATATTCAGCTTCACATTATTGCCAAAGCGGACGGTGCGAATGCCCAGATCGCCAATCATCGCATCATTGGCAATTTTGCCTGTTGTGCCAAAATTATCATAGGCAAAGGCTTTGATCACTTCCTGTGCGGGCGGGTCAACCTTCATGGTCAGGCTTTTTGTCAGCACCGCCATTGCCTCAACTTCGGCATTTTCAATCGGCTGTTTGTCGGTAATGAATAATGTATTGGGCAAGCGGGAAAACGCCTGTTTCATGGTGTTGTTAACGGCATCAAGCGTGACCGCCGGGCGCAGTTCATTGTAGATCTTCAAATCATCGGCCGGCGCGGAAATGATCGATTTGGGATAGATGGACCGGATAATCGCATCGGCCAATTGCGTGCTGCGCCGGGTATCGGCCTGTTCGGCCTGATCCTTGAAATAAGTGTCAAAATTGGCGAGCGCCTCATCCAATTCGGCTTGGGTAAAGCCATATTGCACTGCGCGGCGCAGTTCCTGCTCCCCGACCATCAGCCCGGTTTTCCAATCACCTTCTTTGGCGTTTACCGACAGGCCGATCTGGTCAACGGTGTTATACAAATCATTGAAAGACAGGCCGCCGCCACGGATTTTTGCGTCGCTTGCCAAGGCCAGTTTCTGGAAACGGCGGCCCATGATGCTGCTGGCGACAAATTTGAAAAGGTCTTTTTGTGATTTCGCCTTGCTGTCATCTTCGCGGACATAAGGTTTCAGGATCGTCATTTCGACTTCGCTGCTGGCCGCAGGATCGGAAAAGCTGCCGATCGAAAATTGCCGTTCGGGATCAACCGTGCCGAAATTCATAGGAGCGCCCGCTTCGCCTGTGCCTTTCCAATCGGCGAAATCCTTTTTAATCTTTGCTTCCATTGCATCGACATCGAAATCGCCGACAATTACCAAAGTCGTATTTTCGGGGCGGTAATAGCGTTCATAAAGGCCCTTGATCCGTTCGGCAGGAGCGGTTTTCAAAACCTCTTCGGTGCCGATGGGCAGCCGCTTGCCAAAGGCGGTGTTGGGCGCTTCAAATTTAACCTGTTCCTTAAACTGGCGCAGGCCGGGGCTGTTGCGGAATTGCATTTCAGACAGGACAACGCCGCGTTCGCGTTCGACCGCTTCGGGTGCGATGGTCAAATTGCTCGCCGTTTCGCGCATCAGGAACAGGGCGGTATCAACAGTTTTCTCGTCGGTTTTGGGCAGGTCGAGCTTATACACGGTTTCGTTAAAGGCGGTATAGGCATTGGTGTCCGCGCCAAAGCTTAACCCCTGACGTTCCAATATCTTCACCATTTCGCCTTCGGGGACGTTTTTCGATCCGTTAAACGCCATATGCTCCAGGAAATGGGCGAGGCCCTGCTCATCATCGTTTTCGGCAACCGAACCCACCGCGACGTGCATCCGCACCGCCGCCGTACCCTTGGTGTTTCATTTTTTGCAGCGCATATTTCATGCCGTTGGAAAGCACGCCATAACGCACCGCAGGATCGGCGGGAATATCGGCCGATTGATGACCCCATGGGGTGACCGTCATCGGCGCGGCAGGACTGGATTCGCTGGTCTGTGTTTCCTGTGCCAGCGCCTGAGACACTGGCATAGACACCGCCAAAGCAATGGCCGATGCAAAGAATAAACTGCTGCGTTTCAAACGGATTTTCATGACTGTAATGCTCCCCTATTTGGAATTCATATTCTCTATTACCGATCCTGCTGGTATCACCATGTCCGTTCGACAAACGACATATCTATCCGGCGAAAAACGAAGGGGTTTTTTGAAAGCCTGCTTTCTGCCCCCTTTATATCGGACCGATAAAATGCCACATGGAGTGTATGAGCGAAGAGAATTGGCCCGATAGCATAAGCGCAGGAGAGACCGAGCAGCATGAGCCTTTGGTCCGGCGCGTGCTTGCGCCCAACCCGTCGCCTTATACCTATACCGGAACGCAAACCTGGCTGGTGGGTTCGGGGTCGGAAATCGCCGTGATTGATCCCGGCCCGGCGGGCAGCGGCAAAAGCATCGGTGACCCCTTTCGCCCCAATGACGCCAATGGAGAGGGCCATGTCGAAGCGATATTGCGCGCGGTGGGCGCGGCAAGGATAACCGCAATATTATGCACCCACACCCACCGGGACCATAGCCCGGCGGCGGCGGCGTTAAAAGCCGCGACAGGAGCGCCGGTTATCGGCTGCGCTCCGCTGTCCATAACCGATCAGGGGCCGCGCGGGGACAGCGCCTTTGATCCCGATTACGCGCCCGATCAGGTGTTGTCAGATGGAGAGCAGGTGACGGGCGACGGGTGGACATTGCAGGCAGTGGCAACGCCCGGCCATACCAGCAATCATCTTTGCTATGCGCTGACCGAAAGCCGCGCACTTTTCACCGGCGATCATGTCATGAAATGGTCAACCAGCGTGGTCAGCCCGCCCGATGGCGATATGGCGGCCTATATGGCGTCCTTGCAAAAACTATATGACCGTGATGACCGCATTTATTACCCCGCCCACGGCCCGGCAGTCAAAAAGCCAAAGCAGCTGGTGCGCGGCATGATCGGCCACAGGCGTCAGCGCGAGCGTCAGATTCTGAAATGCCTTAACCATGGTCCGCAAAGCATCCCCGATATGGTCGCGGTGATGTATAAAGCGCTGGACCCAAGGCTCAACGGTGCGGCAGGGCGCAGCGTGCTCGCGCATCTGATTGATTTGCAGCAGCGCGGATTGGTGGCCGGTACAGATGATCATTGGGGGTTAACAGGTGCGTAAGGTTGCCGTCGCCGTGCTGTTGTTTGCGCTGCTGGCTGCGCTCTTTTGGGGGTGGCGGGCGCAGCGGGAACAGGCACAGGCACAGATGCAGCTTGGCCTGGACAGCAGCCGGGTGGTCGAACAGCAATTCCGCGCCGCGCGGCAGATCAAGGTCGCGGCGGTTGACGGACGGATCGTGGCCAAAAGCAGCGATGACGGCCTTTGGGGTCTGCTGCAATCCTCTCAGGTCAAAAGCGTGCCCTTCACCGTCGATTATCTGGTTGACCTGTCCGATGTGAACGCCAGCGACTGGCGCTGGGATGAGGAGCGGCGCACGTTGATCGTTGCCATTCCCGATGTTGCAATTGGCTCGCCCAATGTGGATGAAAGCCGCGCGGTGACAGAGCAATCGGGCATTTATATCTCGCGCGAGGCCGGGGTGAAGTTGAACCAGCGCGCCGCCGCCGCCGTTCGCGCACGGGCGCAGAAATTTGCCCAAAGCCCTGAAAATCTGCAAAAAGCGCGGGCCGGTGCGCGAGATGCTGTTGCCGCGCTCGCCCGGTTGCCCTTGGAGGCGGCGGGCAAGGATGATATAAAAATCATCGTCAAATTCCCCTTTGAAGGCGGAGAAAATCTTGACCGATGGGATGAATCGCGTCCAATTGCCGATGTCGTCCGCGAAACCAATAGCCAATAGGAGCAAGTCCCATATGAACGCCCCCATTTCCCAAAATGGCGCCATGCCCACTGGAACCGACTTGCTCGATGAAATCGCGCGGCTGAAAAAAGAGCGAAATGCCGTCATATTGGGCCATTATTACCAAAAACCGGAAATTCAGGATTTGTCCGATTTTGTGGGCGACAGTTTGGAATTGTCCCGCAAGGCGGCAGAGACGGACGCAGATGTTATCGCCTTTTGCGGGGTGAAATTCATGGCTGAAACCGCGAAAATCCTGTCTCCGCAAAAACAGTGATCCTGCCTGATATGAAAGCAGGATGCAGCCTGGAGGATAGCTGCCCGCCCGAAAAATTCCGCCGTTTCCGGCAGCAGCATCCCGACCATATCGCGCTTACCTATATCAACTGTTCGGCCGAGGTGAAGGCGCTGTCCGACATCATCGTGACCAGCAGCAGCGCAGAAACAATCATCGGCCAAATCCCGCCCGAACAAAAAATCATCTTTGGTCCCGACCGGCATCTGGGCGGCTATATGAACCGTAAATTCGGCCGCGATATGCTGTTATGGCCAGGGGTTTGTATTGTGCATGAAGCGTTTAGCGAGACCGAATTGCTTAAACTGATCGCGCAGCATCCCGGTGCGCCCGTTGCCGCCCATCCCGAATGTCCGCCGCATATCATCGACCATGCCGATATGGTCGGCAGTACCAGCGCGATATTGAAATTCGCCAAGGAAACGACAAGCGATACAGTGATCATCGCCACCGAACCGCATATCATTCACCAAATGGAAAAGGCTGTGCCGGAAAAAACCTTCATCGGCGCGCCCGGCGCGGACGGCAATTGCGCGTGCAATATCTGCCCCTATATGGCGCTCAATACGCTGGAGAAGCTGTATGTGGCGCTGCGCGACCTGACCCCGCAAATCCATCTGGAAGAAGAGGTGATGAACGGTGCAAGACGCAGCCTGACGCGGATGCTCGACATGACCGGCGGCAAGGCGACCTATGGTGATTTAGGACCAATGGATTTGATGCATGGGGGGTGAGCGGAAGTGGGGGCGGGGGGTGAGCCTCAATATGTTCCGCACAATTTCGTCACAGTTTCGTCAATCACGGTTAACGCGCTACTCCCGCTCCTGATCCTGCGTTATAAGACGCTGTGGCGCGGCATATTCATAAACGGCCCATACGGCAGCGACCGGCGCATTGGCTTTGGCTGGCGGTTCCCGTCATCCTTGCGGTGCTGGCCGCTTATGTCTGGATACGGATATTGGGGGAGGAACGGGCGCTTGCGGGTGATTTGACCGCGGGATCGGCGGAGATTTCAAGCGTACAAGCGGCAAATAATGGTAAAAGCCGCGCCCTTCCGGACATCCTGAAACAACAGATAAGCGCTATTGGCAGCGGCTTTGATGGTGATGTCGGAATTGCCGTGCAATCGGTGGAGGACGGATGGAGCGCGGACTATAATGGTGACATGGTCCTGCCGCAGCAAAGCCTGTCCAAGCTGTGGGTCGCCGCCGCCATATTGGACCGGGCGGACCGCGGCGAATTGACGCTGGACGATAACCTCACCCTGACAAGCGCCGACCTTTCGGTATTTCACCAGCCAATCCGGAAACAGATTTTGGCCGCTGGGCGTTACCGGGTCAGCATCGCCGAATTGCTGCATTATGCCATGACGCAAAGTGATAACACCGCCAATGCCGTGCTGTTTCGGGAAGCAGGCGGGCAGGCAGGTGTGATGCGGTTTTTGGCCTCACGTGGGCTGACCGACATCAAAATGGCGACCAGCGAAACCGATTTGCAAATGGGCATAGCGGGCATGGAATGGCGCAGCGCCTATAGCTATGGCCGAAATTTCTGGACGGCGCGTAACACACTGCCCTTTGGACATAGGGCAAAGGCGCTGGGCGATTATCTTGCCAATCCGCCCGATGGTGCAACGCCGCGCGGCTATGCGGGGGGGCTGGCGATGCTCGCACAGGGAAAGCTGCTGCGCCCTGCCACATCGGCCTATTTAATCGGTTTGATGGGACAGTCGAAAACCGGGCCAAAGCGGCTGCGCGGTGGTTTGCCCGCGCCGCAACCAGGCGGGGTAGATGCGGCGCAACCGAGCTGGACCTTGCCGCATAAAACCGGCACGGGGCAGGTGCTTAAACTGCTCGCCACGGCTTATAATGATGTCGGCATCCTGACCGCGCCCGATGGCCGCCGCTATGTGCTGGTGGTCATGATCGGTTCCACAAACCGCAGCGTGCAAGAACGGCAAGAAATGATGCAGGCGGTAACCCGCACCGTTATCGCGTGCGATGAAGCGGGGCAATGCCGTTAGGATTGGCTGGGGCGGCGTGCTTGCGCTGTGGATGCAGGTGTCATCCAAAACAAAGGCCCACAACAAGTTTCGTAAACAATATATAACGGCCTATCCCCAAACCCAAAACCCCTTCGCAAAACGCCCTGTCCTACAGGTCCGGCTTCATGCTAAGCTGCGAAAATATGACTATCATTTCATTTTCCTTTCCCCGCAAAAGCCCTAATGATTTGGTCCTATGGGGCCGGCAACTTTGGCAACTTTGGATATAAATATATGAACTTCTCCCTCCCCTATTTCGACCTACCCGCTTTCATCACCTCGACTTTTGCGGAGGATTTGGGCGATCCGTCTTATGGCGGCGGGCATGATGTGACATCGGAAAGCGTGATTCCGGCTGATGCGCTCTTTACCGGCGTGATGGACGCGCGGCACGAATGTGTTGTTGCGGGGCTTCCGATTGCAGAGGCGTTTTTTCGCCACTTGGACGCCGGTGTGGAGGTTGAGATTTTGGCCGCTGAAGGCGAACTGGTTCCGGCGGGAACGGATTTGATGCGGCTGCGCGGTAAAGGCCGCGCGATGTTGACGGCGGAACGCAGCGCACTCAACACGGTGCAGCATCTGACCGGTATTGCCACCATGACCCGCGCCTATGTGCGCCAGATTGAAGGAACAGGCTGCACCTTGCTCGATACGCGCAAAACGATACCGGGGCTGCGCCATTTGGAAAATATGCGGCGCGTATGGGCGGCGCACAAAATCACCGTATGGGGCTTTGGGATGCGGCGATGATAAAGGATAATCATGTCGCCGTGGCAGGCGGCGTTGCCGAAGCGGTGCGCCGCGCGGTGGACCACGGCGTCAAACGAATCATATTGGAGGTGGACAGGACCGACCAGATCGAAGCCGGCATTGCGGCGGGCGCGACCCATTTGCTGCTCGACAATATGGATCCGGCTATGCTGCGCGATGCGGCGGCGATGGTCGCCGGGCGCGTGGTGACCGAAGCATCAGGCGGGGTGACGCTTGGCACCATCCGCGCCAAGGCAGAAACGGGCGTTGATTACATCAGCGTCGGGCGCCTGACCCAAAGCGCCCCTGCCGCCGATATTGGCCTTGATTTTGTTCAGCTGTGACTTGTGGCTTCGGTTTTTGATGCTGGCGCTTATTGCGGCAGGGCTTGGCTCGTTCATGCCCCATAGCCGCGTGCAGGCGCAAGGGTGGCAATGCCGTCCGCCCGCCAACCTGCCCAGACCCGTGCAGGAATTGCCGCCCACAGGCGCGGTACGGCGCACCGGCGTAGACGGCTATATCCTTGCGCTTAGCTGGAGCCCGGAACATTGCAGGGGGCGTAAAGCCGGGATGCAATGCGACGGGAAAATCGGCGATTTCGGGTTTATCCTGCACGGGCTTTGGCCGGAGGGAAAAGGACCAGCTTACCCGCAATATTGCAGGAAAGCAGCGGTGCTACCCCGTAAAATCATCGCCGAAAATATCTGCATGACCCCCGATGTGCAGTTGCTTCAACACCAATGGGCCAAGCATGGCAGCTGCATGGCGCGGCGGCCGGAAACCTATTTTGCCGCGGGCAAGCTGATGTATGAGGCGATAGAATTTCCCGATATGGACCGGTTGTCGCGGCGTGGGCAGCGCACGGCGAAACAGGGCAAGCCGATGACCGCCGCCGATTTGGCGCGGGAATTTGCGGCGATCAACGATGGCCTTTCCGAAAATGCGATCCGCGTCAAAACAAATAATCGCGGCTGGTTGCAAGAGGTGCGTATCTGTTTGGGGAAGGATTTTATGCCGCGCCGCTGCCCCGGCTTCACCGGCGGGGCAGGGGATGGGGCAGACGTTAAGATATGGCGCGGTATTTAAGCGTCAATCGTCATGCTGCCGGGATGTTTTTTGTCCAGATGCTTCTTGATGATGCGCAGGTTTTTGCTGTTTGATCGCCAGACAAAGTCGAACAGATCGCCGACCAACGGCACCGCGCCCAAGGCGGTGTCGATACCAACATTGGCGGCCATGCGGGTCAATTGCCATTTGCTCATACCCAGATTGCGGGCTTCCCAAACCATATAGGCGCCCATCGCGGCGGTCACGACATCGCCCAGCACAGGGACAAGACCGACGATCGAATCCAGCCCTACCGGAATGCGTGTGCCGGGAATATGGAATGATCGTTCAAGCAGCATCTCCAAAGCCTCGACACGTTGCCGCACAGCTTTGGGATCGCGGCTCATCGCCGGAATCTGCTTTGCCATCTGATCAAGCTGTTCTTGTGAAATCGGCACGGGCCATTCTCCTTTCCCCTTATGTGGGAGGGCGGCCCAGATATTGCAATAAGTGCAGCCCGCGCGGATTGGGCGAATGGCCGAGTAATCCGTTGCGGCTGATGGACCAGCGCATCGGATTGGCAAGCGGGATGAAATTGCGGCTTTCCTGTAACTTGGCTTCTGCCTCGCCCAATAGCCGCTGTCTTTCCTGCGCCGTTCGGGCCATGCGAGCGGCGGCGACCAGCGCATCTGCCTCGGTATTACAAACCATAGTGGCACGGCAGCTAAGCTGCGCCAGATACCAGCTTGGGCTTGACATTTGCGCAACCCGGTCGATCAAAGTCAAATCAGCATTTTGGCCAAAATTGACACGTTTGGCATCAAGGCCGATTGCTATTAAATCACGGTGGATACGGGCAAATAAAATCCGCCCTCCCGGTCCATCTGGCATGGCAATGCGGAGCGGGCGGATAGCGCCATTGGCGGCTTTCCATCGGGCAATGGCATCGCGGGCAATTTTTTGTCGCTGCTCGACCGATAATTGCACCCAATTGGGCGGCGCGACATTGGCCCGGTTCTGCAGCGTATCGGGCATTAACAAAAAGCTTTCCTGCCAAGCAAAATTTTCAAAAGAGGTAAGCAATTTGGGACGGTCAATTGCCATAGCAATCGCTTCCCTATTGGCCCTTTCGCTTAAAAACGGTCCGGCATCGACGAACAGCAGGCCAAACAGGCCGGGCACCGGATCGGATTGCACCTGGCCATCCGATATTTTGGCGGCGGTTAATTCGGGCAAATGCTGAAAATGGCCGCCATCGACCAAATCTGTCTGCCCCGCCTTAAACCGGGTGAGCGCAACCGAAGCGCGATTGGCTTGCAGGGTGACGCGGTCATTTTCCAGCACTGGATTGCCGCGTTCATCGGTCCCTTTCAACCGCAAATGCATGGCGTCACCGGACTTGGTAGCGATCATCGGCCCGGAACCTGTGGATTGCAGCAATAATCCAAATTGCGGTTGCGCCAAAAGCTCAAGCAAATTGGGCATAGGCGCCTTCAACCGGATTTCAACGACTTTACCGGTCATCGAAACCACGCGGTCTATGGCGATCAGTTCATTGCCAAAGGCGCTTTTGTTCAGTTCGGTTATCCGGCTGTTCAAAATATCGGCCACCTGTTTGGAGGTGATTTGCCGCCCGTCATTCCACCGTATTTTGTCGAGCCGGAAAATATAGGACAAACCGTCATCGGTCACGATCCAGCGCGATGCCAAAGCGGGGACGACCTTACCTTCTGCATCAAAGGCGACAAGCCCCTGCGCGGTTGCACTGCGCAGATAAGCCGACGCCGGGTCGAGCGGCAAGCGGCCAATGGCAAACCCGTTTGTCCTGTCCTCAATCACATCAACCGCAAGCCGGCTATTGTCGATTCCGCGGGAACAACCAGCCAAGAGAAGGCACAGCAGCAGCAGGTAAGCGGCGCAGAAAAAGGCAGGGCGAAAGGATGAACAGGCAGTCATTATCGCTTTATTGCCAGATTATAGCTGGGATGGATATTGGCAATATTATCCTGCCATCCGGTAATACGCGGATTGATCAACGCCGTGCTGATGTAAAAGTAAAGCGGCAAAACGGGCATATCCTGCGCCAATATTATCTCTGCCTCCTGCATCTTAGTCGCGCGGCGTTCTGGATTTGGTTCGGCCAGCGCGGCGGCCAAGGCGGCGTCATAGGCAGAATTATTATAGCCCGAATAATTTTGCGCTCCGGCATCGCTTTTGTGAACCAGAAGGAAATTTTCCGGCGCGGGCAAATCGGCGACCCAGCCCGAACGGGCCAGTTCAAAATCGCCGCGTTTCAAACTGTCAAAATGCAGACTAGCCTCGCTGTTGAGCAGGGTGGCTTCCACGTTCAAGGGACGCCACATCGTCGCCAGCGCAGCAGCAGCGCGGCGATGTTCGGGCGAGCTGTTAAACCGGATTTCAAAGCGCAGCGGCCGTTCTGCGCTATAGCCCGCTTTTGTCAAAAGCTGTTTTGCCACGGACAGCCGCTTTTCCTTTGGCCAATCTGCCCATGCCGGGCGATAGGCGCTTTTTCTGGCAAGGCCGGGGGGCAGCAGTCCCCATGCAGGTTCATTCCCAGCTGCGATCATCTTTTCGGTCATCCATGGGCGGTCGGTCGCCATGGCAAGCGCGAGGCGGACATCTTTATTGTCAAATGGGCGCCGCCGTGTGTTGAAGGCAAAATAATAGGTGGCAAGATAACCGCTGCCATGCACCATATTGGGATAATGCTGTTTCAGCCAAGCCTGTCGGTTGGCGGGATAGGCGGTGCTGATATCCGCTCCGCCCGCTATCATCAGCCGCATCGAAGACAGGGGATTGTCCATGCTTTTCCAGATCAGCTTCGCCGTTTTGGGCCGCCCGCCTGCCCAATGGGGGTTGGCGGTCAAAGTCATTTGCTGGTTCAGCCGCCAGTCAGTCAGCCGGTAAGCGCCGCTGGTCACGAGCGGACGGATACTCGTCCAATCTTCTCCCTTGGCCGTGATCAGGTGAAAAGGCAGCGCGGCCATCGCCGGATGGGCGAGCAATGCGGGCAATTGCGGAAAAGGATTGCGAAGGCGCACCATCACAACATTGCTGGCCGGGGCGTTAATGCTTTCGATAATGGCGAACAATGCGCCATGAGGGGAAGTGGAAGCAGGGTCATTGATCCGGGCAAGCGCTTTTTCGAAATGCTGTGCCGTTATGGGCGCGGCATCGGAAAAACGGATTCCGGGTTTTAAGCGGAATGTCCAGACAAGCCCATCCCCGGACATCGACCAGTCACCTGCCAAAGCAGCCTCAACCTCTCCGGACGCTGTATAACGGGTCAGGCCTTCAAACTGATCCGATGCAATACGTATGGACGACAGGTCAGATAACATTTGCGGATCCAGCCCGCGTGCTTCTGCTTCTGTCAGGCGAACCAACGTATCAACGGGCAGGGTATTATGTGCTGTCCCCTGTCCGGTGCAGGCAGCGCATAACAGCAATAATGATACAAGACACAAACGCATTGGCGGCATGATTGCCCGAATTGATCGCGGACAACAAGGAGCGAGTGTAATCCAAGGAAAAATCAACCTAAAATCAAATATGACAAAAATATTGCACTTAATGTCATAATAGTGTAATAATCAGCAATTGTTTATTGAGGAGAGTCGCATGAAAAAATTGATTTTGGTGGTCGCGGCGTTGCTTGCACCTTCTGCGGTTATGGCATCCGGTCAAAGCGGCGAGGTTGGTTATGCCAAAGGCTCGCTTGGCTATGATGCACTGATAGCCGGGGAAAATGAAAAGGCTTTGGAACAGATACTGGCTTCGGATGTCAAGATGACAGACCCGGCAAAGCTGATCAATTTGGGAACCGTTTATGCGCGGCTGGGCCGGATGGGTGACGCGGCAAAAGCTTTTCAGGCGGCCGTGGACTGCAAAAACCATGGGGATTTGGAACTTGCCGATGGCAGCATAATGAACAGCCGCGAGGCTGCTTATTTATCGCTGGAGAAAGTGCAATCGCGTACAGCCATGCGATAGGCTTAGGGCCTGACACTAAGCTATAAATTATTGAAAAGGATTAAGGTCAGCGTCCATATTAATACCCATTCGAGGCATCAAAATGGCGAAGATATTGGAGCAAAATGCACGCCGCAGGCAGCTATTCTGCCTGCAAGGGCATTTTGTTTCGAGATCGAA
>JAAURJ010000042.1 GCA_012032285.1 Sphingomonadales bacterium
TTGAATATCGTATTATAGGCCCCGATATCGACGTCCTGAAAATATGGGCGAAAAAGGTGGAAGTAATATTGAAGCCAATGCGGGCACCCGCGATGTGGTGAACCCGCTGGCGATTGACCGGGTGGATTTGGATATCGGACTGGATGATGCAAAGGCCGCTTTGCTGGATATACCATCGGGCGCCCCGCGCCGGGCGATCCGGCTCGCGCTGAGCGGGGAGCAGGCGGGGAAATATAGGGATGATGAAGGCGATAGCTATCCGGTGACGGTCCGTCTGCCTCTCGACCGCAACCAACCGGTGTCGGCGCTCGATTCCGTTTATGTGGCAACCCGCAACGGACAGCCTGTACAATTGCGTGAAATCAGCAACCCGCGCCTTGTGTCATCCCCGCCGTCGATCAACCGTTATAATCTGGAACGCTATGTGTCTGTCACCGCGCAGGTACGCCCGGAGGCGGTTATTTCGAAGGTGAACCAAGATGCGAAGCGTGAAATTGACAATCTGCAACTGCCGCCCGGCTATTCGATTAGCGTCGGCGGAGAAGCGGAGAAGATCAACGATACATTTGGCGGATTTGGCCCCATCATCCTGACCGCTATTTTCTGTATATTTGCCATTCTGGTTGCCGAATTTGGTCGTTTCAGAGAAGCATTGGTGGTCGCCGGGGTTATCCCGCTTGGCACATTTGGCGGCTTGATCGCTTTGCTGGCAACCGGCAATAACCTATCTTTCCTCGCGGTCATTGGCTTTATCGCGTTGATCGGGATAGAGATTAAAAATTCGATCCTGCTCGTCGATTTCACCAGCCAGCTGCGTGAGGGCGGAATGAAGCTGATCGACGCAATCGAACGGGCAGGGGAGGTGCGCTTTTTGCCGGTGCTGCTGACTTCGGTGACTGCGATTGGCGGGTTGATGCCGCTCGCGCTGTTTGGCGGTAGCCTTTATGGCCCGCTGGCCATTGTGCTGATCGGCGGGCTGATTTCTTCCACCATATTATCGCGTATTGTAACGCCCGCCATGTATTTGCTGGTTGTGCGCGGCACGGTGAAGGAAATGGATGAACGCGCCGCGCCCAATGGCTTGTAAGATAGCCGCTGTTTCCTATCTTACTGGCATAGTAAAAGGAGTTTGATATGGCGCAGCAGCAAGCAATTTTGGCAGGCGGGTGTTTTTGGTGCACAGAGGCGGTTTTTGGACAGCTGGCAGGCGTTACCGGTGTCGAAAGCGGCTATATTGGAGGGCATTTGGCCGACCCGACCTATAAACAGATATGCAGCGGCGCAACCGGCCATGCCGAAGCGATCCGCATTGATTTTGATCCCGATAGTATCGGCTATGCCGACCTGCTCGACATATTTTTCGCAACGCATGATCCCACGCAGCTGAACCGGCAGGGCAATGATGTCGGCACCCAATATCGCAGCGCAATTTTTCCGGTGGATGATGCGCAGCGGGCCGAAGCCGAAGCTGGTATCAAAAGAGCACAGGCCGATTGGCCGCAGCCGATTGTAACCAGCATTGAAACCGCAGAGACTTGGTATCCGGCAGAAGATTATCATCAGGAATATTGGGAAGGCGAAGGACAGCGTAACCCCTATTGCCTTGCGGTTATCCCGCCCAAATTGGCCAAATTGAAAAAGAGCTTTGCGCAGCGTCTGGTCAAAGGCGAATATTAACCTTAGGGGTTTAGGCCGATCCGGTGTGTGATAGCAGAAGGCCGTAATTTATGACCCATAAACCCATTCGCAAGGCTGTTTTTCCTGTCGCCGGGCTTGGCACACGTTTCCTGCCCGCGACCAAGGCGATACCAAAGGAAATGCTGCCCGTGGTGGACCGCCCGCTGATCCAATATGCGGTGGATGAAGCGCGGGAGGCCGGTATTGAGCAGATGATATTCGTCACCGGCCGGGGCAAAAGCGCGATTGAGGATCATTTTGATATCGCCTTTGAACTGGAACGCACCATGGCGGAACGGGGCAAGAGTTTGGCCGTGCTGGAACCCACACGCCTTGGCCCCGGCAATTGCGCCTATGTGCGGCAACAGGAACCAATGGGGCTTGGCCATGCGATATGGTGCGCCCGCGACATTGTCGGCGACGAACCCTTTGCGATATTCCTGCCCGATGAATTCATGCATGGATCGCCCGGCTGTATGGCGCAGATGGTGAAGGCCTATAATGAAGTGGGCGGCAATTTGATCAGCGTGCTGGAAGTGCCCAGGGACAAGGTGTCCAGCTATGGCGTTATCGATCCGGGTGAACGGGCAGGGGCGCTGACCGAGGTGAAGGGGCTGGTTGAAAAACCGTCGGTAGCAGACGCGCCGTCAAACCTGATCATATCGGGCCGCTATATTTTGCAGCCCGAAGTGATGCGGACATTGGAAAATCAGGAAAAGGGTGCGGGCGGCGAAATCCAATTAACTGATGCGATGGCGCGGATGATCGGGAATCAGGCTTTCCACGCCGTGACTTTCGATGGTAACCGCTATGATTGCGGGTCAAAGGTCGGTTATATTGAGGCCAATTTGGCCGTGGCGCTTGAACGTGAAGATATGGCGGATGAAGTGCGCAGCATTGCAAGGGCGATGCTGGAATAAAAGCCATTCATCGCCGGGCAATCGGCCATACTATATTGGGCAAGTTAAAAGGAGAAATATCATGCGACTTCTTCTGCTATTACCCGCACCTTTTTTGCTATCGGGGTGCATCACCTCGGTCGTCAAAGAAGTGGTCACCGCCCCTGTAAAGGTCGTTTCCAAAACCGCCGATGTCCTGACCACCAGCCAGTCCGAAGCCGATGAAAAAAGAGGGCGAGCCCTGCGCCAGAAAGAGGAAAATCTGGGCAAATTATCCCGATACCGCGACAAGGCGCAGAAGAAATGCGATGATGGCAGCGACAAAGCCTGCCGCGAGGCGCAGGAGTTGGAACAGCAGATTGAGGCCGAGCAGGACAGGGCGATATAGGCCCTGACCCTAGATACGTGCATCTTACTCGCTGCGCAGCGCCTCTATCGGCGACAGGCGGGAGGCGCGGACGGCGGGGTATCCGCCAAAGGCCAGCCCGATCAACGCCGAAAAAATAATTGCGCCAATAGCGACAGGCAGGCTGATCGGGGCAGGGAAATCGGCGTAGGCTTCAAATGCCAACGCGGCCCCTTTGGCCAGCAGCAGGCCGATCCCGCCGCCAATAATGCACAGCACCGCGGCTTCGACCAGAAACTGATTACGGATATCGCTGCGTTTTGCGCCCAGCGCCATGCGCAAGCCGATTTCGCGCGTGCGTTCAGTGACGCTGACCAGCATGATATTCATAATACCGATCCCGCCGACCAGCAGCGATATGGAGGCAATGGCGACAAGCACAGCCTGAAAAATGCCCGTCACCTGTCCTGTGACCTCGGCAATTTCGGTGGTGGTGCGCACGGTAAAGGGGCTGATTTTACCTTTGGGGATACGGTAGCGGTCACGCAGCAGCGCCTTTATCTCCTTTTGCCCATTGGTTAGCGCCTCTTCATCGTCAAAGCCGATAAACGCGAGATGAATATCATCCGGGCCAGATTGTGCATTTTCAATGAGCCGTTGCCGCATAGTTTTCAGCGGAATCAGGATGGTGTCGTCATTATCATTGCCAAAGCTGCTGCCTTTGCTTTCCAAAAGACCAATGACCGTGAAGGGGACATTATTGACGCGAACCGTTTCGCCGACTGGATCAAAATCGCCAAATAATTTCGTGGCGACCGTCTGCCCGATCAGCATTACGCGGGCGCCAGAATTGACATCGCCGTCATTGATGAAGCGGCCATCATCGACGTTCAAATTGGAAACGACCGCATAAGCAGGCGTGACACCGCTTGCCAATGTCGTGGCGTTGCGTCCGCCCGCAACCATTTGCACGCTGGTGCGCAGCTGTGACGCGGCCCCGGTTATGCCGGTCACCTGCTTTTCAATTGCGCGAATGTCCCGTTCAGTCAGGCGCCCCCTGTCGGTTTGGCGGCGCGGTCCTTCGCTATCGGGTTCGGGAACAATGATCGCCATATTGGACCCCAGTGCGCTGATCGAATCGGTCACTGAAACCTGCGCTCCTGCCCCTATTGCGACGGCAAGGATCACTGAAAACACGCCGATCATTACGCCCAAGGTGGTTAGGATAGAGCGCATCAAATTGGTGCCGAGTGCGGTAAACGCAATCGCAATATTCACGCCCCAGCTTGCGATATTATGTCTAAAGCTAGCCATGGACGGCCAATCTTTTACGGTTTTTTACAGGCGCATCATCAATCACCTTTCCGTCGCGGAACAGGACACGGCGGGCCGCATATTCAGCAATATCGGGTTCATGAGTGACCAAGATGACGGTAATGCCCTGATCATTCAGCGATTGAAACACCGACATGATGTCGAGCGAGGTTTGCGTGTCAAGCGCACCTGTCGGTTCGTCGGCGAGCAGCATCAACGGGTTGGTAACAAGGGCGCGGGCGATGGCCACGCGCTGCTGCTGTCCGCCGGATAATTTGGCCGGGCTGTTAAACAACCGGTCGCCAAGCCCCATTTTTATAAGCTTTTCCTCTGCCAATCGGAGCCGCTCGGCGCGGGGCACGCCAGCATAGATGAGCGGAACCGCCACATTGTCCAACGCGCTGGTGCGGGCGAGCAGGTTAAATTGTTGGAACACAAATCCGATTTTCTGATTGCGGATGGCGGCCAATTCGTCATTGGACAGGCTTTTGGTGTCCACACCGTCGAGCATCAACGTGCCTGATGTCGGCACGTCGAGGCAGCCTATCATATTCATGAAAGTCGATTTGCCCGATCCGCTCGTGCCCATAATAGCTACAAATTCGCCATTATTGATGGTCAGGCTTACTCCGTTGACAGCGTGCAATATCTCGCCGCCAATGGTGAAGTCTTTGACCAGATTACGGGTTTCAAGAAGCGGAGTCATCTTCGTCCGCGCCATCATCCTGTTCTAATCCGGTTTTGGGCTTTAACGATTTGCTGCGGACCAGGACTTTTTCACCCGGTTTCAGCCCGCTGATCACTTCGGTATAGTCATCGCCTTCCACGCCGATAGTGATCATCCGTGCTTTGGGCTTATAGGGATCATTGGTGGCGACATAGACGATCGCCTGATGCTTTTGCTTATCGGGTTTTTTCTTTCCGCCATCTTGCGCTTCTTCGCGGTCTGCGTTGCGCGGACGGAAACGGGTGGCGGCACTGGGTATACGGGTGACATTGCTTTTCGATCCAGTGATGATTTCGACATTGGCGGTCATACCCGGTAAAAGCTTGCCCTCCAGATTATCGACGTCGATAATTACCAGATAACTGACGACATTTTGATTTTCGACAGGGGCTTGGCGCACTTGCCGAACCTTGGCCTTAAACACGTCATCGGGATAGCTATCAACGGTGAAGGTGACATTCTGCCCTTCTTTCACCTGGCCGATATCGGCTTCGTCCACCGACGCTTCGACCTGCATTTTGGTGATGTCGGCGGCGATTTCGAACAAATTGGGGGTTTGGAAACTGGCCGCCACTGTGGTCCCCGGTTCGATCAGCTTGTTGATGATCACACCGCTTGCCGGGGCAATGATATTGGTGCGGTTCAGGTCCAGTTTAGACGAGGAAAGCTGCGCTCCGGCCTGACGAATTTGGGCGCGGCTGCTGTTAATCTGGGTCTGGGTTACCTGCACCGCATTGCGGGCGGCGATCAGCTGTGTTTCGGCAAGGTCCAGATCGGCCTTGGACAAAAAGCCCTTATCGGACAGCGCCTTGCGCCGAGCGTAATTGCGTTCTTGCAGGGCCAGGTCGCTGCGTGCTTTTGGGCATTGGCCTGCGCCTGTTGCAACCCTGCTTGGGCGAGCGCAACTTGCGCCTGACCTTGATTGACCTGTGCCCCGACGCGGGTGGGGTCGATTACAGCGAGCACCTGCCCTTTGGTGACGGGCGAATTATAATCGACGAAAACCTGGGTAATCTGCCCGGAAACCTCCGCGCCGACGTTGATCGTGTTCAGCGCCCTTACCTTGCCGCTGGCTGAAACATTGCGGACAATATCCCCCTTCACCACCGCTTCGGTCAGATATTCATATTCGGGTTGCTCTGGCTTTATGATATTATAGAGGATGAATAGCAGAAAAAGGGTAATAAGCACTGACCATATTGGATGCCGTTTAATCCATGCCCCGGTTTTTTTGATCATTTCATGGTCCGTAAAAAAAAGCTGTTACTGTCTTATACAGGCAACACACATTAAGGCTAGGCAGAAAATCGGTCAACCGAAAGAAAATAATAAATGGCTGTTCAATATTATCATGACAATGGCCGCAACGATCAGAACGGATCCCGCGATTTTATCAAAGGGAAATGCGCTAAACCGCTGCGCTGCGGCTTTTCGGGCCGAAGCGGTCAGGGTCGCATAGGTAAAAAGGCCGATGCTTTCGGTAATCGCCGTCAGCGCAGCAAACACCAATATCTGCCCGGATACCGGCAATTTGGGGTCAATGAATTGCGGTAGGAAGCTGACATAGAATAAAAGCGCTTTTGGATTGGACATATGGACGGCAAGTCCGGTGGCAAGGCCGGGCCAGAATTTTATCGTGCCGGCCTTTGCGCCGGGGATGAACGGGCTTTTGCCCTGCGCGATCATCCTATACCCCATCCAAAGCAAATAGGCGGCCCCGGCCCAGCGCAAGGCGCCGTAAATATCGGGCGCAGCGGTAATGAGCGCGGTTAAGCCGAATGCCGACATGGCATACCAGATGAAATTGGCAATATGAATGCCTGCAATAGGGCCCAAGGCACCTTTTACCCCGCCGCTTGCCGCATAGCCGGCGGTAACAATCGTTGCCGGGCCGGGGGTCAGGCAGATGGCAAGATCGGCCAAAAAGAAGGCCAGCATTGTTTCAACAGGAACCATGCACCCTTTAACGCTATATTCGGGCAAAGAAAAACCCCGTTTGAGATGCGCTCAAACGGGGCTTAATCTTGCCGGATAACAGGCGCTTATTCGGCGCCATCCTCCGCAACGGTTTCGGCCGGAGTTTCCGCTGGCGCTTCGGCGACCATGGCTTCAGCGGCGGCTTCGGCTTTAGCGGCCAATTTGGCCTCTTGCTTTGCCGCTTCTTCTTCCATCATGCTGTCCTGCAGGCGTTTGTAGCTGGCCCGCAGCGCGGCATCGCGGCTGTTGGCGGCGATACGGACGCGGTTCATCGCGGCGCCGGTACCGGCCGGGATCAAACGGCCAACGATCACATTTTCCTTCAGCCCGGTCAGAATGTCCTTCTTCCCTTCGACCGACGCCTGAGTGAGCACGCGGGTGGTTTCTTGGAAGGATGCGGCCGAAATAAAGCTGCGGGTTTGCAAGGACGCTTTGGTAATGCCGAGCAATATTGGCTTGCCTTCCGCCTTTTCCTTACCCTTGGGCAGCTTTGCGTTATATTCGTCCATTTCTTCCCGGTCGACCTGCTCTGCGGGCAGCAAAGTGGTGTCACCGCCATTGGTAATTTCCACTTTTTGCAGCATCTGGCGAACGATTGTTTCGATATGCTTATCGTTAATCTTCACGCCTTGCAGACGGTAAACTTCCTGAATTTCCGCAACCAGATATTCGGCCAATGCTTCAATGCCCAATACCTCCAAAATATCGTGCGGATCGGGCGAACCGGAAATCAGGTTGTCGCCTTTACGAACAAAGTCGCCTTCCTGAACGTCAAGCACCTTCACCTTGGGGATCAGATATTCGACACGGTCACCTTCCTCCGGAACGATCGCGATTTTGCGTTTCGCCTTATAGTCGCGGACAAATTCGATACGGCCTGAAATCTTGGCGATAACCGCGCAATCTTTTGGCTTACGCGCTTCGAACAGCTCGGCAACGCGAGGCAAACCACCGGTAATGTCACGGGTTTTGGCGGATTCGCGGGTTACACGGGCCAAGACATCGCCCGCTTCCACTTCTTGTCCATCCTCAACCGACAACATGGTGCCGATGCCCAGCATATATTTCGCGGCTTCGCCGCTTTCCCCGTCAAGCAGGGTCAGGCGCGGACGGAGATCTTCTTTCTTCGCCTTACCTGCCGAGCGATCTTCGGTCACGACGCGCTGCGAAATGCCGGTGGCTTCGTCGGTCTGTTCGGCGAGCGTGCGCCCATCGAGCAGATCCTGGAATTTCACCACGCCCGGTTTTTCGGTAATCAGCGGCAACGTGAACGGATCCCATTCGGCAAGACGCTCACCGGCCTTGACCTTGTCGCCTTCGGCAAAATGGAGAAGCGCACCATATGGCAGGCGGTGGATTTCAAGCTCCCGCCCTTCTTTATCCAGCACGATCAATTCGCCGTTGCGGGCCATCGCCAAACGGCGGCCGCGCTTGTCGAGGAGCGAGGGCAAGTCGCGGTATGCAACCGTACCGTCCGAGGATGCTTCCAAATTGGATTGTTCATTCAACGTCGCAGCGCCGCCAATGTGGAAGGTCCGCATGGTTAGCTGGGTTCCCGGCTCACCAATTGACTGGGCCGCGATCACGCCGACGGCTTCCCCGATATTCACCGGAGTTCCGCGCGCCAGGTCACGGCCATAGCAAGTGGCGCAGACGCCAACCTTGGATTCGCACACCAGCGGCGAACGGATTTTCAGCGCCTGCAAACCGGTTTCTTCCATAGCGGCAACCATGGGTTCATCCAGCATGGTGCCGGACTTGATCATGACTTTGCCGTCATTATCCAGAATATCTTCGGCTGTTGTGCGGCCCAAGACACGTTCGGCAAGCGAAGCAATGGTGCTGCCGCCCTGAACAATCGAACGCATTTCCAGCGCCCGTTCGGTTTTGCAGTCTTCCTCTACAATGGTGCAATCCTGCGACACATCGACCAGACGGCGGGTCAGATAACCCGAGTTTGCGGTTTTCAGCGCCGTATCCGCAAGGCCCTTACGCGCCCCGTGGGTGGAGTTAAAATATTCCAGAACCGTCAGGCCTTCCTTAAAGTTAGAGATAATCGGTGTTTCGATAATCTCGCCCGAAGGTTTGGCCATAAGCCCGCGCATACCGGCCAGCTGCTTCATCTGGGCCGGGCTACCACGGGCGCCAGAATGGCTCATCATATAGATGGAGTTTGGCTGTGCCTGACGGCCATCTTCATCAATCGGAGCGGCTTTAATCTTGTCCATCATCGCCGCCGCAACACGGTCACCACAACCAGACCAGGCGTCGATCACCTTGTTATATTTTTCCTGCTGCGTGATCAGGCCGTCCTGATATTGCTGTTCAAAATCGGCAACCACCGCCTTTGTCGCGGCGACCATTTCCTCTTTTTCTTCCGGAATGATCATATCATCCTTGCCAAAGGAAATGCCCGCTTTGAACGCATGGCGGAAACCAAGGCTCATAATCGCATCGGCGAACAGGACGGTGTCTTTCTGTCCGGTGTGGCGGTAAACTTGGTCGATCACATCGCCGACCTCTTTCTTGGTCAGCAAACGGTTGACAACATCAAACGGCACTTTGTGCGATTTGGGCAGGCATTCGCCGATCAGCATACGTCCCGGTGTGGTTTCGAACCGCACCATGGTTTCGGCGCCTTTGTCATCGGTTTGCGGAACGCGGGCGATAACTTTGGAATGCAGCGTCACTGCGCCGACCTCCAATGCCTGATGCACTTCGGCCATATCAGCCAGCAGCATTCCTTCACCGGGTTCGCCAATACGGTCCATCGAAAGATAATAAAGACCCAGGATCATATCCTGCGAAGGAACAATGATCGGCTTGCCATTGGCGGGTGACAGGATGTTGTTGGTCGACATCATCAGCACGCGGGCTTCCAACTGCGCCTCAAGAGACAGCGGAACGTGGACGGCCATCTGGTCACCGTCAAAGTCGGCGTTAAAGGCGGAGCAGACCAGCGGGTGAAGCTGGATCGCCTTGCCTTCGATCAGGACAGGCTCAAACGCCTGAATACCCAAACGGTGCAGCGTCGGTGCACGGTTCAGCATGACGGGATGTTCGCGGATCACCTCGTCAAGAATATCCCAAACTTCCTTGCGCTCTTTTTCCACCCATTTTTTCGCCTGTTTCAGAGTCATCGACAGACCCTTGGCATCAAGGCGTGAATAGATGAACGGCTTGAACAGTTCGAGCGCCATTTTCTTGGGCAGGCCGCATTGGTGCAGCTTCAATTCCGGACCGGTCACAATCACCGAACGGCCCGAATAATCGACGCGCTTACCAAGCAGGTTCTGACGGAAACGGCCCTGCTTACCCTTTAACATATCGGACAGCGATTTCAGCGGGCGTTTGTTTGCGCCGGTAATCGTGCGGCCGCGGCGGCCATTGTCAAACAGCGCATCTACCGATTCTTGCAGCATACGTTTTTCATTGCGCACAATGATGTCGGGCGCACGCAGCTCGATCAGGCGTTTCAAACGGTTGTTCCGGTTAATGACGCGGCGATACAGGTCGTTAAGGTCCGAGGTTGCAAAACGGCCACCATCGAGCGGCACCAGAGGGCGCAGTTCAGGCGGAATGACCGGTATGACGTCAAGGATCATCCATTCGGGCTTGTTGCCTGATTCGATGAAGCTTTCGACTACCTTCAAACGCTTGATGATCTTTTTGGGTTTAAGCGCCGATTTTTGTCTCGGCCAGCTCGGTCAACAGGTCGTCGCGTTCTTGCTCCAGATCCAAGTCCATGAGCATTTGCTTGACCGCTTCTGCGCCAATGGCGGCGGTAAAGGCGTCCTCACCATATTCATCCTGCGCCTCAAGCAGTTCATCTTCGCTTAGCAACTGGAATTTTTCGAGCGCGGTCAGGCCGGGTTCGGTGACGATGTAATTTTCGAAATACAGCACGCGCTCCAATTGCTTCAATTGCATATCGAGCAGCAAACCAATACGCGAGGGCAGCGATTTCAGGAACCAGATATGCGCAACCGGCGCGGCCAGTTCGATATGACCCATACGTTCGCGCCGCACCTTGGTGACGGTAACCTCAACGCCGCATTTTTCGCACACGACGCCTTTATATTTCATCCGCTTATATTTACCGCACAGGCATTCATAATCTTTCACCGGGCCAAAAATACGCGCACAGAAAAGGCCGTCACGTTCCGGTTTGAACGTGCGGTAGTTGATGGTTTCAGGCTTTTTAATTTCACCGAAAGACCAGCTGCGGATTTTTTCCGGGCTGGCAATACCAATCTGGATCTGGTCGAAAGTCTCAATCTTGGCGACGGGATTGCTGAATTTTGAAAGTTCGTTCATTTTTATTTCCTCATCGGGGCGGACCCCATGAAATCTAGTCTTGGAAGGCGGGGGAGGGCGGCACTTGCCGCCCGCCTGCTATTATTCCGCGGCCTCCGGCAACGCATCGGGATCTTCGCCGTCTTCTGCATCAAATGATTTGAGACCGACATTAAGACCCAAGGAGCGCATTTCTTTGACCAGAACATTGAAGCTTTCTGGAATACCGGTTTCGAAGCTATCATCCCCTTTGACGATGCTTTCGTAAACCTTGGTCCGGCCGATAACATCGTCCGATTTGACCGTGAGCATTTCCTGAAGCGTATAGGCCGCGCCATAGGCTTGCAGCGCCCAAACTTCCATTTCCCCGAAACGCTGTCCGCCAAATTGCGCCTTACCGCCCAAGGGCTGCTGCGTAACAAGGCTATAAGGACCGATCGAACGGGCGTGGATTTTGTCATCAACCAAGTGATGCAGCTTGAGCATATAGATATAGCCCACAGTCACTTTACGGTCGAATTTTTCCCCGGTGCGTCCGTCAAACAGGTCGCTTTGACCCGATTTGTCGAGACCCGCCAGTTCCAACATATCCGAAACATCAGCTTCGCGGGCGCCATCAAATACCGGAGTGCCCATCGGGACACCGTCGGTCAAATGCCCCGCCATTTCGATGATTTCAGCGTCGCTGCGTGCGTTCACATCGCCCGCATAGGCTTCACCATAGGCGATTTGCATCTGCTCACGCACCGCTTGCGGCGGGGCACCTGCTTCGGGGTTGGGATTGGCTTGATGCCAATCTTCCAAGGCCGCCTGAATATTTTTGCCCAAACCGCGTGCGGCCCAGCCAAGATGGGTTTCGAAAATCTGACCCACATTCATACGGCTCGGAACGCCTAGCGGGTTGAGCACAATGTCAACCGGCGTACCATCGGCGAGGAAAGGCATATCTTCGGCAGGCAGGATGCGCGAAATCACACCCTTGTTACCGTGACGGCCGGCCATTTTGTCGCCGGGTTGCAGCTTGCGCTTCACCGCAACGAAAACCTTGACCATTTTCAGCACGCCCGGTGCCATTTCGTCCCCACGCTCCAGCTTTTCGCGGCGGTCTTCGAATTTTTCGACGATCAATTTGACGGCATCGTCATATTGCCCCTTCACCGCTTCTAGGTCGCCCTGAACCTTGTCGTCGGCAACGGCGATTTTCCACCATTCGTGCCGTTCGACCTGCTCTAGGCTGCCTTCACCGATCACATCACCTTTTTTTAGCGGCTTTGGAGCCGAAGCAACGGTTTGTCCGGCGAGCATTTCGCGCAGCCGGTTATAGGTCGCACGGTTCAAAATGCCGCGTTCGTCTTCGCGGTCCTTGGCAAGGCGTTCAATCTCTTCGCGCTCAATCGCCATGGCGCGTTCGTCCTTGTCGATACCGTGACGGTTGAACACGCGCACCTCAACGACGGTGCCCGCAACGCCCGGCGGCAAACGCAATGATGTGTCACGCACATCGGATGCTTTTTCGCCAAAGATCGCGCGGAGCAGTTTTTCCTCCGGCGTCATCGGGCTTTCACCCTTGGGCGTGATCTTACCAACCAGAATATCGCCCGGATGCACCTCTGCGCCGATATAAACAATGCCAGCTTCGTCAAGGCTGCGCAGCGCTTCTTCACCGACATTGGGAATATCGCGGGTAATATCTTCGGGGCCAAGCTTTGTATCGCGGGCCATGACTTCAAATTCCTCAATATGGATTGAGGTGAAGACGTCATCTTTCACAATGCGTTCGCTGATCAGGATCGAGTCTTCGTAATTATAGCCATTCCAAGGCATAAATGCGACAAGGCTGTTCTTGCCTAGCGCCAACTCACCAAGCTGTGTCGAGGGACCGTCGGCAATAATATCGCCAATAACCACTTCTTCACCCACCTTCACCAATGGTTTCTGGTTGATGCAGGTATTTTGGTTCGACCGTTGGAATTTTTGCAACGTGTAGATATCAACGCCCGATTGGCCGGGTTCAATTTCACCGGTGACGCGGACAACGATACGGGTTGCGTCAACCTGATCGACCACACCGCTGCGCCGTGCGCCGATGGCTGCACCGGAATCGCGGGCTACAGTCTCTTCCATGCCGGTGCCGACAAAAGGTGCCTCGGCGCGCAGCAGCGGCACCGCCTGACGTTGCATATTCGATCCCATTAGGGCGCGGTTCGCGTCGTCATTTTCTAGGAAGGGGATCAGCGATGCCGCAACCGAAACCAGCTGTTTCGGGCTGACATCCATCAGGGTAATCTGTTCACGCGGGGCCATTAGGAATTCACCGCCTTCGCGGGCCGAAATCAAATCTTCGGTCAGCATTCCGTTTCCATCAACCTCTGCGTTTGCCTGCGCAACCGTGTGCTTTTGCTCTTCCATTGCGGACAGATACAGCACTTCGTCGGTAACTTTGCTTTCTTTTACAACGCGGTAGGGCGTTTCGATAAAGCCATATTTGTTAACACGGCTGAACGAAGACAGCGAGTTGATCAGGCCGATATTCGGACCTTCCGGCGTTTCAATCGGGCAGATACGGCCATAATGGGTCGGGTGAACGTCGCGGACTTCAAAACCGGCACGCTCGCGGGTCAAGCCGCCAGGGCCAAGCGCCGAAACGCGGCGTTTGTGCGTAACTTCGGACAGCGGATTGGTTTGGTCCATGAATTGCGACAGCTGCGACGAACCGAAAAATTCGCGCACAGCGGCAACAGCCGGTTTGGCGTTGATCAGGTCATTGGGCATAACGGTCGATACGTCAACGCTCGACATACGCTCTTTAACCGCACGCTCCATACGCAGCAGGCCGACGCGATATTGGTTTTCGAGAAGTTCGCCGACGCTGCGAACGCGGCGGTTGCCAAGATTGTCGATATCGTCAATCTCACCCTTGCCATCTTTCAAATTCACCAGCTCTTTGACAACAGCGAGAATATCTTCATTGCGCAACGTTGTTTTGTCATCGGCAGCGTCAAGATCGAGGCGCATATTTAATTTTACGCGGCCAACAGCCGAAAGGTCATACCGTTCCGCATCGAAAAACAGCCCTTCGAACAAAGCTTCTGCTGTTTCGCGGGTTGGCGGCTCGCCGGGGCGCATGACGCGGTAAATGGCATCAAGCCCCATGTCACGGTTTTCAGCCTTGTCGGCTTTCAATGTGTTGCGGATCCATGGGCCAGTAATGACATGGTCAATGTCAAGCAGTTCCAAGCTGTCAATGCCGGCTTTGTCGAGCATTTCGAGATTTTCGGCCGTTACTTCGTCGCCGGCTTCGATATAAATCTGTCCGGTTTTTTCATTGATCAGGTCAAAAGCAGAATAGCGGCCAAAAATTTCTTCCGTCGGGATGAGCAGTTCACTCAGGCCATCTTTGACAGCCTTGTTCGCGCCGCGCGGGGTGATTTTCTGGCCAGCGGGGAAAACAACCTCACCCGATTTGGCATCGACCAGATCAAATAACGGCTTGGACGCCCGCCATTGTTCGGCGTTGAACGGAATTTTCCAGCCATCCTTGGCGCGTTCAAATGTCACGCGGTCATAGAAGTGGGACAGGATTTCTTCGCTATTCAGACCCAGCGCATAAAGCAATGTCGTGACCGGCAATTTGCGTTTGCGGTCGATACGAACATTGACAATATCTTTTGCGTCAAATTCGAAATCGAGCCAGCTTCCGCGATAGGGAATGACACGGGCGGCGAAAAGGAATTTGCCCGAAGCATGGGTTTTGCCGCGGTCATGGTCAAACAATACGCCGGGCGAGCGGTGCATTTGCGATACAATAACGCGCTCTGTCCCGTTGATGAAGAAGGTGCCGTTATGCGTCATCAGCGGCATATCGCCCATATAGACGTCTTGCTCTTTAATATCGAGAACGCTGCGCGCTTCGGTGTCCGGGTCAACCTCAAACACGATCAGGCGCAATGTCACTTTCATCTGCGCAGCATAGGTTATTCCGCGCTGACGGCATTCCTCGACATCATATTTTGGCTCTTCCAATTCATAATGAACAAAGTCCAGTTCCGATGTTCCGGCAAAATCACGGACCGGAAAAACACTGCGCAACGTTTTTTCAAGACCCGATACATAACCGCGTGATGGGTCGGAGCGCAGAAACTCGTCATAGCTTTCGCGCTGAACCTCGATCAGATTTGGCATATCAATCACTTCATGGATATTGCCGAAAATTTTGCGGATACGGCGCTTACGCGCTGTCGGTGCGGTTTTGCTGGGAACCATTTTGGATGCCATGGAAAATATCTAAGCCTCGCTTATGAATATGTCTTTTTTGAAACGCAAATCACCGACAGAAAAAGGCCGCATAACAATCGGCCCCGTAAAGAGGTCGAGTCATACAGCCTATCGCGTCGGTGAAACCATTCAAAATCAATGCGTAAACCCCGCTGCGCGACGGCGAGATTTGTTCCGAAAATGTCTGGTGTTAATATGTTTATAGGTTTGCCCATTGCACTTGTCAACGCGCCAATGAAAAAGGGGCCGCCTGCGGCAGCCCCTTTTTTGAATATATAGGATGAGGCGAAATTATGCGCCTTCTACGCTGCCCAAGTCGATTTTCAGACCGGGGCCCATCGAGCTGCTCATCGCGATCTTGCGGACATATTTGCCCTTTGATCCCGAAGGCTTGCTTTTGATCACCGCGTTTACCAAGGCATCGAAATTTTTGCGCAGGTCCGCATCGGAAAAGCTTTTCTTGCCAATGCCGCTATGGATGATGCCCATTTTTTCGACGCGATATTCAACCTGACCCGATTTCGCATCCTTCACCGCCTGTTCAACATTGGGGGTGACGGTGCCGAGTTTCGGGTTGGGCATCAGGCCTTTGGGGCCCAATACTTTACCCAGGCGGCCAACGATACCCATCATGTCGGGGGTTGCGATCACGCGGTCATAGTCAAGATTACCGGCCTGCATATCTTCCATCAGGTCTTCGGCGCCTACTTTATCGGCTCCGGCTGCTGTCGCTTTATCGGCGTTGTCACCGCGTGCAAAAACGGCAACGCGCATATCTTTACCGGTTCCCGCAGGCAGGGACACCATACCGCGCACCATTTGATCGGCATGACGCGGATCAACGCCCAAATTCATCGCAACTTCGATAGTTTCATCGAATTTCGCCGTGGCAAATTCTTTCAACATTTTGATAGCTTCATCGACACCATACATTTTTTCAGTGTCGAGTTTTTCAGCCAGCATTTTCGCTTTTTTGGATGGTTTCGCCATGTGATCAATCCTCCACTGTCAGGCCCATGGCCACAGCCGAACCTGCAATAATTTTTACCGCTGCGTCCATGTCATTGGCGTTCAGGTCAGCCATTTTGATGGTCGCGATTTCTTCCAGCTGTTGACGGGTGATTTTGCCCGCGCTGACCTTGCCGGGTTCTTTGGAACCGGATTTCAGCTTCAGTGTTTTTTTGATCAAATAGCTGGCAGGTGGAGTCTTGGTGATAAAGGTGAAGCTTTTATCTGCAAAAACAGTGATCTTGGTTGGAATGGGTGCACCCTTTTCCAGTTCACTTGTTGCCGCGTTAAACGCTTTACAAAATTCCATAATATTCACACCGCGCTGACCCAGTGCCGGACCAATCGGGGGTGATGGTGTCGCAGATCCCGCAGGGACTTGCAGGCTGATATAGCCGTCAATCTTCTTGGCCATTATGGCCTCCTTTCATTCTGTTTCCGGCTGGATTTTTGGTCGTGCCGGATCAAATTAAGCGGTCAAGCAGCTGCTTATCAGGCAGCCTCCCGCATGGCTTTTTTCCGATTCTGATGAATGGGAAGCGCGGCGCTTAAAGGAAAATGGCTGGAAAGGGAAGGGCAAAATTTGCGCCTCGCTTGGCAAAATACCCCCTTGGCATAGTGCGGTGTGACCTGATAAACGGGACAGCATAAAAATAACGGGCCGCATTTGCCGGGCAACCGGCGCTTTAACTCTTTACCGGGGGGAAGATGATGCGCAATCCGTTTGACCAAATCCAATGCCGTTTTCTGGAAGCTTTTGCCGAGGCGCTGTTTGACGGCGTTAATATGGCGATCACGCCTGCACAAGTCGTTGAAAATCTGCAAACACAGATTCGCCTGATCGGCGGGACCAAGGAAAAGGAGATCAGCCTGTCGGTCACCGCGGCGAGCCTTGCATTGGCACCTTTTTCAATCAATGCTCGGTTGAAACCCGGCGGGAACGGATCAAGGACCGGCTGCAAAATTCGCAGATTGATATATTGCAGGACATCGCTCGGCTGCGCGGTTTGGTTTATGCCGCCTATTTCGGCCATTGGCAGGGAGCAAGCGAGGAAGATAACGAGGATAATCCGGTGTTACGCCAGATCGGCTTCACCTTGCCCAAATACCGTACGCGCGGGGCGGGGGAGATGGACATAACATTGATTGAAGGGCGCGACTTGACCCATGGGCATTTTGTTCATGCGGGCAATATCCCCGCCGATATCGACATTATCGTCGTGGGATCGGGGTCGGGCGGCGGCGTATCGGCGGCGAATATGGCGGCGCGGGGGTATAAGGTGCTGGTGATCGAGGCTGGTCCCCACCTGCCATCCAGTCAAATCACGCATGAAGAGCGGCAAATGGCGGCGCGATTATATAAGCATGGCTCTCTGCAAACCAGCAAGGATAATGATTTTGTGGTGTTTCAGGGTCGCAATGTCGGTGGATCGTCCACCGTCAATAATGGCATTTGCCTGCGGATCAAAGATCCCGATATCCGCCACCCGATGGCAAAAGATGTGCTGGCCGAATGGCATAGTTTGGGCGCGCCGATAAACGAAGCGGAGTTGACCGCCGCCTATAATGCGGTTCAGCAGCGGCTGGGTATCAGCCGGATTGAGGAACGCAGCGGGCGGCGCAATGGCCCGCATTTGATTAAAGCGTGGAAGAAATATGCGGCAGGCTCCACCGATCCGATGGTAACCGCCGCAGCGCATGGCTGGTTCAACAAAAATTACGGTCCGCCCGGAACCGAAGCGGCCTGCGCCTATTGCGGATATTGTAATACCGGTTGCCCCTATGGACGAAAGCTGGGCACAGGGCAAAGTTATCTGCTCGATGCCTGCGCGGTGGACGGCGCGAAGATACTTGCCGAAACCAAGGTGGAATCGATCATCTGGCACGATCAACCCGGCGGCGGGAAACGCCGCGCCGTTGGCGTGAATGCAATATTGGAGGACGGCCATGAACGGCAGATTATGGCGCGGGTCGGCGTAATCATTGCGGCGGGCACCATCGCGTCAAGCAAGCTTCTCCACCGCAGTCATATTGGCGGAACAGGAACGGGCATATCGCTCAATGTCGCATCGCCGATTATCGCGCTTATGAAAACGGGCGCAACCCCCTGCTGGGACGAGGATCAGATGGCGACCGTGGTGGATTGCGGTGAATATCTGCTAGAATCGCATTTCCAGCCGCCCATGTCGATGGCGGCGATGATGCCGGGATGGTTTGACGAACATCACCGCCGGATGCGTCAATATAACAATGTCGTATCGGCGGGCGTGCTGTTCCCCGCCGACCGGCGCGGCCGGATTGACGGTGATAAGCTGCATTTCAAACTGGACAAGAACGAAGATTTGCCTGTGCTGAAACGTGCTATGGCAACGCTGGCGAAGGTGCATTTTGCAGGCGGCGCAAAAGAGCTTTACCCCGCATTATTGCGCGGACAAACTTTAACCCCCGATATGGATATTGATGCCTTTTTCGACGAAGCCATAAAGGAGCCGGATGATGTCACCCTATCCAGTTCGCATCCACAAGGCGGCAATGCGATCAATGCGGATCCGGCGCGCGGCGTGGTCGATACCGATTTGCGCGTGCATGGCACCGAAAACCTGCTGGTAACCGATGCCAGCGTGTTTCCCAGCTGTATTCGCGTCAATGCGCATTTCACCACCATGGCGATTGCGCAATATGCGACCGGACGGCAGGATCCCTTTGCCCCGCATTAAAAGAGGCTATATTACAGGCGGAAATATCGCCGGTTATTTAACCAGCTCAACCTCTTCAAAGTCGAGTTCGACCGGCGTTGCCCGGCCAAAGATCGATACCGAAACCTTGACCTTATTCTTGTCGAAATCCAATTCTTCGACAGCGCCGTTAAAGCTGGCAAATGGTCCGCCCAGCACTTTAACCTGATCGCCAATTTCATAATCGACATTGACGCGTTTCTTCGGCGCGGCATCGAGCTGTTCCTTGGTGTTCAGGATACGGGCGGCTTCGGCTTCGCTAATCGCTTGCGGTTTGCCATTATGCCCCAAAAAGCCAGTAACCTTGCCGGTATTCTTAACAAGGTGATACACATCATCGGTCATGGTCAGTTTTGCCAAGACATAGCCGGGGAAAAATTTGCGTTCCGATTTAACCTTTTTGCCGCGGCGCACTTCGGTGATTTCTTCGGTGGGCACTTCGACCGCCTCAACCAGCGGTGTGAGGTCCAAGCGCTCGGCTTCGGACAAAATTTGATCGCGAACCTTATTCTCAAACCCCGAATAAGCGTGAATGATATACCAACGTGCCATTATTTGATTATTCCCTGTGCGTGCGCTGGACGCAGATTAATTTGCAAGTGCAAGCAATTGTTTCACAACCCAAGCGAAAATACCATCAACGCTCAGGAAGAAAAATGCCAGTATAACGGTCATGATGAGGACCATGATGGCGGTTTGTACGGTTTCCTGGCGGGTCGGCCATACGACTTTGCCTACTTCAGTGCGCACTTGGCGAATAAATTCGCCGGGATTGACTTTCGCCATAATGATATTCCTCAAAATTCAAAATTCCGTTTTTCGTGGCCCGGTAAGCAGATAAGTCTGGTCGCTCCGGCTTTCAGGGCCGAGAGCAATATAGGTTCCGATTTTGGAATGACCATCCCTCTAGTCGCGGATTCGGCATATGGCAAGAATTTTTGCCAGCCCAATGGCTAGGATTATCATGGTCGGGATTTTCATGGATGGTAAGGATAAAATGGCAGGAGTTGAGGGACTCGAACCCACGGCCCTCGGTTTTGGAGACCGATGCTCTACCAACTGAGCTAAACTCCTGCAGCCCGAAAATCCATCCGAACGGAAGGCCCCTTAACGTGCCTTTGTCGATGGGGCAAGGGGCAAAGCGGCAGGGACGGTTTTAAAAACATCCCTGCCGCCTGTAATAAACAGCTTAAAATTTATACCCGGCCTCAATACCCCAGATGCGTGGTTCATTGACGAACCCGGTCAGGTTGTTGAAGTCGATACCGCCCACCGCGACTTCGGTGTCGGTAATGTTGCGAACATATGCGGCAATATCAAAAGCATCGGTCCGGTAGCCCAGCCGTAATCCGCCTTCGAGCAGATTGTCGCTGCTGAATTCGGTGGATTCATATAGGAAGAATTGGATTTTCGACCGGTAAGCCCAATCGGTATAGGCATAAATTTCGCCGCCGCCGACCGGCGCTGTATAGCCTGCTGTCCAGTTGGCGCTGAATTTTGGTGATTGTGGCAATTGGTTGCCATTGATCGAGAAAATACCGGGGCTGCCCGCGCGTTGCGGGTCGAGCACGGTGCAGGCCGAGGCACATCCCGCGACAAACGCATTGGGATCCTTAATCTCATTCTTATTATAGGACAGGCCAGCGGTCAGTTCTAGGCCGGTTGCCGGATTGAGTTCAAATTCCGCTTCTGCGCCATAACCGATAACCTTATCGGCGTTGAGCAAGGTGGTGAAGTTGGACGTGCCGCCCACGGCGGTCAGCTGCAAATCTTTGGTATCCGAATAATATCCGGTCAGGTTAAGCCGGGCGATGCCGCCAAATTCGCTCTTCACGCCCGTTTCATAGGACATGGTTTTTTCGGCGCGGGCGACCGAGTTGGAACGGCCAAAGGCAAGGCGTCCCTGAATCGATGGTGCGCGGTAGCCGCGAGCCACCCGGGCAAACAGGTTGACATCATCATTCACGGGGTAAAGCGCACTGACGTCCCAGGTCAAAACATCGCTTTTAACATTGCTGAACTGATCGGCGACAGGGCCGCCAAAGCCCAGAAAGCCGGGACGGGTATCAACCGGACGCGATGCAACAAAATCGCGTTTGTCATTATTATACCGTGCACCCGCTTGCAGCGTCAGTCCGTTTTCTGCCTTATAATTAACAGAACCAAATAGCGCCCATGCCTTGCTGCGTTGATCCTGAAGCGCGATGGCATCGGCGGTAACATCCTGCGGCGTGCCATAATCCAATGTTTCGATGCGCAGTTTTTCATCAAAATAGAAAAAGCCCCCCTGATAGCCAAAGCCGCCATCATTGTTCGATGCGATGCGCAATTCTTGTGTCAATTGGCGTAAATAGGGGACTCGGTCTTCGGTCTGCGCCGAAAAAGGAATGAAACCGGGGCCTTGTGATGGTGCGAATTGATTGCCGAAACCGCCATCAATATCACCGCGGCTGGCATAACGACCGCCCCAATAAGCCGAAACTGATGTCAGCGTTACCGCGCCCAAATCCCATTCAATATTATTGGTCGCGTTATAGGTCTTCAGCCGCTGGAAATTGATGCCGTCTGCGCGGGTCACAAAACGGTCAAAGTCCGTTCCAGAGCCGCCAAGACCGATCAGGTCATTGCTGCCCGTGGCGAACAGGTTTGCGCGGAAAACGCGGGCAGAGCCTTCATAATCACGAAACTGCCCAGTCATTCGCCAGGAAAAATTATCGCTTGGGTTGATCAGAAACTGAACACGCAGGGCAAGATCGCGGTATCCTTCTAGATCCTCCGCTTCGGGAGTGTCGATATTGTTCACCCAATCATCACGGCGTTGATACAGGCCGGACACGCGCACCGCCATTGTATCACCCATGTCGATGGTGGCTGCGCCTTCGGTATTGAAGGAGTTAAACCGGCCATAGCCAGCCTTTATATAGCCGCCCTTTTTATCGGGTGTGGCGCTGTCAAATTTGACGATACCGGCGGGGGTGTTGCGGCCGAATAATGTGCCCTGAGGCCCGCGTAAAACTTCGACACGTTCAACGTCAAATACCGGGAAGCCCTTCAAAATCGGGTTTTCCAGAACGACATCATCATAAACCAGGCTGACCGGCTGCGACGCATTCAAATCAAAATCGGTATTACCGAGACCACGAATATAAAATCGCGGGAAGGTGCGGCCAAAGGAGCTTTCGATATTCAGACTGGGCACGCGCCCCGCAAGCGCACGGATATCGCCGCCGCCCGAATTGATCGCGGCCAGTTTTTCGCCGGATACCACATCAACCGACAGCGGCACTTCTTGAAGATTTTCGCTGCGGCGCTGCGCCGTAACGACAATCTCCTCCAGGCCACCGGCTTCGTTCGCGGCCGTTTCTTCCTGTGCATGAACAGCAGGGGCGAGGGCAAATGTCGCCGCAATCGCAAAGGTGGATGAAAAACAGAATATTGGTCTGCGCATAAGATATTCCTTGAAGCAGTTATTTTAGAAGGAGAATAAGCAGCTGGGCGCTATATTTCAGGGGATTGATACAATGCGGGCCGCGCGTCAAGCAAAGCCGGATGACCGCGTGGCGATTCAACGGATTTGTGGCGGAATTGTTACAGTTTTTGGTGATGCGCCTAAAAACTCATTTCCTGATAGACACGGCTAATATCCCCCTGCCATTCGCCATGATATTTTTCGAGCAGGCGGTCGGCCAGGGTTTTTTTGCTGGCCACGATTTCGCGCAACGGATCGAGGAAGCCGGTTTCATTGTCGCCGCTTTTGTTCAGCCGTCCGCGTGCGGCAAGTCCCGATGCCGATATATCGAGTATCCGTCCGGCAATATCCTGAAGCGTTTTGCCGCCCGGCACCGGTGCTTTCAGTCCTAGTTTTGGCACGGCGCTTCGCAGCGCCTCACGCTCTTCCATGGTCCAATGCTTCACTTCGTCCCATGCGGCGTCAAGCGCAGATTGATCATAGAGCAAGCCGACCCAAAATGCGGGAAGCGCACATATCCGGTTCCACGGGCCGCCATCTGCGCCGCGCATTTCCAAAAAGCTTTTCAGCCGCACTTCGGGAAAGGCTGTCGACATATGGTCTTCCCAATCGGAAAGGCGCGGTTTTTCGCCGGGCAGGACGGATAGCTCGCCCTTCAAAAAATCGCGGAAGCTATGCCCTGCTGCATCAATATATTTACCGTCACGGTAGACAAAATACATCGGCACATCGAGCATATAGTCGGCATAACGTTCATAACCAAAGCCGTCTTCAAAAACAAAAGGCAACATCCCTGTGCGCTGCGGATCGGTGTCGGACCAGATATGGCTGCGATAGGAGAGAAAGCCATTGGGCTT
>JAAURJ010000082.1 GCA_012032285.1 Sphingomonadales bacterium
TTTTTACCCGGCCAAAACCAATAAGGACCGCGCCGCAGGGCGTTTTATAGGGGAATAGCAGAAGGCTTTATGCCGTCATTGCGATCCTTCAAAGCAGGCATGGCAATCCAGAGCCGAATAATTCGGCTTCATGGAATGGCTACCGCGCGCAAAACAGCGCTGTAACCCGCCGCTATTGTCATTTTCGGGTGATAGCCGCCAGCACCCAATAATCTATGCGCGTCTGGCAGCCTGTAGCATGGCACCCCCATGAACAGATGATGTTCGCTATGAAAATTCACCCAATAAGGTGCGACGCTGGCGCGGGCGACCCATCCGGCCCGGGTGGTGCGGGCATGGGTAAAGGGGTCGTTACTGCCGGTGGGGGTGCAGGCGTGCTCGGCAATATTGCGGATACGCGCGAACAGTTGAAAAGTCGTGGCCAGCGCCGCCAGCCACAGCAGAAATGGTACCCAGCCCAATGTCATCAGGCTGACTGTCAGGAGGATGGCCTGAATCAACAGGAAACGGCCCGCGGTTCGCGCTATTGCCTTTGCGTTATCGCCGCCGGTGCCCGCCCTTATGGCTTTCAATGCATTAAAGGCGGCGGTGAATTGATGACCGCGCTGTTTGCCAAATGTCTGTCCGGTCAAATCGCGCAGCATTTTGCGTTTCAGGCTGGCTTTGCTGACCGGGAAGGGCGCGGATAGCGACAGGTCGGGATCCTCCGCTTGCTGCGTATAGCGGTGGTGGGTCAGGTGATAACTGCGATAAGCATATAGGTCGCTGCCCGTAGCCGCGCCTGATAGCCATTGGCCTGTGAAATTATTGATCCGCCTGTCAGGGTGGAGCAGGCCATGCGCGGCTTCATGCATCAATATCGCCAATCCCAATTGGCGCCCGCCGATGATGATAAGGGCAAGGGGCGCCGCGGCCAGCCCCGCCCCTATATGCCATTGCCATAGCCATGCCGTGCCGCCCGCAACCAGCATGATGACCAGCCAGGCATGGCAGATCAGTCCAATCCCGCGCCAAGGCGAAATGCGGGTGATCGCGGCCCAATCATCGGGCGCGAATATATCCTTTGGGCGGGCTGCCTTCACTACGGGCATGGTCACACTCCTACATGGGTCACTTTACGCTTTTTTGCGCCGCTTGCCAAATGCGTTAGGGCACTGCGGGGCATAAGCGGCTATCGCAGTGCTTCGGCCAACCTCTCCATAAAGGCCGCGCCGCGTTCCATTTGATCGGCGGTGATATATTCATTGGGCTGATGTGCTTGTTCAATCGAGCCGGGACCGCAGATGAGCGAGGGGAAACCGGCCCTTTGAAACAGGCCCGCTTCGGCGGCATAGGCGACCGCGCCCGCCGGGCCATTGTCACCGGTCAGCGTGCGGACAAAAGCTTCGGCATCACTGCCCGCTTGCGGTGACAGCGGCGGGGTAGCGGAAATTTTATGCACATTGATACCGGTGCCGGGAAAAGCGGCGGCCATCTCCGCATCCAATGCGCGGGATTTTTCCATAAATGGGGCCAATATTGCTTCGGGATCGGCACCGGGCGGACAGCGAAGGTCAAAGGCGAAACGGCAATGCCCCGCTAATATATTGGTCGCTGTGCCGCCCTTTATCTCGCCAATGGTCAGCGTAGAATGCGGCGGCACAAAGGCGCTGGTGACATCGGCTTTATCCCACAGATTGCGTGACAGCTCCGCCAGATCATGCATCAATTCCACCGCCACCATATTGGCAGAAAGGCCAAGATGCGTCAGGCTGCTATGCGCTTCATGACCGGTGACCAATACCTCGTGCACGGCAATGCCCTTATGCCCCTTAATCAGGCCCATCATCGATGGCTCGCCAATGATGGCAAGGCGCGGGGCGGGGATTTTATCAGCGATTTCGGCAATCATCGCAGGCGCACCGCGGCAACCGATTTCCTCGTCATAGCTGATCGCCAGATGCACCGGCCTTTGACCCTGTTTGAACAATGGGACAGCCGCGAGAGCCAGCGCGATAAAGCCTTTCATATCACAGGTGCCGCGACCATAAAATTTGCCGTCTGAATAGCGAAGCTGAAATGGGTCGCTGTGCCAATCCTGTCCGTCAACGGGGACAACATCGCTATGCCCGGACAGGATCACGCCGCCTTCAATATTGGGGCCAATGGTCGCGTATAAATTGGCTTTATTGCCCGCTTCATTGGGTAATCGCACAAAGCCAATGCCATGCCTTGTCAAATAAGATTCCACCCATTCAATCAACGCCAAATTGCTATCGCGCGAGGTGGTGTCAAAGGCGATCAACTGTTCAAAAATATCAACAGCATCGGAAAAAAGCGAATGGGGCATGGCTGCGTGTATCAATTTCACACCGCCCATGCCAGCAATCAATATTTAATGCCTGTTCCGGAGTGAAAAAGCTGGGGGTTTTGCTGACCCAATTTATCGTTTCATCCGTTATGCTATAGGCGCCCTGCAATACATAAATATTGCGATACCTATAGCCATATAGGTTGATAAGCGTCGCGATATTAAGCGCTAATGGCGCGGCTTTCAGCATCACAGGGGGCACATTGTCGCGGAAATTATTGTTGCAGTAAATCAGTAATTCCCTGTCCGGGTTCTTGCCAATAACCCGATCAAACCGCCGTAAACATCGGGTGAATAGGCTCTGCCTCCAGTTTTTCGGCGCTAATTTTTGGGTGTGGTCAGCGCCAACCAGTTATTTTGCCGGTACCATTTGGTGATGATATATTTGGTGCCCTTTTGCACCGGTGTGCCGCTGTGCAGGGTTTTGTAATTCATTGTGCCGTCCATGTTCATATTATTCCAAATCAGCAGCATCCCTGCCTGAGGCCGCACACCAATGCCGATATTCGGAAATTCGGTGTTGCCGCCTTCATCAGGTTCGTTGAGGAATATCATTGCTGTCCAAGATCGCTGGCCACCTGCCGGGCCTTCCTGTTGCCAATAATCTTGCGAAGGATGGAAGAAATCATGGTGCGCCTTAAATTCCTGTCCGATCTCATAACGCTGGCCCTGCATGGTTTCGGCGAAATCATTTTCAATGCCAAGCACATCGCTCATCCGCGCTTCGATCCGGCCGACATCGGGATCCCAGCGGCTAAGGTGGCAGCTATAGCTTGTCCGAAAACCCGCTTGCTCTGTGCCCTTATATAAGGTTGAGGGCACAGCGTCGGCATCGATTTTGTCGATCAATATCTTGCAATCTGCCGCGCTCAAAAAACCCTGATATACATAAAGCTGCACGCCAGGGGCTTCGACATCGACGACAAGCGCATTGCCCGCCAGCCGCTTTGTCACAAATTTGCTGATCTTCGACAATTTGGCAGGATCATTATTGGGATCAAATTTTTTGGGGGGTGCGAGTGTTTCTTCCATGAATTTTTCCGAATCAAAAACTGGCGTATAATCGTTTATTATTCAATCACCCGCCCGCTGGCCATGACCCATTGGACTTTTTCCAACGTGCGGATATTGTCCAGCGGGTTTTCATCCACTGCGATGATGTCGGCGGAAAAACCGGTTTTAATCTGGCCAATTTGCGTCTCCATCCCCAACGCTTTGGCGGCGATAGTGGTGGCACTGGCAAAGGCTTCTCTGGCGGTCAGGCCATTGTCGATCAAAAGCTGAAACTCCTCGGCGTTGCGGCCATGGCCAAACACACCGGCATCGGTCCCAAATGCCACCGGCACACCCATTTGTTTGGCAAGCGTTACCGCCTTGCCGACCTTGCCCATGGTTTGCCGGATCTTATCCTCAACCACCGGTGTATAAACGCCTTTGTCCAATCCCTCGCTGACGCCCTTAAACGCCATTAAAGTGGGAACCAGCACGGTGCCATTGGCCTTCATCACTTTCAGCGCGGCCCTATCGGCAAAGGTGCCATGGTCAATCGTGTCAATACCGGCGCGTGCCGCCGCTTCAATACCGCGTGCGCCATGGGCATGGGCCATAACTTTCAGGCCCAGCGAATGCGCGGTATCGGCAATCGACTTCATTTCTTCATCGGTAAAATGCGCCTCTAGCCCGCGGCCCTGTTGCGATAGGACGCCTCCGGTTGCGGTGATTTTTATAATATCACTGCCCGCTCGCGATGCTTTGCGAACCTTTTCCGCGCATTCGGTCGCGCCGGTGCAGCTATAACCGCTGGCGAGCAGGTCGTTGACATCTTCGGTAAAGCCTGTGGTATCGCCGTGCCCGCCAACAATAGCGAGCGCTGGTCCTGCGGCAATGATGCGCGGCCCCTGTATCACGCCTTCTGCGGTTCCCCGGCGCAACGAAAAGGCGCTATATTGCGATGATCCAGCTTCCCGCACGGTGGTAAATCCCGCTTTTACTGTAACAAGCGCATTTTTTGCGCCTACCACCACGCCCCATTCGGCGGGTTCGGTCGCCTCTTTCCAAAAATCGCCGCCCGGATCACCGGTCAAATGCACATGAAGGTCGATCAGGCCGGGGATAATGGTTTTGCCGGACAGGTCGATTATGGTGACATCGCTCGCCGCATCGAGCTTTGATAGACCCTTTACAATTGCGCTGATTTTGCCATCGGTGACGGTGATTGTTGCAGGGCCAATGGCTCCGGTCTGTGCGTCGGGAACCAGATTGCCAGCCAATATCACTGTGGTCTGCGCCAATACGGGATGGGCCGTTGTCAGAAACAGGCTGGCGGCGATGAGGCTGCGGATCATATCTTCCTCCTGAATAAATCAGGATTGCACAGTGGATTTTAACCGATAGGCTTTCAAGCAAAAAAACAAACCCGGGACAAATGGCCCCGGGTCTGCATGGTTTCTGATTATCCTTGAGAGGTTTTACCAGAAGAAATCATGGATTACATCGACGACATAGCCGTTGCGGATGTCGATCAACAGCACATCATCATAATAGCGCACCCAACGGTAATTGCCATAAGCGGGCGGAAGGCGGTAATGATAAGGGTCGCTGATCCAATAGCGCGAGTTATAATAAGGCGATCCGATATACAGCCCTATGCTGAAGCGGCTGTAGCGATGCCCGCGATAGGGCGAATAATAACGGCCGATACGGTAATTATTGCGATATTGGTTGCGGTATCCGTGCCAATCATAACGGCGGTCGCTGCGCCAGCTATGGTTCCAGCTCCGACGGTTGCCCCGGTTATAGCCGCGATCATATCCGCGATTATAGCTGCGGTTATCATGGCGGCGATCATTGCGGTCGTAACGGCGGTCATCGCGGTTATAACTCCGATCGCTCCAGCGCCTGTCGTTGCGTTGCCTGTCGTTGCGTTGCCGCTCGCCCCATTGCCGGTCGCCCCATTGTCTGTCTCCTGCGCGGCGGTCACCACGATAGCCGTCACTGCGGCGTTCTACGGTGCGGTTTTGCATTCTGCTTTGCTGTTCACTGCGCTGGTTTTGCGCAATCTGCCGTGATGCGCGCTCGCCCCATAACGGAGCGGCGAAATCCACTGTCATTGCCGCGA
>JAAURJ010000009.1 GCA_012032285.1 Sphingomonadales bacterium
ACGGTCCTGTACAAAGACCGCAATATGATCGAACGCTTCTTTAGCAAGATCAAACACTTCCGCCGCATTGCAACACGGTATGACAAGCTGGCCAGAAACTATCTTGGCTTCCTAAACCTCGTTGCTGCCATCAAATGGCTCAAATGAATGTCAACACGACCTAGTCCGGCTTTTAGCCACCCCGACCATGGCCGGGCGTAGCAGCCTGTCCTTGATCATATATCCGGCCTGCATTTCGGCGACGATCGTGCCGGGTTCGGCATCTGCGCTTGGGATTTCAACCATCGCCTGATGCTGATTGGGATCGAGCGGAAGGCCCATTGCGGCGATCCGGCTGATACCGTTTTTGGCAAATACGCTTTCCAATTCGCGGCCTGTTGCTTCCAATCCGGTAATAAGGCCCTTCATCTTTTCATCGTCCCGCATTTCGGCGGGTATTGCCTCCAAAGCGCGGGTCAGGTTATCGGACACCGACAAAATATCCCTTGCAAATCCGGTTGCAGCATAGGCGCGCGCATCGGCGATTTCCTTTTCCATGCGGCGGCGAACATTTTGGGTATCGGCTTTGGCATAGAGAATCTCCTGCTGCGCCTCGGCCAATTTATTGTTCAGATCGGCGATGCGCTCTGCATCACTCTCTGCCGCAGCGGCCTCCTCGCCTTCTGCTTCCTTCAAATGCTCTGGAACGCCTTCCAATTCCTTTTCTGCTGCTTCATCCACTGTTTTTGCCTTTTTGTTGGTCATAGCCCCAATTTCATTCTGATTTCCGGCTACAAAGCTGCGGCCTGTTTTAAGTTCTGTTGCGCATATAGGCGCTGATCCTATTTCATCAAGCGGCTTAGCGTCTGGGCGGTAAAATCGACCATGGGCACAATGCGGGCATAATTAAGCCGCGTCGGCCCGATCACACCGACCACGCCGACCACCTGCCCGCCTTCATCGCGGTAGGGGGATGCAATCACCGATGATCCCGAAAGCGAAAACAGGTTGTTTTCCGCGCCGATAAATATCCGCGCCGACCGGGCATCGCGGGCGCTGTCGATCAGCTTGGCGATCTCCTCCTTATTCTCCAACTCATCCAGCAATTGCCGCACCCGGTCCAGGTCCGCCGCCGCGCTTTCGTCAAGCAGGTTGGACTGTCCTTTCACGATCATGACGGGCCGGTCATTGGCGTCCAATGTCCACATGGCAAGCCCGCGCCGCACCAGATTGGCACTGGCCGCATCCAACGCGGCCTTTTCCGCCCGTATCTCTTTATCCAACCGTTTCAGGGCATCGGCAAGGGTCAGCCCCGATAGCCTTGCGGTCACATAGTTTGCGGCTTCGTTCAGGCTGCTGTCGGTTATGTCTGCAGAAATGTCGACAAGGCGGTTTTCGACGCTGCCGTCACTGCCCACCAATATCGCAAGCGCCTGTAGGGGGGATAGGCGCACAAAGCCGAATTGTTTCAATATCGCTTCGCGCCGCGGGACGATGACAAGACCCGCACAAGCAGAAAGCCCGGATAATACCGATGTCGCCGCCGCCAGCGCCTCTTCAATCGGCCCTTCGCCGTTAATCTGCGATTCAATCGCCCGCTGCTCCGCGGCGCTTGGCTCTGCTGTTTGCATGATACCATCGACGAACAGGCGCAGGCCGATTTCGGTCGGCATTCGCCCTGCGCTGGTATGCGGCGCGGCGAGCAGGCCCAGCTCCTCCAAATCCTGCATAACATTGCGGATGGATGCAGGTGACAGGCTTAAACCTTCAAATTTGCTGATGGTCCGTGAACCCACTGGTGTCCCATTTTCCAGATAGCTTTCCACAACCATCCGGAAAATGGTGCGCGTCCGGTCGTTCAACTCGGTTATGGGCGGATTTGTCATGGTCCAAATATCTAACGCCCGGCGGTTGCATTGCAAGTCTATCTGTCTATGTCGGACATCCCATCATCAGGAGAATCAATTATGCGTCCCTCCGGCCGTGCCCCCGACCAAATGCGTCCCCTTTCCATCGAAACCGGTTTTACAAAGCACGCCGAGGGATCATGCCTGATCAGCTGCGGCGATACCCGCGTGCTAGTGACCGCCAGTGTCGAAGACCGGCTGCCGCCATGGATGCGCGGCAAGGGTGAAGGCTGGGTTACGGCCGAATATTCGATGCTGCCCCGTTCCACGCACACACGCAGCCAGCGCGAAGCCGCAAAGGGCCGGCAATCGGGCCGGACACAGGAAATCCAGCGTTTAATAGGGCGTTCCTTACGCGCCGTTGTTGATATGAAGAAACTGGGCGAACATCAAATCACGCTCGACTGCGACGTGATACAGGCCGATGGCGGCACGCGCACCGCGTCCATTTCCGGCGCATGGGTGGCGATGCGGCTTGCGGTTAATGGCCTGCTCGCTTCTGGCGCGATCAAAGAAGACCCCATTAACGCCCATGTCGCCGCGATCAGCTGCGGTATTTATAATGGCACGCCGGTGCTCGACCTTGATTATGTCGAAGACAGCGCTGCAGATGCCGATGCCAATTTCGTCCTGATTTCCGGCGGACAAATTGCCGAGGTGCAGGCCACAGCAGAAGGCGCAACCTATGATGAAGAAGGCCTGCTGCGCCTTCTTCGTCTCGCCCGCATGGGATGCAATGACATTTTCAAGGCGCAGGCATCAGCCGTAAAATGAACAACCGTAAACTCACCCCCGGCCGCCTCATCATCGCCACCCATAATAAGGGCAAGCTGGCAGAGATTGATGCGCTGCTTGCGCCCTTTGGCATGGCGACCGAGGCGGCGGGTGATCTGGGCCTTGCAGAACCCGAAGAGACAGGCACCAGCTTTGCCGAAAATGCGCTGATCAAGGCGCGGGCTGCCTGTGCGGCGACAGGATGCGTGTCACTTGCCGATGATAGCGGCCTTTGCGTGGCGGCATTGGGCGGGGCGCCCGGCGTCTACACCGCCGACTGGGCAGAACGAAGCGTGATTGAGGCGGACGCATTGGGCGGGCCGGGCCGCGACTGGTATCTCGCCATGGGCAAGGTGGAGGGCAAGCTTTCCGAAACCGGGCCGGATACTGACCGCAGCGCCTTTTTCATTTCAACGCTGGCGCTGGTTTGGCCCGACGGCCATCATGAGATTTTCGAAGGCCGCGCCTATGGCACGCTCACCTGGCCGCCGCGCGGGTCGCTGGGCTTTGGCTATGATCCGGTTTTTGTGCCGCTTGGCGAGACACAAAGCTATGCTGAACTCGGCCCTGACTATAAGCTGAAAAACGACCACCGCGCCGCCGCATTTGCAAAGCTGGTAGCCGCAATTTTCTAAACGCCGCTTACCAAAAGATACGCTTATTAAAAGACACGCTGGCCGATGAAATTGCCCGGCGGGCTGTAACGGCAGACCAGCACGTCGCGCGCGTTGTTGCTGGCAATGCCGCAGCCGATTTTGGTGGTGCCGCGCCAGATGATCTGTGTATAATGGCCGACATCCTGCCATCTGCCCGTGCTGCTGACATCGGGGAATATACCGGCGACGAAAAACCGTTTTTCATCGACCCAGCCTGCCGCCATTTGCGCAAAGGAGAATGCACCAGCCGTTCCAGCCCATAGATTTTCACCTTGATTAGGGCGCGATGCGCCGCTGCTATGTTCGAACCGGCCATTGGCGACCAGTTGCTGAGCATAGGCCAAGGCTTCGGCGCTCAACCCTGCATCCCATTCAACTGCAGGAAGGCCAACCTCGGCGCGGGCATCATTATGCGCTTTCAACATCGCAGTCATCATCGCATTAGCGGTAGGCGCAGGAGTAGAAATGGGCGGCGGTGGGGGCGGAGGAGGAGGTGGTGGCGGCGGAGGTGGTGGCGGGGCGGGCGGAAGGGAAACACCGGCCCCGCCAGAGCCGGAACCGGAACCAGACCCCCCGCCTCCACAAGACGCCAATAACAATATTATTGTTCCTTGCGCGATCAACTGCACGGTTTTAGAGGGGCGTTGATGCTTCATAATCCATCCACTTCTGTCTTCAATGAACCGGTTGGGCAGAACGGACTGGCGCTCTATATCCACTGGCCATTTTGCGTTTCCAAATGCCCCTATTGCGATTTTAACAGCCATGTCCGCGACGCCATTGATCATGACCAATGGTTGAACGCGCTTATCTTTGATCTCAGACATGAACATCAAGTTAATCCAGAAGTCAGGATCAGCTCGATCTTTTTCGGCGGCGGCACTCCGTCGCTTATGCCGCCCCGGTTGGTCGCAAATTTGATACAGGAGGCGCAGCGGTTATGGGGTTTGTCCAAAGGGTGCGAGATAACATTGGAGGCCAATCCGTCCTCGGTCGAATCCGCACGATTTGCCGATCTGGCAAATGCCGGAATCAACCGCATTTCCTTGGGACTGCAATCGCTTGATGATCAAAGCCTGCATTTTCTGGGCCGTGCGCACAGCGTTCAGGAAGGCCTTGCGGCGCTTGACATTGCCCGGCGGCATTTTGCCAGAGTCAGCTTCGACCTGATTTATGCACGGCCTGGCCAGTCCTTGTCCGACTGGCAGGCCGAACTGTCCCGTGCCATCGGCTTTGGCACAGGGCATATGTCATTATACCAGCTGACCATCGAAGAAGGCACCCGCTTTGCCAGCGACGTCCGCAAAGGGCTGTTCACACCCACCGATGACGATCAGGGCGCGGACCTGTTTGCCCTGACTCAAGCGATGATGAACGCCGCCGGGCTTCCCGCCTATGAGATTAGCAACCATGCAAGGCCGGGCGAGGAAAGCAGGCATAACCTGACCTATTGGCGCTATCAAGACTATGCCGGTATCGGCCCGGGTGCCCATGGCCGCCGTCTGGGCCGCGCGACGCAGCGGCATAAAAACCGGAAAATTTCCTTTCCTGCGTGGCGCGAAATGGGCATGGGATGCAAGAGGAACGACGCTTGGCACCGGATGAACAGGCGGTGGAGGCGCTGCTCATGGGGCTGCGCCTGGCCGAAGGGATTGCGCCGGAAAGCATGGCCACGCGCTTTGGCATGACGCGGCAGCAGATGCTTGATGATGCAGCGATAGACCGGCTCATCCAAATGGGTTTCCTCACACAGTCTTCTGAACGGCTGATCGTCACGCGAAAAGGTATGCCGCTGCTTGATGCAATTTTGCCGGAGGTGGTTTCGTTAAGCGCGGTTGAGGGCCGATGATTGCCTTCAGATCGCAAGTGCCGCAGCCATGAACACCCATATAAGGCACCAAAGAAGGCCCGCGAAAGTTTACAAAGTTTACACCAAGGAAGCCTTTTTTCCCGCCATTTTCGACCGAAATTGTAGGATAAATCCAACATTGGCCCTGCGCCCTTATATGGCACCCATGTCTCTATCAAACTCGACATTAAGAGCGATACGATATATTCGGAGATAATGAGCCAGCTCATCGCCGAATATCGCAGCCATTTAGCGAATAACCGCCGCCAATCGGGTGCGACCGTCCAAGCTTATGGCGCCACCGCAGAACGATTGGTCCTGTTCCTTCAAGAACATATCGGCGATGCCATAACCCGCGATACGCTCCGCGAAGTGAAAGCCGCCGATTTGCGGGCTTTTCTTGCCTATAGGAGGGGAGACGGGCTGACCAACCGGTCCACGGCACGCGAGCTGTCGGCAATTCGCAATTTTCTGCGCTTTGCCTTGGGTGAAGAGGCGAGCATTCCCGCCATTAAGGGCCCGCGAATGCCGCGCAGCTTGCCCCGGCCGGTGGCCCCGGACGATGTGCTGGCCATGGCAGATGATATCGCCGAAACCGCAAGGGAAAGCTGGATCGGTGCCCGTGACTGGGCGGTGCTGTTGCTGCTTTATGGCAGCGGGCTTCGGATCAGCGAGGCGACGGGGCTATCGGGCGATATCCTGCCTTTGTCCGAAACGCTGCGCGTCACCGGAAAGCGCGGCAAAACCCGTATCGTGCCATTATTGCCGCAAGTGCGCGGTGCGATAGAAAAATATCTGTCTGTCTGCCCCTATCCGCCTGCTAAGGACCAGCCGCTGTTTCGCGGCGCAAGAGGCGGCGCTCTTTCACCGGCGATCATCCGCCGCGCCGTGCAAGGGGCGCGCAAACGGCTGAACCTGCCGGAAAAAACCACGCCCCACGCCCCTGCGCCACAGCTTTGCCACGCATTTGCTGGCGGGCGGCGCGGATTTACGCAGCCTGCAGGAGCTGCTCGGCCATGCCAGTTTGAGTTCAACACAGGTCTATACCGGCGTCGATACCGCGATGCTGCTCGATGAATACGCGAACGCGCATCCCAGGGCTTGAATCCAAGCTATTATTGATAATGCCCGCTGCGTTTGTCTTTAGGGTCAGGCCCTAGCGACATTTCGTCATTCCCGCGAAGGCGGGAATCCAGTAACGAAGCGGAATGCGCGAAGAAAAACTCCCGGCAGTATACATTCTGGCATCTGGCCGGAATGGCACATTATATATCGGCGTAACTTCAAATTTACTGCTTCGTATTTCGCAACATCGCTTGGAGACATTGGAAGGCTTCACCAAAAAATATGGCATCAAATGCCTTGTATGGTTTGAGCAGCATTCGGTTATGGAATCGGCAATCCGCCGCGAAAAACAGCTGAAGAAATGGAACAGAGCATGGAAACTACGTCTAATCGAGGAAAATAACCCCGACTGGTGCGATCTGGCCGAGGATTTCGGATTCGATCCGCTGGCGTAGGAAAACTAGATTCCCGCCTTCGCGGGAATGACGCCGTTTGGAAATTGAAACATCATTCAATCAACACCATACCCGTTCTACCCGGATGTTGAGCCTTCGCATTCTGTCGCCACGAAAATTCGATTTCGACCAAAAATTTCGATTTCGGTGCGATTCTGTCAATTTCTTTCCATGCGTCTTGCGCGGATTGCCCTATCAATTGTCTCACTATCTGTGCTTGTATTGAACCAAATCTTTAATGTGCTCAGATTGGGAAATATGGCATCACTGACTCTGATTACGGGCATAATTGCTTCCTCCATATTTCTTCAATTGAGAATATGTTACCTATTCTCTAGCTAAGCCGCCCCAAACACGCATCCCAGATCATACCCGCCGTATCGGTGCCGTTAAACCGGTCGATCGCCACAATGCCCGTGGGCGATGTTACGTTAATCTCGGTCAGCCATTGCCCGCCGATGACATCTATGCCTACAAAAATCAGGCCCAGTTCTTTCAACCTTGGTCCCATCGCCGCACAGATTTCCGCCTCATGCGCCGTTAGTTCGGTTGCCTCAGCGCGGCCGCCCACGGCAAGATTGCTGCGAAACTCGCCCGCGCCCGGCCTGCGATTGATCGCGCCTGCAACCTCCCCATCGACCAGCACAATCCGCTTGTCGCCCTTGGCCACATCGGGAAGGAAGGGCTGCACCATATGCGGTTCGGGCCAGGTGCCGTTAAACACTTCGAACAAGGCGCCCAGATTGCTGCCGTCCGCTTCGATCTTGAAAATCGCCTTGCCGCCATTGCCGTGCAGCGGCTTGACCACCACTGCGCCATGAGCGCGCTGAAATTCGCGGACTTCATCGATTGAGCGTGTGATGAGCGTGGGCGGCATATATTTACGGTAATCGAGCACCATCACCTTTTCCGGCGCATTACGAACGCTGACCGGGTTATTGACCACCAAAGTTTCTGCCTCAATCCGTTCGAGCAAATGTGTTGCAGTGATATAGCCGACATGAAAAGGGGGGTCTTGCCGCATCATCACCACATCAATGTCACGGCCCAAATCAATCCGCTTCGCCTCGCCAAAACGGTAATGTGCGCCCTCAACGCGCTGCACATCATAAACTGGCCGCGCCAGTGCAGTCAGCCTGTCATCGGCGTCAAGCGTGAGCGTGCCGACATCATAATGCCACAGGGCATAGCCACGCTGCTGCGCGGATAGCATAAGGGCAAAACTGGAATCGCCGGCAATGGTAATGCCGTCCATCGGGTCCATTTGAAACGCAGCGGTCAGGGTCATTGGGCTTGTCTATCGGTTAATGGACGGGGTGCCAATATATTGTTGGCTGCGACGGATAATTTGGTTTGATGATATTCCTTTGTCCGGGCAAACAAATGCCCTGCCCCTCACAGCATCTGCGCCACATTGATAAGGTGCACGGGACGCCGCCATGGCGCGATCAGGATCACGTCAATGCGGATTTCCTCCATGTCAGAACCATAGCGGCCCTCCAGACTATGCGCCGCCGCGATCACCCGGCGCAACCGGGCGGCGTCAATGGCATGATCCAGCTGCGCCTGTGTGGCCCGTGCTTTCACCTCGATAAAGGCAAGGGTCCGGCCGCGCCGGGCGATCAAATCCACCTCTCCGCGCGGCGTGCGTATTCGCTGCGCGATGATCCGCCAGCCCTGAAGGCGCAGCCACCATGCCGCCAGCAACTCTGCACGGCGGCCTCTAATCTCGGCGGCCTTACGGGGTGCGATTTGGTTCATGAACACTTTGATTTCATTGCATTTGCGCGGGCATAAACCTGTTTTCGGTCCAGCGCAAAACGGTGGGCGATTTCAGCCGCTGCCTTTGCGGCGGGAAGACGGGTGAGCGCCTCGGCAAGCGCGGCATCGGCGTCGCCCTCTTCTGCCGTTCCAGCCGCCTCTGGCGGAGAGATGATCACGACAATCTCTCCTTTGGGTGTTTCATTGGCATAACGCGCCGCAAGGTCGGGCAATGTTCCTGTAACCACCTCTTCAAATTTCTTGGTAAGCTCCCGCGCTACAACCGCCCCGCGCCCGCCCAGCACCAAAGCCAGCGCCGCCAGCGCTGAGCCCAGCCTTGGGCCGCTTTCATAAAAAATCAGCGTTGCGTCAATATTGCGATAGCCATTAATCGCCGCCGCCCTTGCCTTTTCCTTCGCAGGCAAAAATCCCGCGAACAGGAATTTGTCTGTGGGAAGCCCCGATATGGACAGCGCCGCAATTGCCGCGCTTGGCCCCGGCGCGGTGCTGACATAAATGCCTTGCTCCCGCGCCGCCCGCACCAGTTTATAGCCGGGATCGGAGATAAGCGGCGTTCCCGCATCGGAAACCAGCACGACGACCCCCGTTTGTGCCGCGGCCAGCAACCGGTCGCGGTCATCCGCGCTGCTATAATCGTTATAGCGGCGCATTTTTTTCTTCAGCCCGATATGATGCAGCAGCTTACCAGTCACCCGGCTATCCTCCACCGCAACAATGTCGGCTGCGGTCAAAAGCTGCACGGCGCGCTGTGACAAATCTGCAAGGTTGCCGATTGGGGTCGCAACAATGTAAAGACCTGAGTCGAATGCCTTATCCGGCAGGGGATTATCGAGTGAGGACAAAGTCATGACAGCAATCTTTGCAGCAACATCAACCCGTCTGCAAGAGCAGGTTTCGGGGCAAAAGCATCGCGGCAAAATTGCCCGCCCCGCAAAACGCATCGCGGCTTTGTCCGCTCTGGCATTGCTCGCCGCCTGTCAATCGGTGATACCCAAAGGCGGCGACGTGGCAGGCGCAGGACCAAAGCCCGAACCCATCGTCATTCCCGCCGATGGCCGCCATCAGGTTGCCTTGCTGCTGCCTGTTACCGGACCCGATGGTGATGTCGGCCTATCCATCGCCAACGCCGCCGAACTGGCGATGGCCGACACGAACAGCACGGTGAAGATCAACCTGAAAACCTATGATACGGCGCTCGGCGTAGCAGCGGCGGCGCAAAGGGCGGTGGCGGATGGCAACAAGCTTATCCTTGGGCCGCTACGCGGCGACAATGTGGTTACCGCCGCCGATATTGCCCGCACCAAAAATGTCCCGATCATCAGCTTTTCCAACGATATTGGTGTGGCGGGGCGCAATGTATACCTGCTTGGCCATTTGCCCAGCCAATCGGTGGACCGGATCGTCCGCTTTGCCAAAGCAAAGGGCAAAACCCGCTTCGGCGCGGTGGTTAGCAACAATGTCTACGGACAAAGGGCGAGCAGCAATTTGACCAAATCGGTCCTGGATGCCGGCGGCACGCTCGTTAATATCCAAAGCGCCGATGACAGCCAAGCATCAGTTGACGCCGCCGTCGCACGGTTAAAAGCGGCAGGCCCCATGGATGCCATATTGATCGGCGGCACCGGCGGCTGGGCCAGAACGGTTGCACCCTCGTTGAAAAAGGCGAAGGTAAATGGCCAGATTTTGGGAACCGAGCTATGGAATATTGACGGCGGCCTATCGCGCACCGCCGAACTGCGCGGTGCATGGTTTGCCAGCGTCGCTGACGGATATTACCGTCAGTTTGCCCAAAAATACAGCGCCCGCTATGGCAAAGCGCCGCTGCGCCTATCCAGTCTGGGCTATGATGCGATCCTGTTAACCAGCCGCGTGGCTCAGCAATGGCAATTGGGCACGACATTCCCAATCACCAACCTGACCGATCCGGGCGGCTTTATCGGCATTGACGGCGCATTCCGCTTCAGCGGCAATGGCCTGTCGGAAAGGATGTTGGAGGTGCAGGAAATACGCAGCGGTCAATTCGCTATCATAGAGGCGGCACCGGGCGCGTTTGCGAAATAGGGTTACCACCAAGCGCATCGATAAATTGCGAAAAGTCAAATAGGCTTCGACAAGCTCAGCCTGAGCGCGGGGCAATGTGGTGATTTATCCTAAGCGCTCAGCCTGAGCGCGGGGTAATGCGGTGATTTTCCCTATGCGCTCAGCCTGAGCGCGGGGCAATGCGGTGATTTATCCTATGCGCTCAGCCTGAGCGCGGGGTGTGGCCGTGCTTCATGTAATAGCGCTCAATCTATGCGATACGTGCTTAAACCCAGCCGCTCAGGCCGCCTTGCGCTGTTTATCCAGTTTTTTCAGCACCATTTGCCGTTTCAAACGGCTAAGATGGTCGATGAACAATATGCCTTCCAAATGATCCATTTCATGTTGGAGGCAGGTTGCCATAAGCCCTTCCATGTCCTCTTCATGGACATTCCCGTCCAGATCCTGCCACCGGGCGCGAATGGCGGCGGGGCGGTCAACCTCTGCATATTGATCGGGCACCGACAGGCACCCTTCATTATAACTGGCCATATCCTCTGAGGGGTCAAGGATTTCCGGGTTTATAAAGATGCGCGGATTGCGGATCACATCATGGTCATGATTACAATGTTCGCCATGTTCATGATCATGGCTGTGCGGAGCCGGTTCCTGAAGGTCGATCACCAGCACACGCTTTGGCACGCCCACTTGTATCGCGGCCAGCCCAATGCCCGGCGCATCATACATGGTTTCAAACATATCCTCGACCAGCTTGCGCAGATCGGCGTCAAATTCGGTGACCGGCTGCGATATGGTTTTTAATCGCGGGTCGGGCACTTCTAAAATCGGTAAAATAGCCATGCCGGTAATTTAGGATATCTATAGGCGCTTTACAACCAAAACAACGCCCGGCAGCGATCACCCCACCGGACGTCTGGCGCGTAAAGCCTGTGCCAGCGTGCCGTCGTCCAGATAATCCAGCTCTCCGCCCACGGGTACGCCATGGGCAAGCTGAGTCAGGCGTATGGGATAGCTTTCCAACCGTTCAGCCAGATAATGGGCGGTCGTCTGGCCCTCCAGCGTCGCATTCATAGCCAGCACAACCTCGTCAATGCCGCCTGCCGCAACGCGGGTTACCAGTGTTTCGATATTCAAATCCTCCGGCCGCACCCCGTCGAGCGCGGATAATTTTCCGCCCAATATATGATAGCTGCCGGGAAAAAGCCGCGATCGTTCCAGCGCCCAAAGGTCGGACACATCCTCAACCACACATAGGGCGCGGCTATCGCGGCGCGGATCGGCGCAAATGCCGCATGGGCTGATCGTATCAATATTCCCGCAAGTGCCGCAGGTAACCAGCCTTTCGTTAACATTTTCAAGCGCACGCAGCAGCGGCTGCATCACGCTTTCGCGCTTTTTCATCAAATGCAAAACCACACGCCGCGCCGAACGCGGGCCTAACCCGGGAAGTTTTGATAAAGCCTGCGCCAATGCGTCTATCTCTTGCGATGCCATGCTTAGGGCTTTAGGGGCCTTTGCGACAAAGGAAAAGAGCTATGCGTATCGCTTTTATGGGGACACCCGAATTTGCCGTCCCGGCGCTGAATGCCTTGGCGGCGGCGGGGCATGATATTGCGGCTGTTTATTCGCAGCCGCCGCGCCGCGCGGGCCGGGGAAAGAAGATGACACCCTCGCCCGTCCACGCCCGTGCAGAAGAGCTGGGGATAGAAGTGCGCACACCGTTTTCGCTCAAGGATGCGCAAGAACAGGCGGCCTTTGCCGCGCTCAACCTTGATGTTGCTGTTGTCGCAGCTTATGGCCTTATCCTGCCGCAGGCGGTGCTGGATGCGCCAAAGCATGGCTGTATCAACATTCACGGTTCGCTCCTGCCCCGCTGGCGGGGCGCCGCGCCGGTGCAGCGCGCCATATTGGCCGGGGATAACGAAACCGGTATCTGCATCATGCAGATGGAGGCTGGGCTGGACACAGGCCCGGTGCTCCTGACCGGGCGGACGGAGATTGCCCGTAAAAATAGCGCCGAGTTGACGGCGGAGCTGGCTGATATGGGGGCCGATTTGATGGTGCAGGTGCTCAACAATTTGCCGGCTTATCCTGCGGTGGACCAAAACGAAGACGGCGTGACCTATGCTGCCAAAATTGACAAGGCCGAAACGCGCATTGATTTTGCACGCGATGCACAGGCCGTAGAGCGCCAAATTCGCGCCTTTTTCCCCGCCGCCTGGTTTGAATATGCAGGCGAGCGTTACCGAATATTAAAAGCCGAAATTGCGGCAGAGCAAAAGGGCGTTTCTGGGTGTATTTTAGATACCCATTTGACCATTGCCTGCGCATCGGGAGCTATACGGCCGGTTAGCATCCAACGGGCGGGAAAACCCGCCATGGCGCTAGGCGATTTTCTGCGCGGGAACCAAATAGCGGCAGGGACGCAGCTTTAATGCCGCGCTTTGCCCTTATGATTGAATATGATGGCGGCCCTTATGCCGGGTGGCAGCGTCAGGATAATGCCCCCACGGTGCAAGGCGCGATCGAAGCCGCGCTTAAAAAAACCTGCGGCGCGGATATTGCCGTTTTTTCCGCCGGACGTACCGATGCCGGGGTTCATGCGGCGGCCATGCGCGGGCATTTTGATCTCGATACCCGCTTAACGGGATTCAGGCTTGCGGGCGCTCTTAACGCCCATTTGCGCCCCGCCCCGATTGCCATCCGCGCCTGTGAGATTGTCGAGGATCAATGGCATAGCCGTTTCAGTTGTATCGGCCGCGCTTATGAATACCGCATTGTTAACCGTCGAGCGCCGCTGGCGCTGGAAAAGGGGAAGGCATGGCAAATCCCTTTCCCGCTTGATACAGATGCAATGCATGAAGCGGCGCAGTTGCTCATTGGCCTGCATGATTTTACCACCTTTCGTTCAACGGAATGCCAATCGGATAGCCCGCTTAAAACGCTGGACCGTTTGGATGTCCGGCGCGAGGGCGAGCGGGTGATTATAGAAGCAGCCGCAAGGAGCTTTCTGCATCATCAGGTCCGCTCCATGGTCGGATGCCTTGCGCTTGTCGGGCGCGGCAAATGGAGCGCAGACGATCTGCAAGGCGCGCTCGACGCCCGCGACCGAGCAAAGCTGGGCCATAATGCCCCGCCCGATGGGCTGTATTTTATGAAAGCGATATATCCCGAAGGATAGGCCGCTTACCCAAATATCCGCTGCGCCGATTTTTCCAGCATGATGAGCTGCCATAATAACCGTCCATGGTCCACACGGCCGGCAATATGATCTTCGGCAAATTTACCGATGGCGGCGCTGCTGAACCAGCCAAGGCCGTTTAATGTCCTGCTGCTGCTTAAATCGCGTGCTGCCCCTGCAAGCGGTCCGCGCAGCCATTGTGATACCGGTGTGACAAAGCCCATTTTGGGGCGGTAGAGTATATCCTTGGGCAGATAGCGCTCCATCGTCTGTTTCATCAGATATTTGCCCTGCCCCCGGCGCACGCGCATATTTTCAGGCAGCTTTGCGGCAAATTCCATCAACCGGTGGTCGAGCAAAGGCTCCCGCGCCTCCAACCCTACGGCCATGCTGGTCCGGTCCAGTTTCGTCAATATATCACCGGGCAGCCATAATTTCATATCGGCATATTGTGCGCGGTCGAGGCCGGAACGTGCCGGGGCATTTTGCATCAAAAGATGCATATGCGCTTCACCCTGATAGCCTTGTAGCTGCGCCTTTGCCTTGTCCGAATAAAGCTGCTCCCTTATCGCGGGGCCGGTAACACCGACCGCCTCGGCATAGCCTTCCTCTCCTGACCGGGCGAGCGACAGGAGCGTGGTTTTCGCCCTAAAAGGGCGCGGCGCCCAATCGGCCTTTGGATAGGCGCGGCCCAGCGGCCCCAATATCGCCGAACGCAGCGATGCAGGGATCATCGCCCGGGCCTTTTCCTCGCCATGGTGAAAGACATGACGGCGATACCCCGCCATCGCTTCATCCGCGCCGTCACCCGATAGCGCCACCGTCACCTTTTCCCGCGCCAATTCGCAAACCCTATAAGTGGGCAGCGCACTGGCATCGGCAAAAGGTTCATCAAAATGAAAGGCAAGCGTGTCGATAAGCCCGAAATCATCGCTTCCCACCATGCGGCTGCGATGGTCGGTCAAAAACCGTTTTGCGATGGTTTCGGCATAGCTGCTTTCATCCAGCGCACCGACATCAAAGCCGATGGAGCAGGTTTTAACCGGGCTGCGCGATATTTCCGCCATGAGCGCAACGACGCTGCTGCTATCCACCCCGCCCGACAGAAACGCGCCCAGCGGCACATCGGCGACCATTCGCGACGCAACCGCCTGCCTCATCAGGCGCAGCAGTTCCTCCTCCAATTCTTCCTGCGATCCTTTGACCCGGGCGGAAAAATCAATATCCCAATATTGCACAGGCTGCGGCCTTGGTCGTCCCTGTTCCAACAACATGGTGTGACCGGCGGGCAGTTTCTTCACCCCGTTGATCAGACTTGTATGATCGGGAACATAGCCAAAGCTTAGATAATCATCGACCGCAGCCAAATCCGCCTCTTTACGCAAAGCTGGATGGGCGAGAAGCGCCTTTAGCTCGGAACCAAAAATGATGCTGCCATCGGCAAGTTCGGCATAATGAAGCGGTTTTACACCCAGCCGGTCCCGCGCCAGGAAAAGCTGTTTTTGTGACCGATCATAAAGGGCAAAGGCAAACATTCCGTGGAAATGGGTGACACACGCCGTGCCCCAATGCCGCCACCCATTCAGGATAACTTCGCTATCGCTATCGGTTTGAAATGCATATCCGGCCTGTTCCAATTGCCGCCGCAATTCGCGGAAATTATAGATTTCACCGTTGAAAACCAAAACCGCCCTGCCATCGGCTGCGTGCATCGGCTGCGCCCCGCCTTCTAGGTCGATGATCGACAGCCGCCTATGGCCAAGCCCTACGCCAGCGGCGGTCCAAACGCCCGATCCATCGGGGCCGCGATGGGCAATGGCATCGGTCATCCGGCGCACCCGTTCGGGGTCCACCGGTTTTGCCGTTTCCACATGAAAAATACCCGCAATTCCGCACATAGTGGCTGCTTAGCGCACCCCCATCATCTGGTCAGCAACTTTATCGATATTTCCCAAATCTTTGGCAAAGCTATTGATCGCACCGCGTTGTGACAGTTTGCCTTTATAAGGCGCGGACAGCAATATGGCTGCGGCCTGTTGCTCCCCTCCCAAAAGCCGCGCTTTCATTGTCGCGAGTTTAATCCGGCTGCCCGACCCGCTGGTCACCCCGGCCGTGCGGTAATAGCTGACTACATCACGCATCGCCCCGCCCGAACCCATGATCTTTTCCGCTTTTGCGCCTTTGGGGGCGGTTATATCTTCAACCCAGGACCAGCCACCATCGGGGTCAACCGCGCCCTGACCATAGCCGATAATCTCCCGCCCTTCGCCCTGCCGGTCATAAAGCGCAGCGAAAAAATCCACTTCATCACCCGCAGCATTGCGGTATCGGGCATAGACGATATGGCTGGCACCGTCGAAACGCGGGCTCCAATGCAGTCCGGATTGATGACCAACAATCTGCCAGCCCGCAGGGCGCGGCAGTTTGATATTGCCGGGCAAGGGCGATACCTGCGCCGCGATCGCTGCGGACCAAAGCGCAGGCGCCGCTATGGCAAATGCCAGCGCCGCCAGCGCCGCCTTCACCGGTGCTGTAAAAGGCACGCCCCCTTGCAAAAGCGCGGGATCAAAGGCGGGCGCATCGGGGCTTTTGTCAAAATAACGCCATGCCCCGCCGATTATGACAGCAATAACAATGCCAAAAAATATCCAGCCATAAAATATATGATCAAAACCCGCAGCGGATTCTATCCCGCGAAATTCGGCGACATAGATGGTGGCAAAGGCCCGCAAGCCATTGGCGATGACCGGCACGATGAAACAGGCCGCCATGAACAGAATGCGGCGTTTCCAGCCGGTAAAGCATAAATTGGATATCAGCGCACCCAAGGCAGTCATTGCGATCAGGAATTTGACGCCCGAACAAGCCTCCGCCACGCGGAACAGCCCGGCGGGTGTGGAGATGAATATCCCCTCAATATGCGCAGGCACCCCGAAAAGCGTGAGCAGGAACATACACATATCCGCCGTCACCATTTGCAGCGCGGGCACCGCCTCCTCGCCAAAGGGCAAAAGAAACAGCATATAGAATAGAGGAAATAGCAGCCCCCTTGTGACATTGGCGCCAAGCAGCATCGCCGCCGTGCCCTGAAGCATCATGATCAAGCCCAGTTGCCGGGCCAGCCCCACGCCCGCCGCATCACCCAAAAGCCAGCCAAACGAACCTGCTGCAACATAAATCAAGGGCGGCCACCATGCCGACGGGCTAAGCTGTGCCAGCTCTTCCTTGCGGATCATTACCAGCCAGATCAGGATTGGCAGGATAAGCAGGCAATGATTGAAGGTGGAACTGCTCCACCAGATCACCACCATATCCGCAGCATCTTGCCAGAATAACAGCAATATTGCCGTCCAGCACAGGCCGATCAGCGCCAGCGATTGCCGCCATGCGCTATTGGGCTTGCTGGTCTCCCCGCGAAATACGCCGGACAGGGTCCGTGCAAAGGCGGTCATTCCGCCGCCTCGGCCAGTGGGTGAATGTTCATAAGCGCCCTGAGCGGTGCCAGCTGCCCGTCCCAGCCATAATGATCGGTAACGTGCAAACGGGCGCTGATCCCTAGCCGTTTGGCCACTTCCACGTCATCCAACAAGGCGCAGACCTTGCTGATTTCCTGTTCGACATTGGCGGCGATATGGAAATGTACGCCGTCCTGTGCCTCTATCCCCTCGGCAGCGGCGGTGGAGGCGACCACCGGTTTCGCCATTGCCATCGCTTCCAGCACCTTATTCTGTATCCCCCGCGCAATACGAAGCGGCGCGACAACTACATCGGCGGCCATCAACCATCCGCGCACATCATCGACCGCGCCGGTGACGACCACGCCGGGCAGTTTCGCCAATGCCTTCACCGCTTCTGTCGGATTGCGGCCGACAATCACAAATTTGGCGTCCTTATGATGCTGCAGGATAGCGGGCATGGCGTTTCTGGCGAAATCGTCCACCGCCTCGACATTGGGGCGATAGTCCATTTGCCCGGTGAACATAATCCGCTTTCCCTTTGGCAAACCTTTTACCGGTTTAATATCGGTCAGCGGGTCATAGCTGATCGTATCAATCCCGTTGCCAAGCGGCATCACCCTGTCTGCACCAAGTCCGCTGCGTTGCCGGAACAGGGCGGCTTCGGCTTCGCTCACAAACAAGCTGGCGTCCGCGCGGGCGGCGATTTCCTTTTCAAATACCGATAGCAATCGGCCCTCGCGCTTGTTAATCCAGCGCATAAAGGCTCCGCCCTCGCCTGCATAGCTTTCAAATTTCGCGCTATCGACATCGACAAAATCCATGATGATACGGCCGTCAAAATCATCCGGTATATATTGCGCCATTTGCCCGGAAAAAACGAAAATATGGCTGACTGGCCGAGCGGCTATGGTCGTTTTCACCCAGTCGCGCATCCCCGGTGACGCGAAGCTTTCCAGCGAGACCGGACTGCCGCTGCGCAGCGCCTGAAGCCCTGCCTTCCATTGCGGCTTGATACGCTTTTCGGTATAAACGGAGGCAAAATTGGGTTCCATTTCAGGAACAAACCCCATGTCGCGGTCATCATCGGCGAAACTGCCCACATGAACCGGCGCCAGGTGCGATAGATATTGCAGGATATGATAGGACCGGATTTTATCCCCTCGGTCGGCGGGCCAGGGGATACGGTGCGCCAGAAACAGGATCTCCGCCATTATCCAAGCCCTTTGGCAATCCAGGGACCGATGCGGTTGGCGATTGGTAAAGGCAGACGCTGCCACAGCGCAATCTGCATCTTATATTTGGGGCTGTTGGGGTTCACATCGCGTGGTTCCTGACCGTCCGCTGTCCGGACCGCATAAGATAGCGGATCGGGATCAAAACCCCAGTTTTTCTTAAAATGATACGCGCCGCTTCCCGTCTTGCTGCGCCCGAAATCAAAACTGTGACAGCCTTTTTCCCGCGCATGGTTCATAAGCGCATAATACATGACATCATTGGCACGCAGCCGCCGCGCATCCCAAATTCCGCCCCCCCAATAGGGCATGACAGTGCCGTTATGATAAAGGCTCAGCACGCTTGCCACCACCCGGTCGCCGTCCAGAACCGTTAATATATCGGCCTCTTCCCCAAACCCGTCCATCACAGTGTCCATCAACGATTGGGGAAATACCGGCGTGCCCAGATTGCGTACGCTTTCGGCATAGATGGCATAATGGCTGCGCCGGTCCGCATCATCATTGCCGGTTTTAATGCGCAGGCCGTTGTTTAACCCCTTGCGCACCTCGGCCCTTTGTTTGCGCGGAATGGCGAGTAATTCGGCCTCCGTATCGCCGGTCAGCGGTCTTGCGAAATTGGCATGGGCATCGTTTTTCACCGTCCATTGTCCGCCCGGCAGCGCCCCGCCGCGCAGTTCGGCCGTTGGGCAGCTCCTGCATTCGGCAAAGCGCCACGCTGCGGCTGCTAACGCCTTTATGGCAGCGGGATTATCCGACAATATGCCGCCGCCCACGGCAAAGCCCGATGATACCAGCGCCCGGCCAAAAAGCGCCGAATGGATAATGTGCAGCGGCAGCAAACCGATAATTTCGCCATGCTGTTCAGCAATCAGGCAATGGGCCTCCTGCCCCGTGCCCCGCTCAACCGCGTGCAGCCATTTGGGGCGGTGAAAGGGCGAACCCGCCGCCTGCGCCAGCACAAAAGCATCGGCGCGGGCGCATTCATGGGCATCTTTCAAATCCAGCGCATGGGTTTGTATCGCGGCCTGCTTGCCATGGAAATTTTGCAGGGCGTTCATGCGGCGGCCTTTTCGGACAGGCGCTGTTGTTCGCGCATTGCAATTATGTCCAGCCTTTCCCATTCAAACTCCCGCGCCAAACGGGCAAGCTTCCCGGCCATTTTGTCTAGTTTTGTATAATGGCGCAGCTTTGATTTCACCGGCGCATTGGCAACGCGCGGCTGATCGGGATCTATCTCCCATGGGTGGAAATAGATGATAGCCGGACGGCCAGCCTCCAAATTCACCTGACGAATGGCCCATCGGGAAAATTGATAGGGCAAAAGCCGGAAAAATCCGCCGCCACCCGCCGCCAGCCTTTTGGGGCCGAGTTGCGCCGTGGTCACCGGAATTTCCAGGAAATCGGAACCTGCCACAGGATGAAAGGCAAAACGCGGCGCTTCGGCCCAACCATAATGATCATGTTTCACAGGAGCAACGCTGGAGGAATAATGATAGCCTTTTTCCGCCAATATCTCATGCGCCCATGGCGTGCGTTTATCGATCGAAAAACTGGGTGCGCGGTATCCAGTGACCGCCATGCCGCTTGTATCCTCGATAATCTTGCGTGCTTTATCAATATCGTCGGCAAATTCGCCCGGCGTGAAGGTAAAGACCCGGTCATGCGCATAGCCGTGGCTGGCAATTTCATGGCCCGCATCCACAATCCGCCGCATCAGCGCAGGGTAGCGCTCTGCCACCCAGCCAAGGGTGAAAAAGGTCGCCTTTACTCCGGCATCATCAAACAGGGACAACACCGCATCGGTATTGCGTTCGGCGCGGCATTCCAGTCCGTCCCAGTCGCTGCGTTTGATTACCGTTTCAAACGCACCTACCTGAAACCAGTCCTCGACATCAACGGAAAGCGCGTTTCGCAACTATTGGTCCTTTCAATGCCTTGTTATGCGGCGCGGTTTGCCTGACGCAATTTGCTCTCTAACGAAGTTTCGCGGTCCATCCAATCAATCATCATAGACAGCACATGGCGCAGCGCATCTTCCTGTTCGGCCACGCGTTTTTCGAGCATATCCAGACGGGCAAGCAATTCTGGGCTATTTTCCAAAACAGACACGTTAAGATATTCATTTATATCTTCATTGGCCGCTGTAACAGCTTCGACATGAACCGGTTCTTCGTGAATGACGTCGAACGCCTCTTCAATCTCTGCTTCAACCTCTTCTGGCATGGCATCGGCCACGGGTTCGGCTGCTACAACCCGTTCCTCGTCTTCTACAGGAGCAACAGGCGGTGCCTTGGCCGATACCGGTGGATTATATTCAAAGGGTTTGCCTGCCATATCGGCGATAACCGCTTTTACCAAATCGCCATCAATCCGGTGCAATTGTTCCACTGCCCCCATCAACATCACCCGGCTCATCAATGTGTTCAACCTGCGCGGAACGCCCTCTGTTTCTGCGTAAAGCGCGGTGAAGGCGTCGCTGCTCAATTGCGGGTTGCCATTCCATCCGGCTCGGGTCAGGCGGTGAATGATATAAGGTTCAACCTCATCTGCCTCCATGGCATCCAAATGGTGTGTGGCGATAATGCGCTGCCGCAATTGTTCCAGCTCCGCTGAATTTTGCACCAGATCGCGAAATTCGGGCTGACCCAAAAGGAAAATCTGGAGCAGCGCCTGCGATCCCAGTTGGAAATTGGACAGCATACGCAGCTCTTCGACGGCATCAATGGTCAAATTCTGCGCCTCATCCACAATCAAAAGGCAGCGGCGACCCGAACGGGCTTCGCCGTGCAGATAGCTTTCAATCGCTTTCAGCGTTTCAGCCTTGTCCTTGCCATGCGAAGATATGCCAAAGCTTTCGGCGGCCATTTGCACCATGTCCTTACCATCCAAATGGCTGGTCACAATCGTCGCAGCACTCAGCCGCGATTTATCAATGCTTTGCATCAAATGCGCAACCAGCGTCGATTTACCCGCGCCCACTTCGCCGGTGATGACAATAAAGCCCTCGCCTTGTGCCAAACCATAACCCAGATAAGACAAAGCCTTGCGGTGGGTTGCGCTTTCAAAATAATATTGTGGATCGGGGGTCAGCTGAAACGGGCGTCCAGTCAGTCCGTAAAATTGATCGTACATATTGTCTTTCTCCGGTCCAAATTCACGCCCAGCATCAGAAGCTGTAGCGCAGCCCCAGCAATGCCGAGGCGGTTAAGTCGCTATCAAAATCCTCCTGACGGAAGCTATCAAGGCCAACCGCTGCGGTTGCCGATAGTCCGCGGATAATTTCGCGGTAATAGGCCGCATTTGCACCCAAGCCCAAAACATCAGGGGCCCCTGCAAATCCGGGATCGAAATAGGTGGCATAAACGCTGGTATCAAAACGCGAACGATCGTCGATCGATTTACCCACAGAGGCCAGTGCAAAATAATTTTCGTCCACCAATCCGGCCAGCTCGGCGCGGGCACCCAGCGCCGAAGCCAGATAGCGCCGATTGCTATAGCCAGCCGCCACGCCGACATCCCAGCCATTCAGGTTGGATGCGAGCGCCGCCGTCACACCGCGATTGCGGAAGGACGCGCTGTTGGCGCTTTGCAAGGCGTCATTAAAGCAAAAGCCCCCTGCCCCGCCAAAAGCGCAGCCGCCAATATCACCCGACAAGGGGTTGCGGGCCACGCGGAAACTGGTGGGCAAAGCGGCCAAGCTGTCGTTCAGCAGGCTGCCAAAGCCGGTTACCTGATCAAAAACCGCGACATTGACGGCGAAATTATTATTGGGTTGATAGGTCAAACTGCCGCCAAATGTATCGCTGCCATAACGCTGTCCATAATAAGCGCTGACCGAAGTGCGGCTGCTTGGGCGCCAGGCAAGCCCGACATCCCAAATCAGACCGTCCTCCTGATAGGCGACAAGCCGCGGCGAAGCAGGATCGGTAACGAAGCGGCCATCTGTATCCAATATCGGATCACCCGCTGCATCACGCAGCGCATCGCGCTCGCTTACCTGAATATCCTCATATCCAATGCCGCCGACAACGGCGAGACCAGCCCCTATTGGCACGGTCACATCGCCGCGGACATATTTGCCTTCATAGCGGCTATCAAGCTGCCCTGCATCTTCGCGTTCATAGGCCGCGCCAACCGACCAGCCAATGGGCAATTCACCAGGCTGCATCCCAACAGATGCGGTTGCCAAATGGCTCACACTATCATCAAATGTGCTGAAAGCTTCCTGTCCCGGCGGCAGGTCAACATCCTTGCTTTCAAATTTGGTATAGCCGGCACGATAGGCAGCATTAACCGAAAGCGGTCCGACATTGGTGGCCAGCGTTGGCCCAGCATAAACCGAATAAACTTGTGAAACATTATCGGGATTACCGACCAGATTGGTTGGCGAAGCGCCGCGGCCATCAATACGGCTGCGCGTGGCGATTGCGCCTGCCTCCAGGCTTAGCCCAGGGCGACCAGCACCGATCCGCGGGCAAGGCCAGACACCAGATCCTGATTGTCCACACCATTGTCATAAGCAATCAGCCGTTCATAGCGCACATTGACCTGTGCCTCTGCTCGCCGGGTCGATACTGTGGCATCAACCCCCGCCGCAACTGTTGTATAGGTCAAAACATCATTGCTGCCATCGCGGAAGCTGGTCAACGCGACCTGCTGTACCTCCAGATAAGGGGTAACATCAAGCCGCGGGCCGCTGCGTTCGGCACGCGGCGCGATCGTTTTTCCTCTTGTGCGGCAGGTGCTTCATCGGTGGTTCCGCCATAAACCGGTCCGCTATCGTCCAGCGGCGACCATTCGGGTGATATTTGCTGCGCCATAGCGGTGTACGGCAATAGGAATGCCGCACTGCCGAGTAAGGGGATTAGCATCTTTTGTCTGGAAATCCGGTAGTGCATGATCATGCTCCATATCCATAATAATTGCCGAATTTTCGGCCTGTGGGAGAGAATTTTGCGCGGTTCAATAACAGCTGCACATGGTCGCAGCCGCTGAGCAGACTCAGCGCATCGCGCAGTGCGCTGTCTGTGGTTTCATCCGCATTCACCACCAACAGACACTGACCGACATGAAGCGCCAGCACAGAGGCCGGAGACGCAGCAAGCGCAGGGGGCGAATCGAATATGATGATCCGGCTGGGGTCATTGCGGGTCAGCTGATCAATGATCTCCGCTGTCCGTGATGCCGCCAGATATTCGGTATCCTGATTGGTTTGCGCCCCCGCCGGCAGGACCGAAAGGCCGGCAATATCGGTTTCAATGACATAGCTTTCGGCATCGCTATTGGGGTCCGCCAAAGCATCCATAAGGCCTGGGCTATGGTCGATACCCAGCGTCGCCAATATGCTCGGTTTGGCGAAATCCGCATCGACCAGAAGGACGCGGTTGTCCTTCTCCGATGCCATCGACAACGCCAGATTGATCGAACAATAAGTTTTGCCTTCATTGGGATGCGCCGAACAGACCAATATGCGTTCGCCATGTTCCACAGGATCATAACCCTTGCCGCCCCGCGCCGAGAGCAGCAATTGCCGTTTGACGATGCGGAATTCTTCTGAAAGACCGGAAACAGGGCCATCGGGGTCGATAAAATTCCCGCTGATCAGCAATTGCCGGTCAATTTTGGCAAAGCGGCCGCTTTTCTGCGGCTGGTGTGACCGGCTGGAATAAGCAGGCGGGGTGGACGCCGTTGCAAGCGGGGCCGCCTCAGGGACCGTTTCTTTTTGCACTGGCACTGGCGTAGGTACTGGATCCGCAGACGGTACATTCGTTCCCGCCGGCGGGGCAGATTCTTGGGACGGCTGTGCAGCAGACGCACCGCCGCGCAGCGCATCGCCAAAGCCATAAAGTTCAGACGCACGTTCGAGCAGCGAACCGGATGATTTGATGGAGCTATGTTTGTTCATATCAGTCTCTCCTCACGCCGTAATGCCGCGCTGGACAAATTCGGCGACAATCAACAGCGCAAAAACGCCGACCAGTGCGAACGAACCTGTGTAGAATAATTTAAGCTTTCGGCGGCGCTCCTCACGGGCCTCGCTGCTCAACATTTGGGAAATTGAACCAATGACCGGAAGGCCGCTGGCCCGCTCCAGCTTCGCCGCTGTGGGAAAGCTTGTCTGCAAATGGCCCAGCGCAAAAGCCGCGCCCGCACCGGCACCAATACCCGCAAACAGCACGAGCGCGAGCAACATCGGACGGTTGGGAGCAGCCGGAACGCCCGACAATGTCGGACGGTTGATCACGCGGAATTGGACCGCATCGGTTTGCGTTTCCACCTCGCCGCGCAGCGTTACATTGTCGCGTTCCGCCACCAGATCATCATATTGCTTTTTCTGAACATCATAATCGCGGTTGATGCGCGACATTTCAGCGGCCACGCCGGGTTCGGCGGTTTGCTGTGATGACAGCTGCGCAATTTCCGACTGCAAGGCTGCTTTGCGTGATGATAATGCGGTTGCCGATGCCTGACGCTCAGCACGCAGGCTTTGCAGGGAGGAATAGGCCGGGTTGGGCGTGCTGAACGATCCGCTGCCGCCGCCGGTGCTTGGCGTTGCCCGTGCCTGCGCCCGCAAATTGGCAACCTGGTTTTTTGCGCAATCACATCGGGATGGTTGTCGGTCAGGCCGCGGGCCCGCATGGCGCCAAGGTCCGCCAACGCTTGCGACAAAGCAATCTGCGACGGGTTCGCCCCGCCGCCGCCGCCAAAGGAAGGAGTTGAAAGCGATTGCGGAGTTCCCGCGAGCTGGCTGTTCAACGCGGCCAAGGCGCTATTGGCTTGCATCAACTGTGAATCAATCTGTGTGATTTCGGCGCGGGCAGAGGCCAGCCGCTGCGACACCGAGCCAATGCCGGGTAACAGACCGAGATTTTTGGTTTCAAAATCGACCCGCTTGGACTCCGCTTCCTGCAAAGCCACTTTGCGCTCTTCAATCTGCTTTTCCAAAAATCGCAGCGTTTGTCCGGTTTCTTTGCGGTCGCCTGCAATACTGTCTTCTTCGGCCACATCGATCAGCTTCTGCACCACGTCGCGGGCCAATTTCGGGCTGGATTGCTTTACGGTGATGGCAAAGAAATTATCCTGTTCGGACTTAACCTCAATTTTTTCACGAAGCCCCTCTACCTTACCGGCCATTTCGCGGTCGGATGCCACACTTTGACCCAAATCGGTGCCGCGGATAACCTTTTCCAAGTTGGTGGAGGAGGTCAGCGTCTGTTCCAATTGCTGTATGTTGCGAATCCGGTCATTTTGCGAAATGCCGACTTTGCTCGACAAAATCTCTTGCGTTTGCACCTGCACCCGCGCCTGCGATTCATAGCTATTTGGGATCATCGCCACGCCTAGCCAACCGAGCAGGCAAAAGGCCCAGGCAATAGCCAAAGCCAGCCAGCGCCGGTTCCACACGCTGTGGATCGCAATTCGGATTTCATCGTAAAGACCGGTCATATCAGCTTTTTATCTTTCCGTTTTTTTGGATCGTCATTGTCATCGCCGCCTTAAAAGGCGCTTTCGGGAATGATGATCACATCGCCGGGTTGCAGCTGCACATTGGCCCTGCTGTCCCCGCGTTTCAAAAGATCGCCGAGCCGCAGCGCATATTCCTGCTGCCGGCCGGTGGCGCGGTTGACCCGGATCAGGCGGGCGCGGTTACCAGAGGCAAATTCGGACAGGCCGCCCACCGCAATGATCGCGTCAAGCACGGTGATATTGGCGCGATAAGGGATGCTTGCCGGTTTTTCAGTCGCGCCCAAAATACGAATATTTTGGCTACCGCCCTGAAAATCATTGACGATCACCGACACAATCGGTTCGTTAATGAATTGCGACAATTGCAGCTTTATATCCTGCGCCAGCATCGTTGATGTCTTACCTGCGGCAGGCATATCGGTAATCAATGGCGTGGTGATGCGGCCATCGGGGCGCACCTGCACCTTTGCCCCCAGTTCCGGGTTGCGCCAGACAAAAATCGTCAAAGTATCGAGCGGCCCGATGAGATATTCTTCGCTTCCGCGTTGCACCTGTGATGCGGACAGCGGCGCTTCGGGCAGGTTGCTGCCGCCAAGGCCGGAGCATCCCGATAGCGTCAGCACAATAGCTGCCATGCCCAGAATTGCTTTGGTTTTCAAAGAATATTGCATTTTTTCTTCCTTCATCAACGCGCCCCCGGCACCCGGCCACGCAATGGGCGCAGCACAGGCTTTGGTCACAGCTTACCCTTCCGTATGATGAAAAAGGTGAACAACTTGTTAGTATTAACTGTATTTCACCGCAAAAAATGCCCGCGTCTCTTAACGGGACAAAGGATCAATAATGTGTTTACTACTTATCCTGTGCCTTTTTCGCGGCGAAAAACCGCTTTGATTTGATCCAAAGCGGAGCCTTCTATGCTGTTTTTTTGCAGAAGCATTAACCATTGAAACCCCATGATCTGCTTAACCCAACAGCCGTTAAGGAAAACCCAATGCGACCTTTGATTTTATCCGCCACCCTGCCCCTTATCGCTGCGATGCTAACCGCAGCCGCGCCGCAATCGCCCAATAAAATGCGTGACGCTTTTTCTCCGCTTACCGCGCTCCAAACCGACATGGACAACAAGCTTTCGGGCGAAACGGACGGGGAAATGGTCTATGCGACCATATCTTTGGACGACGAATCACGGCTTGCCGCTATCAAACTGGTGCAGGATGATGAGGAGTTGCGCTTGCCCAAATCTGCCTATGCCGGAATAGCTGGTGCGCGGCAGGCATGGCTGGAAGAACGCGGTGCGCTGACGACTTTGGTGATTGAAGGACGCAGCGATGACAAGGACTGGCGGCTCGCGCTTCTATTCCATCCCGAACAGCTGTGGCGCAGGCGGCTGTCGGTAGAGGGCGAGCGCAAGGACCAGATGACATTCTATGACCGGGACGAGGATATGAAGCCCGATGACATGGAGAGGCGTAAAGCGCATAGCCGGGGTTTTTATAATAATAACTAGCCGCAATGCCCCCCGGCGGGCCGCATCCTAAACTCCTGAGGGTGCGGCCCCACCCGTTTTGAACCGGTGCCAGCTGGGATGCGCGAACTCTCCTTTTCGCCACGCTTTGCGCAGGAAATATAATCCCAGTGCGGTAGCAATAATCAGCGCGGGCAACGACGCCTCCGCCCCGAAAGCGCCGCCAGTTAGCAGTTCATGACCTGACATTTGGCTGATGAAGAATCCGGGAATATCGGTCCCCGATACCTTAATCCCAAACACCCCGCCTTGTGTCACATTCCATGCCATATGCAATCCGATGACCGCCCAAAGCCGCCGTGTCACCATATAGACAGCGCCAAGCAATATGCCCGCCTCTATGGCAATGGCGATGCTGGCAAACCAGCTGGCATTGGGATTGCTGAGATGGGCAAAGCCAAATAAAATCGCCGAGACAAGCAGCGCCGCGATACTGCCCAACCATTTTTCGGTGAAACGGAATATAAGCCCGCGAAACACTATCTCTTCAAATATCCCCGACTGCATGGCCATGCCGAACAGCGGCACGACAACCCATGGCCCGTTGCTGCCGGTGATCCTATACCCGCCCATAGCCGCGATAACGCCGACAATCGCGCTCATCGTCGCCGCGCCCAGAGCTAGGCCAAAGCCCCATTCTGCAAACGCCCCTTTGCCTTCAAAATCGGTGAGCGATTTGCGTTCGACGAACAGCACGAAAATCAAATAGGCAAAGGCACTGGTAAGCGCGATTGCAACGCCAAGACCGCTTTGAAAAGCTGCGCTTTGCGCAGGTTGAGGATTTAGAGCGCCAATGACGGAAATTATCATGCTGATCATGATGACCTGCATCATCACCCCGAAAATCAACAGAAACAGCGGATGGCCTAAAATCCGGTTCAATATGGTGATAAGCTTATTTTCCGCCGGCTGATCCTCCTGCTCCATGTTGCGCTTCCCTTCGTAGCAATTCTTGTTTGATCGCAAGGCCGTAAGCATAGCCGCCCAGCGATCCATCGCTTCGAATTACACGGTGGCAAGGAATCAGGATAGCCACATTATTCGCCCCGTTGGCGCTGCCCGCCGCTCGCACTGCGCCCGGTTTTCCGACCGCGGCCGCGATTTCGGCATAGCTGCGGGTTTCCCCCGGCGGAATGCGGCGCAGTGCCTGCCACACCGCCTCCTGAAAAGCTGTGCCCGCAACATCCAAAGGCAAATCGGGCATGGTGCGCGGATTTTCTATTACCGCGACTGCGCCTTTCACCATATTATCTATGGCCGCTCCGCCCGGTTCAATCACCGCTTTTGGAAAGCGGCGTATCAACTCGCCTTTATCTTCGCCAAAAGACAAGCGGCATATCCCTTTATCGGTTGCTGCGACCAACATGGGGCCAAGCGTTGTGTCCACAATGGCATAACGGATCACCACCCCGGCCCCGCCATTTTTCCATGCACTGGGTGTCATCCCCATTTTCCTTTTGCTGTCGGCATAAAATCGGCTTGGCGCATTATAACCGGCCGCATAAATTGCCTCTGTTACAGAAACGCCGCGCTTCAATTCCATCTCTGCCCGCCGCAAACGCTCCGAACGGAGCCACGCCGCCGGGCTTAACCCTATATCGCGTTTGAATATGCGCGAAAAATGGTGCGGGGCATAGCCGACTGCCCCGGCAAGCGCGGCCAGACGCGGCGGATCATCCGAAGCCAAAAGCTCCAGCGCCTTTATAATAGCGGCTTGATCGCGGGTGACATCGTCGGGGAGGCATCGTTTGCAGGGACGAAGGCCAACGGCCCGCGCCGCATTTCCATCTTTATAAAATGCGACATTGCATCTCGCCGGATGGCGAGCGGCACAGCTTGGGCGGCAATAAATGCCCGTCGAATGCACACCTGTTACAAATCGTCCATCAAAGGACCGATCACGGCGTAACACAGCCGCCCATGCTTCATCCCCATGGATCATTTTTGTCTCTCAACCAAAGCCACAAAACATCCGTGCGCCGCATTATGGGCATGGAGATAGGCAATGTCATCATTGTCAAAAAGATCCCTGATCTTTGCATCAGCTTGCCCGGACAAAGCCAGCCGCGCATCTTTCAAAAAGCCATAAGAGTCAAATGCCCGAAATGCAATCGGGCGGCCATCGAAAATAGAAGGGGTTTCGTCAATATGTGCGGCGCGCTCAGTGCTGTTTTCGTTAATGAAAATAGCATAAGAGGAGCGGTAGGGGGTGGCAACATCATGGCTCAAATAATTGAACAGGATCAAGCTTTCTCCTGATTTGGCATCGGTTAAGCTAACCCGGCACGGCCAGCCTATATCCGCATCAGCAACCACCCGGACCGCCCCTTGTGCGGCGAGATCATCTTCACTGGCACCAATCAACTTTTCGAAATCATTTATGCTCAATCCTGTTATCTGATAGGTCATGGCTGCGTCCTTTATTGCATTGAGCACACACTTTTATATACTGCATTACAGCGCTGCATCTCGAAATGTGCTGTCAAAAAATCAAACTGCTTATCGGTGCGGTTCATCCCAATAATGTTGCGACATCGAAAATGACGTTTAACGCATGAAACGAAACATATGTTGCCCGGCAGGGATTAGCGCAGCATAATGAAAAGATATTCACTTTTCGGACCCTTTAGATGCTCGATACGTTGCTGATTTTCATCCTGATCGGATTTGCGGCGCAAATGGTCGATGGTGCTCTTGGCATGGCATTCGGGGTTATCTCGACCACATTGCTGATCAGTATGGGTGTCCCGCCCGCTCTTGCCTCAGCCAGCGTGCACGCGGTGGAATGTGTGACCACAGGCGTATCAGGGGTCAGTCATGTCTATCACCGCAATGTCGATTGGAAACTTTTTAAACGGCTCGCCCTTCCCGGTATATTGGGCGGTGTAACAGGCGCTTATGTAATCTCCAATATAGACGCCAGCATGGCCAAACCTTTTGTTCTTGCCTATTTGTCTATAATCGGTTTCATCCTTATCTACCGTGCCTTGCGCTGGCCGCCGCAGGTAAAGCACCCTAAATATGTGGCTCCGCTGGGTATTGCTGGCGGTTTTCTGGATGCAGCTGGCGGCGGCGGGTGGGGACCGGTTGTCACCTCCAACCTTTTGATCCAAGGGTCATCGCCCCGGCAAACAATCGGCACCGTCAATAGCGTCGAATTTTTCCTAACCATATCGATTTCGGTTACATTTTTATTGTCCATGGGGCCGGAGATTATAACGCAATCCGCCATTGGACTGTTAATCGGCGGGGTTATCGCTGCGCCCTTTGGGGCGATGATGGCCAAACATATTCCGACCAAGCCATTATTGTTGATGGTCGGCATCATCTTAACCCTGACCAGCCTATATGGAATTTACCACGCCATATACTGACAGTTTTGCCCATGGCCTGCCAATAATGCCAATCCCTATCTTGCATCGCAGCACAAGCGGTGCTAGTCGCGCGGCCATCGAATGAACGGGGCGCACTCGCCTGTCATGTTCACTGGCAATTCTAGTCTGATTTGAGGACATTCACACGTGGGAAATTCCGGCGCTATTTCAGCAAGCTTAGGTGGGCGCTATGCCGCCGCTTTGTTTGCTTTGGCAAATGAGAATAAAAAAGTGGCGAGCGTCGAATCCGACCTGTCCAAATTGCGCAGCGCTCTCAGCGAATCGGCAGAGCTGAAATCACTGACCACCAATCCGGTTTTGTCACGGCAAGATGCACAAACCGCGATAGCGGCAGTTGCAAAATCGATGAAGCTGGATGCACTTACTGCAAATACTTTGGGCGTGCTGGCCCAAAATCGCCGTTTAGATCAGATTAAAGCGGTGGCAGAAGCCTTTGCGTCATTGGCCGCACAGGAACGCGGTGAAGTAACCGCAGATGTCACCACCGCCCACCCGTTAACCCCTGCGCAAAACAAGAATTTGGCGCAGCAATTGAAATTACGTGTTGGCAGCGATGTTGCCATCAACGCAAAGGTTGATCCCGCCATATTGGGCGGCATGACTGTCCAAATTGGCAGCCAGATGATCGACAATAGTATCAAAACCCGTCTCAACTCCCTCGCGACCGCGATGAAAGGCTAAACATGGATATCCGTGCCGCAGAAATTTCCAAGGTTATCAAAGACCAGATCGCCAATTTTGGCACCGAAGCAAAGGTTTCCGAAACTGGATCGGTTCTATCCGTAGGGGACGGTATCGCCCGTATCCACGGTCTCGACAATGTTCAGGCAGGGGAAATGATCGAATTTTCCAACGGGATTCAGGGCATGGCGCTGAACCTAGAAGCGGACAATGTTGGCGCCGTGATCTTCGGCAGCGACAGCGAAATCCGTGAAGGCGATACAGTTAAGCGGACCGGCACGATTGTGGACGTTCCGGTTGGCAAGGAGCTTTTGGGCCGCGTTGTTGACGGTCTGGGCAATCCCATTGACGGCAAAGGCCCGTTGAAAACAACACAGCGTGGCCGCGTCGAGGTGAAAGCCCCCGGCATTATCCCGCGCCAAGGTGTGAGCGAACCAATGCAGACAGGTCTGAAGGCGCTGGACGCGCTGGTCCCTGTTGGCCGCGGGCAGCGCGAATTGATCATCGGTGACCGTCAAACCGGCAAAACCGCCGTGGCAATCGACGCTTTCATCAACCAGAAAAATGTCAACCAAGGCGACGATGAAAGCAAAAAGATGTACTGCATCTATGTTGCTGTCGGCCAAAAGCGTTCGACCGTTGCGCAGATTGTACGTGCTCTCGAAGAAAAAGGCGCGATGGAATATTCGATCGTTGTTGCCGCGACCGCTTCCGAACCTGCCCCGCTGCAATATCTGGCGCCTTATACCGGCGTAACCATGGGTGAATATTTCCGCGACAATGGTATGCACGCCTGTATCGTTTATGACGATCTGTCAAAACAAGCCGTTGCCTATCGCCAAATGTCGCTGCTGCTGCGCCGTCCGCCGGGCCGTGAAGCTTATCCTGGTGACGTTTTCTACCTGCACAGCCGCTTGCTGGAACGTGCCGCAAAGATGAGCGATGCCAATGGCGGCGGATCGCTTACCGCGCTGCCGATCATCGAAACGCAGGCAGGCGACGTTTCCGCCTATATTCCAACCAACGTGATTTCGATCACCGATGGTCAGATTTTCCTTGAAACAGACCTGTTCTTCCAAGGTATCCGTCCTGCCATTAACGTCGGTCTGTCGGTGTCGCGTGTGGGTTCCGCCGCGCAGACAAAGGCGATGAAGAAAGTATCGGGTTCGATCAAGCTGGAGCTTGCCCAATACCGCGAAATGGCCGCATTTGCGCAATTTGGTTCGGACCTTGATGCCTCTACACAAAAGCTACTCAACCGCGGTGCGCGTTTGACCGAATTGTTGAAGCAAAAACAATATTCGCCTATGCCTTTTGAAGAGCAGACCGCGTCTATTTTTGCAGGCACCAACGGCTATCTCGATACCATACCCGTTTCCGACGTTGTGCGTTACGAAGAAGCGATGCTGGCCGATTTGCGTGCCAACCATGCCGGCATTTTGAAGACGATCCGCGAAACCGGAAAGTTTGAAGATGATGTGAAGGATCAACTGGTAGCGGCTTTGGACGCTTTCGGTAAAACATTCGCATAAAATTAAACCGGCCCTTATGGGGCGGGATAAGGGAAAGAAGAGATGGCCAGCTTAAAGGCACTCAAAATCCGGATTAACTCGGTCAAATCGACCCAGAAGATCACAAAGGCGAAGAAAATGGTCGCTGCTGCTAAACTGCGCCGAGCGCAGGAGGCGGCAGAGGCTGCTCGCCCCTATGCCGAGCGGCTGGCCGCTGTCATGGGGTCCATCGCCGGAAAAGTGACAGGCGATAGTGCGCCCAAACTGCTCGCTGGAACCGGCAGTGAGCAGCGCCATTTTATCGTGGTTATCAACACCGACAAGGGACTGTGCGGCGGGTTGAACTCCAACATCGTCAAAGAGGCAAAACTGCAAGCCAAAGCGCTGATCAATGCGGGCAAGCAGGTGCAATTTTACCTGGTCGGTAAAAAAGGCCTAGCCCCTATTAAGCGCGACTATGCAAAGCAGATTGAAAAGCAATTCGATACCTCCACGGTCCGCAATCTGGGCTTTGAACAGGCCGAAGCGATTACCGCTGAATTGCTGGCGCTGTTTGATGAGGGCAAATTTGATGTCGTGCACCTAGTGTATCCCAAGTTCAAATCCGCCTTATCACAGGATCCGACAACGGTTCAATTGATCCCCGTCCCATCCCCCGAAGCCGCCGAAAGCGCCGCAGTGGGCGCTTCTGTTGAATATGAACCAAGCGAAGAAGAAATTCTGGAAGACCTCGCCCCGCGCTATGTGAAAACCCAGATTTTTGGATCGCTATTGGAACGCGAAGCATCCGAACAAGGCGCGTCAATGACCGCCATGGACAATGCCACGCGCAACGCCGGCGACATGATCAACAAATTGACCATCGAATATAACCGCCAACGTCAGGCGGCGATTACCACCGAACTCGTAGAAATTATCTCTGGCGCAGAAGCGCTCTAAGCTAAGAAGGCAAGGAAGACAGATATGGCAACCGCCCCAAAGAAACCCGCAGCTGCGAAAAAGCCCGCTGCCCCAAAAGCTACCGCATCCACCGCTGCCGCCGGTGCAGGCCGTATCGCGCAGGTTATTGGCGCGGTCGTGGACGTGCAGTTTGACGGCACATTGCCCGCCATTTTGGAGGCGCTTGAAACGCAAAATGGCGATAACCGCCTTGTTTTGGAAGTCGCACAGCATCTGGGCGAAAACACCGTGCGCACTATCGCTATGGATTCGACCGAAGGTTTAACCCGTGGTCAGGCCGTCACCGCCACCGGTGCACAGATTTCGGTTCCTGTCGGTCCCGAAACATTGGGCCGGATCATGAACGTCGTCGGCGAACCGATTGACGAACGCGGCCCTGTCAATGCCAAGGCGAAAGCGCCGATCCATGCCGAAGCTCCTGCCTTTGTTGACCAATCAACCGAAACCGAAATTCTGGTCACCGGTATTAAGGTTGTCGACCTTCTCGCGCCCTATGCAAAGGGCGGCAAGATCGGTCTGTTTGGCGGTGCGGGCGTGGGTAAAACCGTGCTTATCCAAGAACTGATCAACAATATCGCAAAGGGTCATGGCGGCACATCCGTATTTGCGGGCGTGGGCGAACGGACCCGCGAAGGCAATGACCTTTACCATGAATTTTTGGACGCAGGTGTTATCGCCAAGGATGCCGATGGCAATGCCATTTCCGAAGGGTCAAAAGTGGCGCTTGTCTTCGGTCAGATGAATGAACCTCCCGGTGCGCGTGCCCGTGTGGCGCTGTCCGGTTTGACCATCGCCGAATATTTCCGCGATCAAGAGGGACAGGATGTTCTGTTCTTCGTCGACAATATCTTCCGCTTTACCCAAGCGGGTTCGGAAGTGTCGGCTTTGCTGGGCCGTATTCCGTCTGCTGTGGGGTATCAGCCGACACTCGCCACCGACATGGGCGCATTGCAAGAACGGATTACCTCCACCAATAAAGGCTCGATTACATCGGTTCAGGCAATTTACGTTCCCGCCGACGATTTGACCGACCCTGCGCCGGCCACCTCTTTTGCCCACTTGGACGCAACGACCGTTTTGAACCGTGCGATTTCGGAGCTTGGCATTTATCCAGCGGTTGATCCGCTTGATTCAACCAGCCGCGTTCTGACCGCTGATACCGTTGGACAGGATCATTATGACACCGCCCGCCGTGTTCAAGAAACATTGCAGAAATATAAGTCTCTACAAGACATTATCGCAATTTTGGGTATGGATGAACTGTCCGAGGAAGATAAGCTGACCGTGGCACGCGCCCGTAAAATTCAGCGTTTCTTGTCGCAGCCTTTCCATGTGGCCGAAGTGTTCACCGGCATCCCCGGCAAATTTGTTCAGTTGGAAGATACCGTTGCATCGTTCAAAGCGGTTGTGGACGGCGAATATGACCATCTGCCCGAAGCGGCCTTCTACATGGTAGGCGGCATTGAAGAAGCCGTCGCCAAAGCCGCCAAAATGGCCGCTGAGGCAGCTTAATTCCTTCTCTCCTTCGGGAGAGAGACCATTGAAGAGGCAAGAGTCATGGCTTTGAAATTTGAACTCGTCACCCCTGAACGGCTTGTGCGCAGCGAAGATGTGCATATGGTTGTCGTGCCCGGCAGCGAAGGCGATTTTGGCGTGCTGGAAGGGCATAGCCCGATGATGAGCACGATCCGCAGCGACGCAGCGGTCGAAATTTATGCCAGCGAAGGTGCGGCGCCCGAACGCATTGCAATTGCCGGCGGCTTTGCCGAGGTGAATGACAAAGGCTTGACGATATTGGCCGAAAGCGTCGGTTAAGGCATTAAATCGGTAATCCTGCGATCAGGATGATCCAGCCGGGACAGGGTTGAAAAAAGGACGGTTAGCGCCGTCCTTTTTTGTATCAATCACCTTTTATATCAATTCCCCCTGCCCGTTTGCTGCGCCATAAATATATGCCCGCGCCAATGATGATTGCTGCACCGGCCACCGATGTTGCATCCGGCCAATTGCCAAAAACAGCATTCCAAACATCATCGCCATAATGATTTGAATATACACCATCGGGGCAACCTGCGCCGCGGATGCCCTTGTTGTGCCCAGATATACCAGAGCGTGGCTGAAGGAAGCGGTGACCGCGACAAGGGCGCAGCGGGCGACCACGCTCCAATCGGGCCAATCCACCTGTAACGGTTCCAATCCGCTGAAATGCCCGATCAACGCGGACAGGATCAAAAAAGGTGCGGCCACCCCGGCGATCAAAAATTGCATTTGCAGCGCCGAACCGGCGGAGGCGACCTGCCGGTTACCGATCATCACCCCTGCCATGCCAAAGGCCGCAACCAACGGCAATAAAGCCGCCCAACCAAGCAGTTCAACATTGGGACGCAGGATGACAATAACCCCTGCAAAAGCCAGAATAGACGCGATCCATGTCGCCCGCGTAGCCCGCTCACCCAAAAAAAGCGCCGACAATAATGCGGTAATCATCGGGCTGGTAAACTGGATTGCGGTCGCTTCGGCCAGCGGCATCAGGAAAATTGCGCTGAAAAAACAAACAGTGGCGAGCGCCACCATTGAGCCGCGAAGCAACTGCGCCCTGACCATAGGTATATGAAAAGCCTGCCGTCCTTCCACTTTCCACAATATCAGGCCAAGGCCCAATGCGCCTATCGTATAGCGAAGCGCCGCAATCGCCGTTCCCGGCCATTCGCCAGCGATAGATTTGATAACCGCATCGCCGACTGACAAGCAGGCAAAGCCGCAAAGCGCCACAAGCGGGCCACTATTTGAAAAACGAGAGAGCATTATGATGCGCCAATTACCCCATATTATCACTGCCGTTTAGATAAGCAGGATGATTATGCAAAGCCATTTGCCAGAAAGTGTTACGAGTTTGTTTACCATTTTACATTAGAGCCTTCGGACTAGTGTTTAACCAACAGGGAGCGGCCCGCAGTGAGCGCATTTGGCAAAAAACCGGGAATGGGTGGTTCACGCCCGTCTTTTGGCGTTGCAAGGCCGATGGGCGGCGGCGGCGGCAAAAAACCCGTTGAAACAGAGGATAGGCATACGCAATCGGGCGGCGAGCAATTTCCTGCCATTGAATCGGTTGAACTGCCCGGCACTCCGTCCCCTTCCAAAGAAAAGGATGCGATGTCGCGTCTTGCTGACCGCGCATCTGCCTTAAATGATGCCCCGGCCGAAGTGGAAGGTTTCGAAGCGTCGGTTCACAAGATTAAAGAACAGGTGCTGCCTCGCCTGCTCGAACGTGTGGACCCCGAAGCTGCAGCGACGTTGAATAAGGAAGAGCTGACCGAAGAATTCCGGCCAATCATATTGGAAGTGCTGGCCGAGCTCAAACTCACACTCAACCGGCGCGAACAATTTGTGCTGGAAAAGGTGCTGGTGGACGAACTGCTTGGCTTTGGTCCGCTGGAGGAGTTGCTGTCCGACCCGGAGATTTCCGATATCATGGTCAACGGCCCGGCACAGACCTATATTGAGAAAAGCGGTAAACTCCAGATCGCTCCGATCCAGTTCCGCGATGAGGAGCATTTGTTCCAGATTGCCCAGCGCATCGTGAACCAGGTCGGCCGCCGCGTTGACCAGACTACACCGCTCGCCGATGCCCGTTTGAAAGACGGATCACGTGTGAACGTTATCGTACCGCCATTGTCATTGCGCGGTACAGCAATCTCGATTCGTAAATTCTCCGAAAAACCGATCACCCTTGATATGCTCAAAAACTGGGGTGCAATGGATGAGAAAATGTGCACCGCGTTGAAAATTGCGGGGGCTTGCCGGATGAATATCGTTATTTCCGGCGGTACTGGTTCGGGTAAAACGACCATGCTTAACGCATTGTCGAAAATGATCGACCCAGGCGAGCGCGTTTTGACGATCGAGGATGCGGCTGAGCTTCGCCTTCAACAGCCGCACTGGCTACCACTCGAAACCCGCCCGCCGAATCTGGAAGGCCAAGGTGCGATTACCATCGGCGATCTTGTGAAAAACGCCCTGCGTATGCGTCCTGACCGCATCATCCTAGGTGAGATTCGCGGCGCGGAATGCTTCGACTTGTTGGCTGCGATGAACACAGGCCATGATGGCTCCATGTGTACGCTTCACGCCAATAACCCGCGCGAATGCCTGGGCCGTATGGAAAATATGATCCTGATGGGCGACATAAAAATCCCCAAAGAAGCTATTTCCCGCCAGATTGCCGAATCGGTAGATATCATCGTTCAAATTAAACGTTTGCGCGATGGCTCTCGCCGTGTGACCCACATTACCGAAGTGATCGGAATGGAAGGCGATGTGATCGTGACGCAGGAGCTATTCAAATTCGAATATCGCAGCGAAGACGATAATGGCAAAATCGCCGGTGAATATGTCCCCGGCGGCGTGCGCCCCTATACCTTGGAAAAAGCACGCCAATTTGGTTTTGACCAACCTTTTTTAGAAGCCTGCCTGTAACATCATCCACCAAATTCAGTTTTAATCGTCATCGCAATCGCCGCAATGGTAATGAATATGCCGAGAACGGATAGGCCCGTCCACGGCATGAAACCGACATTTTCCAGATTGATCCGCCTTGCCCGCTTGCGATCCGCAAAGATAGCGGTGCACGAAGATAGAGCCGCCATGATGGCGATTGTCATCCATAGATGATCCTCCAGCCAAGCCGATAAAATTTCCGATAGCATTGTCATTACGCCTTGCCATCTGGTGCCGGTTTGCAGTTTGTGCAAGCCTTTGAGTAGTCAAAGGCCATGATTTAACCTATCGCCGCGCTATGAAGCCCTTATTTCCTAACTTATCGGCAACCTACACGTCTCAAAACAGGGCGATGCTTGGCATCATCCTGCGGTTGATGGCGATGGCGGCGCTGGGCGTGATGTTTGCGCTGGTAAAGCTTGCGGGGGAAGCGGGCGTCCATTTCGGCGAAAGCCTTTTCTGGCGACAATTGGCGGGGTTGCCTGTCGTTATAGTATGGCTGTGGTGGAATGATGATCTGAAAGCTATAAAAAGCAAAAGGCCGTCACTACACGCGCTCCGCATGACATTGGGATTGTCGGCCATGGCGCTCAATTTTTGGGCGATGACATTGCTTCCGATGGCAGAGGCTACAACGCTTAGCTTTGCCACACCGATATTTGCCACCATGCTGGCAGCGTTATTGTTGCGCGAACAAACCGGGCTTTACAGGTGGGCGGCAATATTAACCGGATTTGCGGGGATAGTGTTTGCCATCCGTCCGGGCGGCAGCGCAATTGATCCTTTTGGCGCGATGGTCGGATTATCCGGTGCACTGATGACCGCTGCCGTCACGATCCAGCTGCGCCGCATGGCCCGCAGTGAAACAACAGGGGCAATTGTTTTCTGGTTCAGCCTCACTTCGCTTTTGCCTCTCGGCCTATTGATGCTGTTCGTTGCCAAGGCGCATGACGGACAGGCCTGGGCCTATATTGCGGGGCTTAGCCTAGCGGGGGCAGTGGCGCAGATATTATTGACCGCAGCGCTGCGCCATGCCCCTGTTGCAGCGGTGCTGACCATGGACTATAGCGGCCTGATTTGGTCCGTGCTCTTTGGGATAGTGATATTTGGCGCTATTCCGGGACCAACTGTGTGGATCGGAGCGCCTGTTATCATATTGGCCGGTATATTTATCGCATGGCGTGAACATTATCTGGCAAAATCATGATCAACAGCGATTGACTTTCCCCGATATGTCACAGCGGTTCAAATGCACAGGTATCTGGGCGCGGACAGTGTCGATACGGGACCGATCAATCTCTGCATAGCCAATGCCAACGGCTTCGCCCATGTCGAGCAATATTTCTCCCCAAGGATCAATGACTAGCGAGTGGCCATAGGTTTCACGGCCGTCTTCATGCTGTCCCGATTGCGCCGCCGCGACAATGAAGGCCGCATTTTCAATCGCCCTTGCCCGCAGCAGCGTGTGCCAATGGGCCTGTCCCGTCGGACGGGTAAAGGCGGCCGGTACCGCAAATATATCCGCGCCCGCCCTAGCCAGACGGCTATAAAGTTCGGGAAAACGCAAATCATAACAGATAGATAAGCCCATTTGACCTAGCGGCATATCCACCAGTACCGCCTCCTGTCCCGCTATATAAGCCGATGATTCGCGCCAAGTCTCCCCGCTTTGCAAGTCAACATCAAATAAATGCATTTTGTCATATCGGGCACGCACTTGTCCTGACGGATCAATGATCAGGCTTCTATTGGCGAATTTACCCGGTTCCCTATCGGACTGCACCGCTATCGAACCCAGATGCACCCAGATAGCAGACGCGCGGGCGGCATCGCTGATTGCAGCTATGATCCTTGATTCGTTTTCAGGTGTGATAAGAATCTTTGCTCGCAACCGGTCGCGATCAAGCAAGCCGCTCATTTCTGGGGCAAAATAACAAATGGCGCCCGATTTAGACGCATCTGCAATAGCCGATTGCATTGCCGCGACATTATCTTGCGGATTTATCCCGCTGCACATTTGATGAATAGCTATTTTCATATAGTCGCTTTACTATAATATCATTGGAAGTGATTTTATCTGCTCCCTTTACCAATGCACAAGCCCATAATTTTTTGTGGCGAAGCGGCAACAGGACGGAAAAATAAGACAAATTATGTAAAATTATACCCTAAGGGTTGAAATATCTGCCCCTTTGTGTAGAAGCTTTTCTTGAGCTACCACTCAACGAAATAATAAGGAGCATAATGATGCGTTTCGGTAAAAACTCTCTCGCCGCTGTTGCGGCAGCAACCTTGGTGTTAGCACCAACAGTTGCACAAGCTGCACCTGCTGCAAAAGCGGCAGCGACTCAGGTACAGCGCGCTGGCGCCTCGCTTCAGGATGAAAATAAACTTGAAGGCGGCACCGGGATTATTCTCGCTATTTTGGCTGCTGCAGCTATTATTGCAGGCATCGTTATTGCTGCTGACAATGAAGATGATACCCCAACCAGCCCAGGCTGAGTTTTGGTGAAGTGATTCGAAAAGGCGGCCAATCGGTCGCCTTTTTTTGCTCTAATTTCCCGATTCGCCTGATTTGGGTGATTCGATCATAGAGATGGATGTTTGGGAACCGTTATGACTGCGGCAAAAAACAATTTCAAAATATTGGTGACTGGCGGCGCGGGCTATATCGGTAGCCACGCAGTGCTGGCATTGAAAGATGCGGGATGGACGCCGGTGGTGATCGACAATCTGACCACCGGTTTTCGCTGGGCCGTCCCTGATGACGTGATTTTTGTTGAAGGTGATATTGAGGATTCTGCCCTAGTCGCGCAAATCATAGCACAACAGAATATCGGCGCGATTATGCATTTTGCTGGTTCAATCATCGTTCCTGAATCGGTCGAAAACCCATTAAAATATTATCATAATAACACCGTAAAGAGCCGGGCGTTGATTGAATCGGCTGTTAATGGCGGCGTTAAGCATTTCATTTTCTCTTCCACCGCCGCCACCTATGGCGTGCCAGAGGAAAGCCCTGTGCGTGAAGATACGCCAACCCTGCCGATCAATCCCTATGGTCTGTCAAAATTGATGACCGAATATATGCTGCGCGATGTCGCCGCGGCGCATGATTTAACTATTGTGCGCTGCGTTATTTCAACGTGGCAGGCGCGGATCCACAGGCGCGGACCGGACAATCCACCGCAGGAGCCACCCATTTGATCAAGGTCGCAGTGGAAGCCGCGCTCGGCAAAAGGGACAAGGTTGCGGTGTTCGGCACCGATTTCGGTACAGCCGATGGCACGGGCGTGCGCGACTATATCCACGTCAGCGACCTTGCCGCCGCCCATGTCAAGGCGTTGAAGGCGTTGATAGCAGACCCGAAACGCTGCCATACGCTCAATTGCGGATATGGCCGGGGCTTTTCGGTGTTGCAAGTGCTGGACGCGGTTGACCGTGTCACCAACCAGAAAATAACCCGTGAACTTCAAGGCCGCCGTGCAGGCGATCCCGATTCGTTGATTTCAGATAATAGAGCCATAATGGACCATTTTGGTTGGACGCCGCAATATGCCGATCTGGACACCATCGTAGCCCACGCGTTAGCATGGGAAAGGCAATTGGAAGAGCGTGGGTAAAGCCACTATTACCCTATTCGCCGCTCCCCTTGCGCTTTGGGATGATTGATCCCATATCCGCAGCATGAGTAACGATCCCCACCACGCCGCGCCGGTCTGGCATGGCACCACTATTCTGTCTGTCCGAAAAATGGAAAAGTCGTCATCGCTGGTGATGGACAGGTTTCCATGGGACAAACAGTGATGAAACCCAATGCCAAAAAAGTCCGCCAATTGCACGATGGATCGGTGATTGGCGGATTTGCAGGTGCGACCGCCGATGCTTTCACCCTGTTTGAAAGGCTGGAACGCAAGTTGGAGCAGCATCGCGGCCAATTGATGCGGGCGGCGGTTGATTTGGCAAAGGATTGGCGCACCGACAAATATTTGCGCAATTTAGAAGCGATGATGATTGTCGCGGACAAGGATGTAACCTTGATCCTGACCGGCAATGGCGATGTGCTGGAACCGCTCGACGGCATTGCAGCCATCGGTTCGGGCGGCAATTATGCCCTGTCGGCTGCCCGCGCATTGATGGAATATGAAAAAGACGCCGAAAAACTGTCGCGTAAAGCCATGGCCGTTGCCGCCGATATTTGCGTATATACCAATGATCAATTGACAGTAGAGACACTGGATAGCGTCTCCTGACCCTTCCCTTGACTGGAAAAGCTATGAACAATTCCCTTACGCCCAAAGCCATTGTTGCGGCACTTGACGAACATATTATTGGCCAATCAGACGCGAAACGAGCGGTTGCCGTCGCGCTGCGCAACCGGTGGCGCAGGCAGCGTCTGTCGGCGGAGCTTCGCAATGAGGTGACACCGAAAAACATCTTGATGATCGGCCCCACCGGATGCGGAAAGACAGAGATTAGCCGACGTTTAGCCAAGCTTGCCGACGCACCTTTTATCAAGATTGAAGCGACCAAATTTACCGAGGTTGGCTATGTCGGACGCGATGTCGAACAAATCGCACGCGATTTAGCCGAAGAAGCCGTACGGCTGGAAAAAGACCGCCGCCGCGAATTGGTTCGTGAGGCCGCCGAAAAAGCGGCGATGGAGCGCCTGCTTAAACCGCTGGCTGGTGAAACGGCAAGCGAGGCAACGCGGGAGGCATTCCGCCAGCGTATCGTCGATCACCATATGGATGATGTGGAAATTGAAATTGAGGTCGCCGATACCCCCAATGCCCAGATGGAAATTCCGGGTATGGGCGGCAATATTGGCATGATCAACTTGTCCGATATGATGGGTAAGGCCTTTGGCGGTGACCGGCTGAAACGCCGCAAGATGAAAGTCCCCGATGCTTGGGCCAAACTGGTCGAAGAAGAATCGGAAAAAGGCTGGATCAGGATGATGTCGCCCGCACCGCGCTTGCCGATGCGGAGGCCAATGGCATTGTCTTCCTTGACGAGATTGACAAGATCGCGGTCAGCGATGTGCGCGGCGGATCGGTAAGCCGGGAAGGCGTGCAACGCGACCTGCTGCCGCTGATCGAGGGTACCACTGTCGCCACCAAATATGGTCCGATGAAAACCGACCATGTGCTGTTCATCGCATCCGGGGCGTTTCATGTGTCCAAACCCTCCGATATGCTGCCCGAACTCCAGGGCCGGTTGCCGATACGTGTGGAGCTTCGCGCACTGACGCAGGAGGATTTTGTCCGGATATTGTCAGAAACAAAGGCCAATCTTGTCGAACAATATACCGCGCTTATCGGCACCGAAGAAGTAACGTTGGAATTTACCGATGATGCTATTAAAGCCATCGCGAAACTGGCCGCTGATGTGAATGACAGCGTCGAAAATATTGGCGCCCGCCGGTTGCAAACCGTGATGGAAAAGCTGCTCGAAGAGGTCAGTTTCGGGGCCGAGGATCGCAAGGGCGAAATGTTAAGGATCGACGCCACTTATGTCGAAAACCAGCTGTCGGGTATTGCGAAGGACAGCGATCTGTCGAAATATGTTTTATAGGCTTAGTGTAAAAACCTATTAGATTACCTATTCGACAGTCATTGCGATCCTTTGAAAGCGGCGCGGCATTCGCATTGGGCTAACACAGCGCTCAATTGCTGCATCGCTGCGCTCTTGATAATGACCTATGTTGGTTGGACAGGCGGCACTACCGCCCGGCTCCTGCTACGCCATTTGCCTTGATAGCCGCTTTTTCTTTTTGCGGGCGAACGGTTAGCTTCCACGCAGTATCATCGCGGAAATAGCGTTTTGCCAGCTCCTGCAATTTTGCAGGTGTGACATTGTTGAAGTCGCTATATAGCCGCGTCAGAGCATCGAAACGCCGCGCATCAAAGGTGGCACCTTTTAGATATTGCAACCAGAATGTGTTGCCCGACGACGCTCGTTCAATATATTGTTTGATTGGTTCGACCGCGCGTTGCAGTTCGTCATCGCCAATGGGCGCAGCAGCCAGATCCTTTGCAACATCGTGCGCAAACGCATAGAATTTTTCGACATCTTTGGGCTGCACTTGTGTATAAGCCATTAAATAGCCGCCCCCAGGAAAGCTTTCAGGCCAGCTATTTGCCATATCCGGGCTATAACTCGCGGCCTGTTCGGCGCGGAATTTTTCGAACAAGCGGTCGCGGAAAATAGCCGCCAAAACTTCCAACTCGCGGCTTTCCGAAATCGCCTCTATCCCGCCGCCTGTCGGCCAGGCTATCAACGCCGCGACCTGATCCGCCGGTCCTTTATGTGTTAATAGGACGGGTTTTTGATCCCCCACCGGAAAGGCCATTTGCAACGCTTTTTCAGAAGGAGGAGCATCATCACGCGCGGCCAATGCGCCAAAAGTCACCGCCAGCGCCTCAACCGCTTTATCCCGTTCAAAGTCGCCAAATATAATCACTTCAATCGGTCCTTGCTTCAACAAGGGTGCCCAAAATTTTTCAAAACTTTCGGGCGTCAACGCCTCAATTTCGTCGGGGGATGGGGATTTCCACCTACGGTCCTTACTTCGGATCAGATATTCAAGATCGCGTTGCAGCACCGCATTGGCCGACATTTCAAAACTGTCATAATTGGCCTTCGCGCTCGCCTTTGCACGGATCACAGGGCCGGGCCGCCAGCCAGGATGTTCGAGCTTTGCCGCAATCAACCGTAATTGATCGGCCAAGTCATCGGGGCGGGTTGTGCTGGAAAATTCGAAGGCATTATCATCAATATCAAAATCAAGCCCGATCCGCCGGCCTTTGATAATCTCGTCAATTTCGGTGCGGCTAAGATTACCTACGCCATTATCGCCAAGCACCATGGCCCGGCCCAAAGCAAATCGCCGCCTTTTGCCGTAAAGGATTGATAGCCGTTCCCGAAACGCACGATCATTCTTATCTGGTCATTTTCGGCTTTATTGGGATCGAGCAGCGCTCGAACCCCATTGGCAAATTGCAGCGTTTCAATTTTTAACCGCGGATGTTCGCCGCTGGCCACGACTTGTCCCGCTTTACCCAAAGCGGGCAGATCATCGATGGTCAGAACCTTTTCCGGCAATCGGGCATCGGCATTTGCCACTACTTTTTCGGTAAAAGCTTGGGCCAGACGATCTTTCATTGCCCCTACGCCCTGCCCGTCTGCTTTTGGGGCCGTCAGGAAAATACGCTGTGCATCGCCGGAAAACAGGTGTTTTAGCACGGCATGGACGGTATCAGGCGTTAATCTTGCCTCCATTCCATTGAACACATTGAGGACGGTTTGCGGGGTCGCAACGGTTTCGCGGATATCGACGGCGCTGACAATGGCATCGGCCTGCTTCGAGGCGCTTTCAAATCGATAGCTTTGCACCTGTGTTCGGAAAATATCCTGAAAAGCACGCTTTTCGCGGTCAATATCCATTTGCGAGGGCGGTGATGCCACTGCATCGGCGATGATGGCGCGGACATCGGTGACCGCTTTTTCCCATTCGCCGTCAACCGGCTGCACCGAAATTTGCGTGGCTTCGGCTGAACGCGACTGATCATTGGTGTCTATGCTGGCGAAGACATAGCTGGCCCCTTCCCGCGCCGCGCGTTCCAACCGCCGGTTGACCATGGATGTGGCCATATATTCGGTCAATATCCCTTCATTATAAACAATCGTATCATCCTTTAGCGTCCATGGGCGCAGCCAGGATAATGTGACCAAAGAAGGCATGGTGGGTTCAACAAACAGCTCTGCGGTCGCGCCCGCATTTGGTTTCCCGAAATCCGGCGGCGGTACGGACTGACCCGCACCTTGCCAATCGCCATAATATTTTTCGATCATCGCCGCCATAACCGCCGGATCACCATCACCAGCAATCACAACAACGGCATTTTCGGGCCGGTACCAGCGCTTATGAAAAGCCGCCAAGCGCGGTGCGTCGGCATTGATCAAGGTTTTTGTTGTGCCGATAACCGGCCGGTTCGCCAGCCTTTGCCCCTGATAAAGATGTTCGCGCAATTTATTGGCGGCATCCAGCGCCGCGCCGCCGCTTTCGCGCTGTTCGGCAAGTACGATCGCTCGTTCGGCATCGAGCGCGGCTTTGGAGATACGCGGCTCGCGGATCATACCCGAGAGGATTTTCATCGATTCTTCAAACCGGCTATCATCACTATTGGGCAGGTCGAGTTGATAGACGGTCTGCGTCGGTGTGGTCTGCGCATTGCTGTCACTGCCAAAGGTAACGCCGAAACGCTGCCATATCCGTTTTGCCTCGCCGTCTGGAACATGGGTGGAACCGCGAAAAGCCAGATGTTCAATCAAATGGGCAAAGCCTTGTTCAGCATCCTGTTCGTGCAGCGAACCTGCATCTATGCGCACCCGGATCGACATTTGCTTTGCTGGCACATCATTATTTTTCACCGCATAGCGCAAACCGTTGGAAAGCGTGCCAAATGTCCAGCTTTCATCAACCGGAATATCGCTGCCTTTATAAAGCCAGGGGGCGGTGTCGTCTTGCTCCGCTGGCGAAAGGGCCGGAGCGGACGTCGCATCCTGCGCCATGGACGGCACGGACAGGCCAAAAATAGCAAGCGGGAAGAGGAGGCAGAAAACCGTGTTTTCATATTGGTCCTAATGATCGCAAACGCCTTGATGGCGGATGAACAGCGACAGTTTTAAGGGCGTTAAATTCCGCCATCAATCGCTGGATAACTTAACCCTTCTAGCCCCGATATCAACGCTTCGGTGCATTGCGAAAGCAATTTGGGGTTCACCGAACGAACCACGAAATTCGCCCCTACCCGCCCTTCCCGAAAGAAGGGGTAGCTGCCGATCTGGCACCCTTCATGTGCCTTTTCAATTTCGGACAGCAGGGCCGCGACCTCGCTTTCGGCGACCCAGCAGCCAATTTGGCGCGACAACAGCGGATCGCCGCCCTCTAGGGTTCCGGTGAGCGCATCGAGCATACCAGCGGTGATATGCGGCACACCTGCCATGATGTAGATATTGCCGATGCAGATGCCCGGCGCCCCCGACATTTTGTTGGGGATCAGTTCCGCCCCGTCCGGCACCCGTGCCATACGCAGCCGTCCGGGGTTGATACCGCCGCGCGTTTCATAATAGCGATGCAGCACCGCGCTTGCCTCCGGATGGATCACCACCTCCACGCCGAGTGCCGCTGCAATGGCATCAACGGTTATGTCATCATGCGTGGGTCCAATGCCGCCTGTGGTAAACAAATAGTCATGGGTAGAACGCAATGCATTCACCGCATCCGCTATGGCGTCCATATCATCGGACACCACCCGCACCTCGCGCAGGCGAATACCCTGAATATTCAACCAAAGCGCGATTTGTGCAATATTTTTATCCTGCGTCCTGCCAGAGAGGATTTCATCGCCGATGATGGCAAGGGCGGCGGTATAGATGCGTTTTTTTTCCATAGCATTGGCCATAACCGCAAACAGCCCTATCGCAAAGCTGGGAAAATGTTTTATATAGCGTCTATGGATAAATATATATCAGTTTCCCCCGAAGAGGCTAGCATCGCCCGCGACGGCACGATCAAATTGCACGGACCGGAGGGCTTTGCCGGAATGCGTAAAGCCGGGCAGCTTGCCGCCGAAATTTTGGACGCGCTCGTCCCTCATGTCATACCCGGCGTAACCACCGAAGAATTGGACGATATCGTCCGCAGCATGACGATAGCCGCAGGCGGGGTTCCGGCGACTTTGGGCTATCGCGGCTACACGCATAGCTGCTGCATCTCGATCAACCATGTGATTTGCCACGGCATCCCTTCGGACAAGAAATTGCGCGATGGTGACATTGTTAACATTGACGTTACTCCGCAATTGGACGGCTGGCACGGCGATACCAGCCGGATGTTTTTTGTTGGTGATGTGCCGGTAAAGGCAAAGCGGCTGGTCGATGTGACTTATGAATGCCTGATGCTTGGCATTGAACAGGCCAAGCCCGGCAATCATATCGGCGATATTGGTGCAGCGATCCAAAAGCACGCCGAGGCACACCGATACGGAGTTGTCCGCGAATTTTGCGGCCACGGCCTAGGCGCCTGTTCCACGACGCGCCTGAAATTCTCCATGCGGGCCGCGCTGGCACTGGCCCCGAAATCCGGCCCGGAATGTTCTTCACCATCGAACCGATGATCAATATCGGAAAACCTGCGGGCAAGATACTCGACGACGGCTGGACCGCAGTGACAAGGGACCGAAGCCTGTCCGCCCAGTTTGAACATAGCATCGGCATTACCGAAGATGGCTGCGAGATATTTACGAAAAGCGCCAAGGGCCTCGATCAGCCGCCTTATTGAGGCGTTTTGACGCATCACCCTCTTTTTTCGGCAACCGCCCATCAGGATCAAAAACGGTCACATTATTCAGCGGCCGGTCGCCCCAACGCCATAGCACCAGATTGCGGGCATCATCCTCTATACCCGGAACAAAGCTGGGCACAATTGCTCCATTATAGCCCTTTTTTAACAAGCCGCGTGCCAATTTCTGCGAAGGGGCAATTTTGCCTTCGCGGTTGTAACGCAGCCAGCTACACGCCATATCGGTTTCGCGCACGCCCTCTACCTGCCGCGTGTCATCATCGGTCAGGTCGATTATATCCGCCATATCGACATCATATTCGCATAAGGTGAGCGGCATCATCCTGCTGACAAAACCCTGCGTGCATTCGGCAATCGCGGTGATTGGAGAGAGGGCGAGGTAAAGCGCCTCCTGCCCTTTTTCATTGAACCGTCCGCCGCTTATCGCTGCGCCCTTGCCCGACACCGGGTCAAAGGACCAGCGTGGATCATGCGCCCGCCATGCGCGGCCCTTAAAAATCATATGCTTCGATCAGGCAAAAGCGCACATTATGCAAAACCGCCCAGCGCCATATGGTCCAGATAATCCCGCACCGCCGCTGCGTCGCCCGATTTGACCAGCGATTCGGCCGTGCGGCCATCAAGCGCGGGAATGGGTTGTGAGCGATACCAAGCCATAGCCTGCGCATCGCCGCCCGCCCATTCGTGGATACGGGCAATAATTTCAAGCATTTCGGTCATCCTTCCTTGTGCTTTGGCAGATTTCAGCCGGTCGGTTTTGGTAACGGTGGTCATCGGCAATCCAGTGGTTTCAGCAAATTGCGCCCGTGACATATGAAAAGCGGACAACATTTTGGCGATATCCACCAAACCTTTTTTGGTAAAAAACCCGTCCAGAAATGCAGCGCCCGGCCCGCCAATCCCGGCCAAGCCCGGTTGAGCCGCAAAAGCCAATGGCATTTCACGCAAGGCCCCGGATTTGGAACCGGTGGTTTTGGCATCGGGATATTGCATATTATTGTCCATATTTTTGTCTATATATGGATCATATATTATGACATAGAGGAAATGTCAAGCATCATCATTCAACGCCATGAGCCTTAGGCCCGCTGTTTCTTCCAAACCGGCCATGATGTTCAAATTCTGCACCGCCGCGCCGCTTGCGCCCTTGCCCAGATTGTCGAGCATGGCGATCAAACGGGCGCTTTGTCCATCATTGCTCGCGGCGACATAAATCTGTAAATCATCACGCCCCTCTACCCCGTTCAGCATCAATAGTTCTGCGGGCATGACGGCATCTTGAACCTTTATTATGGGCGATCCGGCATAATGGCGGGAAAGAGCAAGACGCAGATTATCGGCCTGCGCCGCGCCCGGCATAACCGCGAGCGGCAGGGGGATTTCGGCAATCATCCCGCGAAAAGCGTTCACAACGGTCGGCGCAAATAAAGGGGGGTGGGAAAGCCCCGCATATTTCTGCATCTCGGGCAGATGCTTATGCGCCAGATCATAACCATAACCGCGTGCCGCGATATTGCCGGCTTCTTGAAAACGCGCAATCATCGCTTTTCCCCCGCCTGAATAACCGGACAGGGCGTTAACCGTATAGGGCCAATCACCGGGCAGCATCCCTGCCGCTACCAAGGGCGCGAGCAAGGCAAGAAAGCCGGTGGGATAGCAGCCGGGATTGCTGACCCGCTTGGCCGCCGCAATCGCTTCGCGCTGTGCAGCGTTTAATTCGGGAAAACCATAGGTCCATCCGGCTGATACCCGGTTGACAGAGGAGGCATCGATGATTGCCGTATGGGCGCTTGTCACCATGGCAGCAGCGTCATTCACCGCCTCGTCGGGCAGGCATAAAATGACAAAGTCCGCGTCATTCATCGCCTCGCGCCGGGCCGATACATCTTTGCGCCGGGCTTCATCCAGCGCGATCAGAGTGAATTCACTGCGCCCAGACAGGCGTTGCGTTATTTCAAGGCCGGTGGTTCCGGCGGCTCCGTCAATGAATATGCTTTTGGTCATGTCCTGAAAACCCGTCTTTGCCATCCCCCAATGCCAAGGGAGAGCGCATTATCTCAATCGCCCGCAAGGCGGACGGCGCAAACCATCTTACAGCAACCGTCTTCGCGCTATAATGGCAGGGCCGCCATCTTCGCCTTGGTTGCGCGCGGCAACATCGGCCAAAGCTTCGGCCACCACCTGCATATGATGGGCCGTTGCGTGGATGATGGTGTCACCATCCTGCATTATCCCGACATGGCCCGGAAAATACACCAGATCGCCTCGGCGCAGCGTTTCACCTTGTGCGATTTCGCGGCCCACCACATCTTGCTGCATATCCGTGTCGCGCGGCAGGTAAATGCCCTTCATCCCATAGACCAGTTGCACCAGCCCGCTGCAATCAATGGCATGGCCGCTGCGCCCGCCCCACAGATAGGGCGTGCCGAGCAGTTTTTCGGCAAGCGTCACCGGATCTTCCTCCACATGGCCGATTTCGGCAATATGCTCGCGGAAAATATATCCGCCATCGCAGCTTAAAAATTCGTTGCTGTCATCGGCATCGCCGCAAACCAGCTTGGCCCCCATATGCAAGCGGGCAAGTGTGTTCGATTTGGCATCGGGCCCCGCGAGCAAGGTCGCGCTGCGCCCGGTGACCATATGGTTCGGCACGGGCCGTTGCCCCAGCGCCTCCAACGCCACATAACCCAGATAGTCATCATGCACCGTATAGCCCCAGGCCCATTTGCCCGCGACATCCAGCACAGCAAAATCCTCCCCATAAATCAGCTCGCTAATCCCGGTTGAATCGCCGTCTGCCCGTTCGTGCATCATTGCAGACGGCACAATGCAACTGCGGATCATCGGCACGGCATAATGCGGAGCAAATAACAGCCCGGCGAGCTTTATATCCGCCAGATCGCCGCGTATCGGTGTCGTCCTTTTGTCCCCGACAAAGCTATGCCCCTCCAAGGTGAAGGTCGGCCGGGCTTTCATTATTGGCTGTTTATTGGCCAAATCACTACCTTTCGCATATTCCCCCGCACTAGCGCGCCGGATAGTTTTTGGCCAGATAGCCGAATACCGCCCGCAGGCCAAGCGCTTCCCCGCCCTTTGGCCGTCCCGGTTTTGCCGTCGGCCGCCAGGCATAGGTGTCAAAATGCACCCAGCGCGTGTTTGCAGGCACAAATTTCTTCAAAAACAGCGCCGCCGTTACCGATCCTGCAAAATTGCCGCCGCTATTGGCGGTATCGGCGACATCGCTGGCCAGCATATCGGCATAATCATCCCAGAGCGGCAAACGCCAATTGGGATCGCCGGCCTCTTTTCCTGCTTCAAAAATACCATTTGCCAGCGCATCGTCATTGGCAAACATGGCCGGTAAATCGGGGCCAAGTGCCACTCGCGCCGCGCCGGTTAAGGTCGCAAAGTCGATCATCAATTCCGGGTCCGCCTCCCCCGCTTTGGTAAAGGCATCGGACAGCACCAGCCGCCCTTCGGCATCGGTATTGTCGATTTCAACGGTGATACCGCTGCGGCTTTTGATAATATCGCCGGGGCGAAGCGCATTTCCAGACACGCAATTTTCGGCCGACGCAATTAACAGGTGCAGGCGCACCGGCAAATGCGCCGCCATGATCAGGTCCGCCAGCGCCAGCGCATGGGCAGCGCCGCCCATATCCTTTTCATAATCCGCATTCCTGCGGCACTTTTTATATCCAGCCCGCCGCTATCAAAACTAATGCCCTTGCCGATGACGGCAATGCGTGGATGGCGTTCATCACCCCATTCCAACTCAATCAACCTGGGACCAAAACCCCGTGCCGCCGCCTTCCCCACGGCATGGATCATCGGATAACCGGTTTCCAGAGCATCACCGCTGGTCACCGTTACTGCGGCTTTATACTTTTTCGCGATTTTTCCGACTTCATCTTCCAATTGTTCCGGTCCCAAATCACAAGCAGGGCGGTTGACAAGGTCGCGTACCAACGCCGTAGCCGCCGCTTGCGCCGCCATGGTATCAATACGCGCCGCTTCTTTCACCAGCAGCAAACGTGCGCCTTCAACCGTGCTTACACCGCGATATTCTTCAAAACGATATTGCGCGAGCATCCAGCCAAGCATTGCATCGCCCGCCTCCGCTCCGGATAAGCGGTATAAACCGGCAGGAAGGCTTTCTGCCACCTTTGCCAAAGCCCACACATCCAATTGGCTGCTATCGGATACCCCGGCGACAACCCACCAGTCAGCAATATTGTCACCTGGTAAAATGGCATCTTCTCCGGGTTCAGCGGTAAATTTTTGCGCCGCCGCCATCGTTCGTATACGGTCGGTTTGCACCTTTAACCAATCGTCAAAGCTGCTTTTTTCGACAATATGAATTGTTCTTGCGTCCTGGCCTGTATCGGGCGCAATTAAATTGTGATAATCGGTCATTTGCACCTAATAACCGCTATTTGCCGTGACGGGGAGAATGTTTTGATGAATAAGCGCTTTTTTTGGTCGTATCGGCACTGTCATTGTGCACCGCTGTTACCGCCTGCTCTAATGGGGCGGAGGACAATAAATCCTATAAGCTCAATCAAGGCAGCGAAAAACCGGCACAAAAAGCCGTTGCGGTCGCCGCTGCGGATGGCAGCAGCAAGGCCGAAGCGATCAGCGGCAAAGGGCGCAGCGTAGCAGAAGAAAATGACCGTTATTCCTTCAGCTACAGCTACCCCGATGAAGCCGGGCGTATCGCACCACTTAAAAGCTGGCTCGATGGCGAAATGGCCAAGGATAAAGCCGCGTTGGTCGAGGAAACCGACGAAGCCAGTAAGGATGCGAAAGCAAGCGGCTATGAATTTCGGGCCTATTCCTATGGCACAGAATGGAAACGTGTGGCCAATATACCCCGTTTTTTAAGCCTGTCTGCACTTGTTTCCAGCTATTCAGGCGGAGCGCATGGTATATATGGTTTTGAAAGCCTGTTATGGGACAAGAATGCGGGCAAGCGTATGAAACCGCTCGACCTGTTCACATCGACGGCGGCTTTCACAGCCTCAATAAAAACCCCTTTTTGCAAAGAGTTGGACCGGCAGCGCGCCGAAAAGCGGGGTAAGGGTTATGAAAAATCCTCCATCACTGAATTTGATGAATGCATCGACCCTACAGCCAGCACAGTGATATTAGGATCCACTGACAAACAATATTTTAACAAAATCGGTATTTTGATCGGCCCCTACAGTGCAGGGTCGTATGCTGAAGGCGATTATGAAGTAACCCTGCCCGTCACTGCGGCGGTTTTGCAGGCGGTAAAGCCCGAATATCGAGCTGTTTTCAAAGCAAAATAACCCTTCATTCGGCCGCCTCCATCATATCAGGCCTTATTGCTTTGCCCGGCGCGATGCTCTGCGCTTTTGAAAATAGCATGACACCGTCATCCACTGGATCCTTTGTCAAAATCTTCTTTTCCGCCGCATAATTTTGCAACACGCGCCACGGATGCCGGTCACCATTTTTGGGTAGCATATCAAAACTGCGCGCAAAATAGCCGGAAGAAAAATCGCTGACAAAAGGAAGCCGCGGCATATCGAGATCATCCAAATGCGGGTTGGCAATGCGTGCGCCTTTTTGATCCATCATATTAAGCAGGCGGCAGACATAATCAGCAACAATATCGGTTTTCAATGTCCAGCTAGCATTCACATAGCCAAAGACGCTGGCCATATTGGGAATGTCGTTGAACATGACGCCTTTATAATTGACATGGTCCGCCAAATTCACTGTTTTTCCATCAATGGATAATTCGGTTTGCCCCAGCAGGACCAGATTAAGCCCGGTGGCGGTTACGATCGCATCGGCTTCCAATAGTTTCCCGGATTTCAACCTGATGCCTTTTTCGGTCCAATGATCGATATGATCGGTCACCACTTCTGCCTTGCCGTTGTTGATCGCTTCAAACATATCCGCATCGGGAACAAGACATAGCCGTTGTTCCCATGGGCCGTATTTCGGGGTGAAATCTGTTTCGAAATTCTTATAGCCGGGCATGGCCGCCCGCGCTTCGTCCAGCAAGGTTTTCGACATCTTGTCTGGTGACGACCTTGCTCGCCAGTAAACCAGACGCTGCCAATTGATATTACGCCAGCGCGTGACCGCATAAGCAGCTTTTTCGGGCAAAATCTTGCGCATAAACTGGCTGAAAGGGTCAATAGCGGGGCGCGAGACCATATAGGTGGGGGACCGTTGCAGCATCGTCACCTTTGCCGCTGTTTTGGCCATAACCGGAACTATCGTCACCGCGGTGGCACCCGAACCGATCACGACCACATTCTTGTTCTTATAGTCAAAATCTTCGGGCCAATGCTGCGGATGGATCACCCTTCCCTTGAAATCGTCTTGGCCCGGGAAATCGGGTTTATATCCCTCATCATAATTATAATAGCCCGCGCACATGAATAAGAAATTGGCGCGAAATTGCACTTCGGCGCCATCCTCCTCACGCTGCGCTGTCACCGTCCAGAGCGCCTCTGCGCTCGACCAATCGGCACGCAGCACGCGGTGGCGGAAATGGATATGTTTTTCCACCCCATATTCCTGCGCGGTTTCATGCACATAATCCCAAATCGCCGGACCATCGGCAATTGTCTTTTCATGCAGCCAGGGTTTGAACCGGTAACCCAGCGTGTGCATATCGCTGTCCGATCGGATGCCAGGATAGCGGAACAAATCCCATGTACCGCCCATATCGGCGCGCTGTTCGACAATGGCATAGCTTTTGTTCGGACACTGCATGGTCAAATGCGCCGCCGCGCCGATACCCGACAGCCCAGCACCAACGATCAGCACATCGACATCGGCGGCATATTGTTCTGCCTGCATGACCGCTCTCTCCTGCGTCATATTAATCAGGCGATTAGGTTACCGACTTGGTTGCAAATTGCAACGGGTAATGCTGCTTTTATGAAGCAGAACAAGACCTATGCCTGAACCACCGCACCATATAGGTCATGTTCGTCGGCATCCTCTATTGCCACATGAACAATCGCGCCGGGCCGTAAATCCACCGCCACATCGCGCAGATAGACATGGCCGTCAATTTCCGGTGCATCGGCTTGTGAACGGCCGGTAGCGCCTATGCTGCCCTCTTCGTCCGCTTCGCCCACTTCATCAATGATGACGGGCAAGGTGCGGCCGACTTTCGCTTGTAATTTGGCGGCACTGATCGCCGCGGTTTTTGCCATGATCCGTTGATAGCGCTCTTCTTTAACCTCTTCCGGTAGCGCCCCGTCCAGCGCATTGGCCTGCGCCCCTTCCACAGGTTCAAACCGGAATGCACCCACCCGGTCAAGCTGCGCCTCGTCCAGCCAATCGAGCAGATATTCAAAATCCGCCTCGCTTTCACCGGGAAATCCGACAACAAAGCTCGACCGCACGGCAATATCGGGGCAAATGTCACGCCAGCTTTTAAGCCTTTCAAGCACCTTCGCCTCATTGGCGGGGCGTTTCATGCGTTTCAGCACCGATGGCGCGGCGTGCTGGAACGGGATATCGAGATAAGGCGTTAGCAGCCCTTCGGCCATCAGCGGGATAACGGCATCGACATGGGGATAAGGATAAACATAATGCAGCCTGGTCCAGGGCGCATAGCCTTCTATGGTGCGCAGCTGCCCCAATTCGCGGGCCAGATCGGTCATATGGGCGCGGACCTCGCGGTCTTTCCACATTTTTGCCTCATGCCTAGTATCGACGCCATAGGCCGATGTATCCTGCGATATGACCAGCAGCTCCTTGGTTCCGGCGGCCAACAGCTTTTCTGCCTCGCGCAATACAGCGTCGATCCGGCGGCTGACCAGCTTGCCCCGCAAATCAGGAATGATGCAAAAGGAACAACTATGATTGCACCCTTCGGAGATTTTCAAATAGCTATAATGGCGCGGGGTCAGTTTTAGTCCGCCGATTGCGTCCAGATTGGGAACCAAGTCGATAAAGGCCCCGCGCGCGGGCGGTGCCGCCTGATGCACTGCCCCCACAACATCTTCATATTGATGCGCCCCGGTGACGGCCAAAACCTGTGGAAAGCGGTTCATAATGAGTTCCGCCTCATTGCCCATACATCCGGTGACAATGACGCGCCCATTTTCGGCGATTGCCTCGCCAATAGCCTCTAAGCTCTCTTCCTTTGCCGAATCCAGAAAGCCGCAAGTGTTAACAAGCACCACGTCCGCGCCCGCATAATCGGGGGACATTTCATAACCGTCGGCGCGTAATTTGGTCAATATCCGCTCGCTATCGACCAGCGCCTTGGGACAGCCCAGAGAAACCATGCCCACTTTGGGCGCCTGTTGAATTTTGGTAGCCATATTGCGCCTGCGCATAGGCGCTTTCATGCCGCTTGTCACCAACGGGTTTTTGGGGCAGCGTTGCGGGCGGCCAATATTGCCACATATCATCATCGTTACTGACTGAATGAAAGGAGAAGTTATGGGGAATATCAATCTTCTCGCGGTGTTTGCTGCGGCGGCATCGGGATTTCTGGTTGGCGGGCTATGGTATGGACCGCTCTTCGGCAAAATATGGATGAAGGAGCATGGCTATACAGAAGAGGATCTGGCCAAGGGCAATATGATCAAAATCTATGGCCTGACCTTTGCGTTCAGCGTTTTGTCCGCGCTGATGCTGGGCCATTTATTTGCGCGGACGGGGGTGAGTGAAAACCATATCGTCATGATGATGTCGGTTGGCATTGCAATTGGCTTTATCATTCCGGCGATCGGGACCAATTATCTGTTTTCGCAAAAATCGGGGAAGCTGTTTGCAATAGATGCCGGTTACTGGGTCTGCTTTTACGCGGTCATGGGGATCATATTCATGCTTTTGGGGGCATAAGCTTAGGGTCAATGTCCTGACCCTAGATAAAATCTATACTTTTATCGGAAATGCGAACATCAACCGGAAGGTAGCAGGCAATGTCTCCGTCTACTTGAACAGGGATTGATTCTGGCCCCGTTATGGTGGCGGTGCACGATTGTAGCCGCAGCCATTTGCGGCTGGCAAAAACCGGATGAACCGCAACCGCCACTATCAGGCGCAGATAATCGCGCCGCCGCGCCGTTGGTAATAACAGCAAGTTGAAATGCCGCTGTGTCATGTCCGCCGTCCGATCAATCATCCAAGACCCGGCAAAATAGCGCCCCTTTAGCACAAAGGCGGCCTCGCATGGATATTCGCCCGTATCGGTGCGCACCTGCATCGCATGGCGCGGCCAACGCAGCAGCAGCCGCGCAAAGGCGGCGGCATAGGCAAAGCGTCCAATACGCCGTTTCAAATTTTCCGATACAATATCCACCGCCATGCTGTCGGGACCAGCCGACAGGCAGACAAGCATGGCCGCACGACCGGCAAAGGCATGAAAATGGCGCCGCATCTGACCTGCATCGCGCCCGGTGGTTCGGGTAACAAAGGCGTCAATATCCGGCGGATAGCCCGCCTCCCGGGCCACAAGGTTGATGGTGCCGCCCGGAAACATGGTGACAGGAGGAATAATCTCCGCATCCTGGATCCGCGCTATCACATCACGCAGGGTGCCGTCACCGCCCGAAACGCAAAGCTGCGCCGCGCCCAAAACCCTGTCTGTAAAATCAGGGGCATAGCTGTCAATCAGATGCGCGTCATATCCGGCGGCATTATAAGCAGCGGCAAGCCGTTCCAGCCTATCGCGCCGGTAGCTACCCGATTTCGGGTTATACGCAATCGCAATAAAAGGGCGGTTCAAAGCCTGTCCACATTGGGAACAATCTCCACAATTATATCACCCTCCTCCAACAACTGTGCTTCTGCTTCCCAAAAACCATAGGCTTTGATACCGCGATAGACGCGCAAACCAACCGCTTCGGTGCGGCCGCGCAATGGTTCGCCCACCTCTTCTTTTGTTACCACCCGTTCGCGCAGCATTACGCGCCCGCGCACCGTGGCAAGGTCGCTCATATATTCGGAAATATGTTCGCCATGACAGGTTCCGGCAAGCAAGAAGCCAGCAAAATTGACAGGGTTGATTACATTATTCGCGCCCGCCTGCCGCGCCAGCAACTCATTGTCCGATGCCCTAACAACGACGCTGATCGGCACGGTGGGGGCAAGGTGCCGCACGGTGAGGACGATCAGGATCGACGTATCATCGCGCCCCGCCGAAACGATAACACTTTCGGCCTGCCGCACCTTCACACTCACCAAAGTCTGGTCGCGCGTGGCATCGGCATTCAGCACATTGCAGCCCAGTTTTTCTGCATCCTCCAAATTGCCATCGCCATTGTCGATCACCACAATTTTGCGCGGATTTTGTCCGCGGGCAATCAGCTCCTTCACCGCTTCTGACCCAGACACGCCAAAACCGATCACTACGATATGGCCAGTTAAATTGCGTTGCAAAATCTTCATACGCCACCTGTTCCATGTTTTTGCAGCACGAAATTATAGGCCGTGCCAAGAAAAATTAATACCACAAACACCCGGATAGGCGTGACCACCAGTGCGTCGAACATCCGCGCCCTTTCGGTCACCGGAGCGATGTCGCCATAGCCTGTTGTGGTAATCGAAATCATTGTGAAATATATGATGTCCAGAAAACTAATATGGCCATCATAATTATCTTTCAAACCGTCACGGTCGAACCAATGGACAGCAATAGCCGTACCAATAAGCGCAAGCACAAATCCGACACGGATCATGATATCGACCCAAAGCGGTAACCCGGATTTGCGCGTTAATGTCCGGTAATTGCCAAGGGGGCGTTGACCACTCATCGCGCAGACAATAATATTGCGGGATCGACGGGTTTACGGTCCCTTCTTATTTCAAAATGCAATTGTGGCCGATCAACATAGCCGGTTGCGCCGACGCTGCCCAATTTTTGTCCGGCCTTAACCTTATCACCCCGCACGACGGTCAGTTCGCCCAAATGGCCGTAGGCAGTAACCCAGCCGCCGCCATGATCAACCAGCACCAAGCCGCCGAAAACGCCGATTTCATTACCGCTATAGACAATGACCCCATCGCCTGATGCGCCAACAGCAGCGCCAAGATCGGCGGCAATATTGATGCCATCATTTACCTTGCCCCCGCCCTTGCTGCCAAAGCTCGAAATGATAGGGCCAGTAATCGGCCATGCAAATCGCCCTCCAAAGTTGGCCGGCCTGTCAACGGCGGTGGCAAAATTGGTCCGCACGACGGGCAATTGGACCGCCGTGCCGGTTTCTGCATTGGCAAAGGCAGGCTCGCTGCCGGTAACCACATCATCGATGTTGAGGGTGAAGCGTGCGGCTCGCTGTTCCGGGGACAATGCACCTAAGCCCGCGTCATTGCTGGCCGATGCAGCTGCGCCAGCGGGTAATTTCAATCTTTGCCCAACGCCCAAAATATAAGGCGCCTGCAAATTATTGATGGTGACAATATCGCTCCATGACACGCCATATGCCCGGGCAATGGCTATGCCTGTCTCTCCTGTATTGACGCTGTGATACAGACCGGTGGGTATAGTCAAACGTTGCCCCACGCGCAGCACATAGGGCGCTGAAAGGCTATTTTCCGCCGCAATATCGGTAAGTGAAGCGCCAGTTTGAGCAACAATACGGTAGAGCGTATCGCCCGGTTGCACCAGATATGTTCCGCCATCGACCTGCCGCGAATTGCGCTCGACTATGGCCGGGCTCCAGCTTGGGGTAGCCGCAATGACTTCATTTCGGGAACCAGTTGCGGCTGATCTTCGCTGGCGCGTATATCGCCGGTGCTGTTGCCCGCCGCTTGAATCCGGTAATCGCCTGACCCTTTTGGAATGCAAGCGGAAACCGTCATGGCCGCTGCGCACAGCAATATATTTATGCCCCATTTCCGGTTATTATGCCCGCTCATACCCATGTCTTTACGTGCATATCCGGTTCATGCCAATAGCTCTATGCTCCGCCATAGGCGCTAGACAATGTGGGCAGAGACTGCTGGTGGGTCAAATCAAGTTGCAACGGGGTTACCGAGATAAACCCGTCCCCGGTTGATTCCAAATCGGTCTCATGCTCCGGCGTATGTTCAATACCGTGCAGGCCAAACCAGTAATAATCATAGCCGCGCGGATCGGTGCCCTTCACTATGGCGGCACGGGCATAATCGTGAAAACCCTGCCGCACCACGCGAATACCCTTCACCTGTTCGGCCGCGAGCGCAGGAAAGTTGATATTGATCAGCGTTCGGGGCGCAAATTCCAGATTGATCACCGGTTCCAAAGCGCGTTTTCCCCATTTTTCCGCCGCGTCAAAGGATACATTATCGCCCAGTCCCGCCTTGCCATAAACCTGGCTGAGCGCGATCGAACGCACCCCGGCCAGCGTCCCTTCCATCGCGGCGCTGACCGTGCCCGAATAGGTCACATCATCGCCCAGATTGGCCCCGCGATTGACGCCTGAAAGGATCAGATCGGGCAGGCAGTCCTTCATGATTTCGCCCACAGCAAGCATAACGGAATCGGTGGGCGTGCCGGAAACCGAATAATGTTTCGGGCCATGTTCGCGTATCCGCACAGGCCGGGTCAGCGTCAGCGAATGGCCCGCCCCCGAATTTTCCTCTGCCGGGGCGACTATCCAGATATCATCGCTAAATTGCCGGGCAATCGCCTCCAGCACCTTTAATCCCGGGGCGTTGACGCCGTCATCATTGGTGAGCAGGATACGCATTATTTTAAAGGCTCCAATCGATTAATCCCGCCCATATAAGGGCGTAGTATATCTGGCACAGTGACACTGCCATCGGCCTCTTGGTAATTTTCGATCACCGCCACCAATGTCCGCCCTACCGCCAAACCCGAACCGTTTAGGGTGTGAACAAATTGCGTCTGCTTTTCCCCTTCTGGACGGTAGCGAGCGTTCATCCGCCGCGATTGAAAATCACCGCAATTCGAACAGCTGCTAATCTCACGGTATAGCCCCTGCCCCGGCAACCACACCTCCAGATCATAGGTTTTACGGGCACCAAATCCCATATCGCCGGTGCATAGCAGCATTTTGCGGTAAGGCAGGTTCAGCGCCTGTAATATCCCCTCCGCCGCCGCTGTCATGCGTTCATGTTCGGCCGCACTATCTTCGGCGCGGGTGATGCTAACCATCTCGACCTTTTCAAACTGATGCTGACGGATCAAGCCCTTGGTATCCTTGCCGGCCGAGCCCGCTTCGCTGCGGAAACAAGGGGTCAGCGCGGTCAAGCGGATGGGAAGCGCCGCATCCTCGATAATGTCACCTGCAACGCTGTTGGTCAGCGAGACTTCCGATGTCGGGATCAACCAGCGGCCATCGGTCGTTTGAAATAGGTCTTCGGAAAATTTCGGCAACTGCCCCGTGCCATATAACGCTTCATCACGCACCATATAGGGCGTCGCGCATTCGCTATAGCCATTCTCGCCTGTTTGCTGGTCTAACATAAACTGCCCCAGCGCCCGGTTGAGCCGCGCCATTTGACCGCGCATAAAGGTAAAGCGCGCTCCTGACAGTTTTACTCCGGTTTCAAAATCAAGACCGAGTGCAGGGCCGATATCGGCATGGTCCTTGGGATCAAAATCGAAAACCCGCAGCTGGCCCCATTTGGTCAATTCGGCATTGTCATTTTCATCCACGCCGTCCGGCACATCGTCAAAGGGCAAATTGGGCAGACCGGATAGCAGGGCATTCAACTTTGCCATTATACTGCGTTCCTGCTCTTCCATTTCGGGCATTTTGCTTTTCAGCGCGGCAACTTCGGCCTTCAACGCCTCTGCCTTGTCCTTATTCCCCTGACCCATGGCTGTGCCAATGGCTTTTGATGCCTCGTTGCGCCGCGCCTGTGCCTCTTGTAATTCGGTTTGCAGGGCGCGTTTTTGGGTGTCCAGCGCGATGATTTCATTTGCAACCATTTGGGCGCCGCGCCGGATAAGCGCCGCGTCAAAAGCTTCGGGATTTTCACGAATAAATTTTATGTCATGCATAATGGCAGGGCTATGCCGAGCCGCTGTAACTTAGGCAAGGGTAAAGAGGCAAAAACAAAAAAGGCGGTCCGTAATCGGCCGCCTTTTTCATGAACATTGAACTTGGGATTTTTAAGCTGGTAACTCTTCACTTTGCTTTTTCTTGCTCCGGCGGCGGGCAAACATCGCCGCAGCCGCCGCACCGAACAACAGAACCATAGGCGGTGCCGGAACATCAGTGCCGCCTGTGGAGCCGCCACCCGAACCGCCGCCCGAACCACCACTCGATGACGAGGATGTGGACGAAGAGGAACTGGAGCTGCCCGAAGAACTACTGGTGGAACCCCCAAAGCTGGAACTACCGGTGGAGCCACCGCTTGAAGAAGAGGAGCTGCTGGAAGAACTGCTCGAAGATGACGAAGAGCTGCTTCCTGACGAACCACCCGAAGATGTGTTTCCGCTAGAAGTGTTTCCGCTGCTTGACGGATGTGGATCACCGCTGGAGGTCATTCCCGAACTGGTCATTCCCGAACTGGTCATTCCCGAACTGGTCATTCCCGAACTGGTCATTCCACCCGAGCTGGAAGAAGAAGAAGAGCTGGACGAACTGCTGCTTGACGAAGAGCTGCTCGACGACGACGAAGATCCACCAATAACATTGCCAGACGAACTGCTCACACCGCCGGTCGAAGAACTGACGTTACCCGATGAGCTGCTAACGCCGCCGGTCGAAGAACTGACATTACCCGACGAGCTGCTGACGCCGCCGGTTGACGATGATATATCAACATTGCCAGACGAACTGCTAATATTACCAGAAGAGGTGCTGGTTGATCCGCCAGTGGACGAAAAACCGCCGGTCGAAGAGCTGGTCGAACCGCCGGTGGAAGAGAAGCCACCGGTCGAAGAGCTGGTTGAACCGCCATTATTGCTATTGTCGATATCGATATTGACGCCGCCATTGGAACCGCCATTGCCGCCGCCGCTCGATGTCGAGGAGATGACAACCGTTCCGCCGCCACCGCCGCCGCCGGAGAAGCCGCCAAAGAAACCTCCACCAAATCCGCCGCCAGCATAGCCGCCACCGCTTCCGCCGACCAAAACAGGGGCACCGCCGCCAAAGCCGCCTTCATAAGGCACTGGCGCGGGTGGCGGAACATAGGGTAGCGGCACGGGCGGCAAGGGAGCAGCCTGCTGCGTTGCCACTTTCACCACTGTTGGGGTGCAACTGGTCGTAGTTTTTGTTGTCCGTACCACGCGGCGAACACGTTTTGTTGAACGCGCAGGCGCTCTGGCCGCGACTTTACGCGCCTTTACCTTTTTCTTGGCGTAACTTACCTTACGAACCTGTTGATATTCCGGTCCTGGTGCCCCCGCAGTCACGGAAACCGCGCCGCCACCAATAAGTGCTCCCCCGCAAGTGCAGGCACATAATTTTGCTAAAGCCATGCGTACTGACATAATATTAACCTTCTTCAGCTTGAAAAGCACCAGTCAGATTTACGAATGCAAATTAAACCAGAAACTTTCGGATGCCCCATGAAAGACAGAATAAAAGCGGATCGACAATTGCGTTAACCCTGTTTGCGTAGCTGATATGTCTTTTTTTGAGAAAAATCTGTGTGCCAAATTGTAATCGTCCCGATGTGGAACTGTTTTGCGGTAAAGCGTTGACTGTTCAAGGATAGACAATCAGCTTTTTGCAGCTTGCAACCGGGCTTAACCGATTGGGCCTTGTGCCGTCACCATGCCGAGTCTATACGCCGCCCAAAGACGGTGGGCTTTTGAATCGGCACTGGCCTAAATCGTTATTACACGGCGGAGAGTATAGCATGGGCGCAGGCGCCAAACAGGTTAACAAAGCCAATAAAAACAGTGATTTGGATATAGACCTTGATCCTGACTATGTCCCCGGCAATGATGAAGAATTTATGAATGACAGGCAATTGGCCTTCTTCAAAAATCAGCTGAACAAATGGCGCAGAGAATTATTGGAAGAATCCCGGGGCACATTGAACCAGCTTCAGGACGCGCCGATACGCGAACCCGACCTGAATGACCGGGCATCGAGCGAGACAGATTGGGGTATTGAACTGCGTACCCGCGACAGGCAGCGTAAACTGGTCGCCAAAATCGACGCCGCACTCCGCCGGATTGAAGAAGGCGAATATGGTTATTGCCAAGTTACCGGCGAACCGATTTCACTGGCGCGGCTGCAGGCAAGACCGATTGCGACCATGACATTGGAAGCGCAGGAAAGGCATGAACGCCAAGAACGGGTTTCACGCGACGATTAACCGTGCGCCATCGCTCGATCAGGCCATATTGAATCCTATTAATCCAAGGCTTCACAGCTAAATTCCTATATACTCAAACCGTTAAAAATAGCGGCTGCGTTAACCTTTTTGCTACGATTTTCTGCGAAACAACAGGCAGAAAAGATAACAATGTTATTCGGAAAACGCGCAAATGAACGAAGCCTTTGGAAACTCTCCCATTAGCAGCCCTGCCGATATTAAGCGCGGTCAGGACAGGGACAGCTTGTTTTTGAAAGCCATTTTGCGTTTCCCCTCCACCGATGCAGAAGGCGAAGTGCGCATCCGTAACCTGTCCGCAGGCGGACTAATGGCAGAAGCGCCGGTGCGCGTAGCACGCGGTGAAAAGGTGGAAGTGAATCTGCGCAATATTGGCTGGATCGGCGGCAGCGTCGCTTGGGTAACCGAAGGCCGCATTGGCATTGCCTTCGATCACCCAATCGACCCCAAGGCCGCACGCAAACCCGCCGCTGACACTCACGCCCATGTGCCCCATTATCTCAAAAAACTAGACGAAGTGGCTAAGGTAAAAACCGACCCCAGCAAATTACGCCGGGTTTAAGGTTCGTCCAGCTAAAGGACGCGCCATAGGGGTATATATGGGCAAGCAAAAAGCTTAAAACTCAATTATCAAGCCAGTAAATATCCACAGGAACAGGAATTTTCGCCAGCACCTGTCCAATCGGATAAGCGGATTTAACACCCTCTTCAATCGCCTGATCCAGCACCGCTTTCTTCTCAGCGCCGTTGCAGGCGATCAGCACAGTCTTGGCGCTGGCAATCGCACTGGCGCTCAATGTTACGCGGTTAACCGGCGCTTCGGGCGGAAGAGGATCGGGCGCAACACCAACCGCGCGTACATCATCGCCCGCGCCCATCGCTTCTTCCAATCGGGTCCGGGAAAGATGGAAGCCGTATGTCCGTCCTTGCCAATACCCAGCCACACAAGATCGGGCGGCCAATGCAGATCCTGCAGCCGCGCATTGGCCGCGTTTCCAGCCAGTTTATAATCCTGCGCTTCGCTATTCAACGGCAGCACGCGGGCGCCCAGCGGCAGGAATATCTTTGCCATCATAGCAACATTGGACAGCGGATTATCAACAGGAACCAGCCGGTCATCTGTTGGAATAATCGTTACATTTTTCCAGCGAATGGACGATTCGGCAAGCTTTGCAAATATCGGCCCCGGCGTTGACCCTCCAGGAAAAGCAACCAGTGCCTGACCGCGCGCATCAAGGGCGCTTTCAATGATGAATTTTATATCACCGGCAAGCTGGTCCACAAGCTCATCCTGCGTATCAAAATCCCACCATTCAATTTCTTCAGCCATGCTTGCCCATCTCCATATAAATTCGTCTATTCGCCCTAAAGCTGTATCACTGCCCCAAAGCAGAAGCCGCCTTTGCCGCAGCGGTAATAGCCGTCGAATCCGGCTCCCCCTTCCCTACCAACCAGCTGCCGCCAACGCAAAGCACCTGTTCAACCGCAAGCCAATCGGCGGCGGTTTCCTGTTTAATTCCGCCGGTCGGACAAAATTTGCATTGGCCAAATGGTCCGATCAATGATTTGAGAGCGGCTAGCCCGCCATTGGCCTCCGCCGGAAAGAATTTGAAATGGGTCAGGCCAAGGTCAAGCCCGCGCATAATATCACCCGCATTGGCGATACCAGGGAGCAGCGGGATTTTACGCGCTATCGCTGCCTTACCCAGATTATCGGTCAGGCCGGGTGAAACAATAAATTCAGATCCCACCGCAATCGCGCTTTCAAGGCCGGCGACATCAACGACGGTACCCGCGCCAACAATCGCGCCCTCCACCTTTTTCATCTCTGCTATAGCATCAAGCGCCGCCGGAGTGCGCAATGTCACCTCCAAAACGCGAAGGCCGCCTGCGACCAAAGCCTCAGCCACAGGGCGGGCATGGGCGACATTTTCAATAACCAACACCGGGATAACCGGTGATGTGCGCATCACCTTTTCTACTGCTTCCATTATCGACTCCAAAAAAAGAAATTATAATCCGGCGGCTGCAAGCATGGCAGAACCGCCTTTTTCGGCACCGTCCGCACTCGCCCGCATGATTGCAAACAGCTCCCTGCCTGTCCCTATGCCATCATGCGGCATATCGGCAAGCGGGCGGGCGTCCCATTCGGCGGCATCGACCATCACATCCAAAGCGCCTTTATTGGCGCAAAGGCGAACAATGTCACCGTCTTTCAATTTGGCTATTGCACCGCCTCTTGCGCCTTCCGGACTTAAGTGGATAGCGGCAGGCACCTTGCCCGACGCGCCCGACATCCGGCCATCAGTAAGCAGCGCGACTTTGAACCCGCGATCCTGAAGCACGCCGAGCGATGGTGTCAACTTATGCAATTCGGGCATACCATTGGCGCCGGCCCCTGAAACCGGATGACGATAATGACATCGCGTTCCAACTCACCCGCCTTAAATGCCGCGACCGCGTCATTCTGATCGCTAAAGACCCGCACCGGAGCTTCGATGGTCCAGCGTTCCTTTTCCACCGCGCTGGTTTTGAAAGTC
>JAAURJ010000043.1 GCA_012032285.1 Sphingomonadales bacterium
CTCTATCCAGCTGAGCTACGGGTGCGCTTCCTGTCTTACGACAGTGCTTACGCGGGAACTTATTGCGGTGTGAAGGCTCTCAATGGCCGCAACCTCGACATAACGTCACGGTAATTACTGCAAAAAATTCCCTTTCTTCCTCAATTCGGGCCTTGACCTCTGCCTTCGGAGGGCAGCGCTCTATCCAGCTGAGCTATGGGTGCGGGGCCGATTTGCATCGGACGAAAGGCCGTTAGCAAATGGCAAGGGCCGATGCTAGCGGCTTTTTTATATTATCTGCCCGTTGTCACGATATTGCGCCATATAATGCGCCATATATTGGTTGAGGGATTCGCGCTCCTCTTCGGTCATTTTCAAACCCAATTTGCTGCGGCGCCATAGAATATCATCGGCGCTACAGGCGAATTCATGGGTGATCAAATAGCGGATTTCGGCATCATATAGCCCGGCGCCATGCTCCTTGCCCAGATCACGCACCGACCGCGCATCACCCAAAACTGCCTCCGTGCGCGTGCCATAAGCCTGCACCAGCCGGTCACGCAGGGCAACCGGGATCCAAGGGTAGCGGGTTGAGATTTGCGCCCTTAATGCCTCTACGCCATCAATCGGAAAATCACCGCCGGGCAGGGCCGCATCTTTGGTCCAGTCGCCTTTCATCGCCGGGAAAAAGGGGCGCAGCTTATCCATCGCATGGACGGCGAGTTTGCGGTAAGTGGTCAGTTTCCCGCCGAAAACCGATAATATGGGCGCGGCATCGCCGTGTCCGCCCTCTAGGTCGAAAACATAATCGCGGGTAACCACGCTGGCCGATGACGCCTGGTCATCATAAAGCGGGCGAACCCCGGCATAGCTCCAGACAATATCATCGCGCGTGACAGGCGTTTTGAAATAATCATTGGCGGCAGCGCAAAGATAGTCGGTTTCTTCATCGGAAATCGCCACCGTGCCGCGGTCCAGTTCCCATTCGGTATCGGTCGTGCCGATCAACGTATAGTCCCCTTCATAGGGCATGGCAAAGATGATCCGGCCATCGGCGGATTGGAAGATATAGCCATGGCGGCCTTCATAAAGCTGGCGCGTGACGATATGGCTGCCCTTGACCAGCCGGACGCCGGCATGATTGTTCAGCCGCCCGAATTTGCCCAATATCCGTTCAACCCATGGCCCGGCAGCGTTGACCAGCATTTTTGCCTGCATTTGCCGCTGTGCGCCGCTGCTATTCTGCAAGGTTGCGGTCCAATATTGCGCGTCTCTTTCAAGCGCGGTGCATTCGGTGCGGGTGAAAATGTCCGCGCCGCGTTCCTGTGCGTCCATGGCATTCACTACCACCAGCCGCGAATCATCGGCCCAGCAGTCGGAATATTCAAATCCGGTTTTCAACTCCTCCTTGAGCGCTATACCCTGAAGGCTGTTGCGCAAATTGATCGTTTTTGTCCCCTGAAGCACCGCCCTTTTGGCAAGATGATCATAAAGGAACAGGCCGATACGCAGCATCCATTTGGGCCGCATTCCTTTTAATACCGGCAGGACGATCCGCATCGGCCAGATGATGTGCGGCGCGGCGCGGAGCAAAATCTCTCGCTCGCCCAGCGATTCGCGCACCAGACGAAATTCGTAATTTTCAAGATAACGCAGCCCGCCATGGATCAGTTTTGAACTGGCCGAAGAAGTGTGGCTGGCCAGATCATCCTTTTCGCATAACGCTACGGACAGGCCGCGTCCTGCTGCATCACGGGCAATGCCAACGCCGTTAATGCCGCCGCCAATGACCAGTAAATCATACATAGATAATACGGACCTTAATCAACCAGTTGCAAATGAAATAACAAAACCGTCTCTGGCATAGAAAGCGGCATTTGCATACCGGCGTGCATCAAAGCCTCCCCTTTCATGATCGCCCCGCCGCCGGATAAATCTAGATTTTCGGCGATGGATGGCGGCCGGTATGCTGTCCAGCCAACCGGCCAGATCAGGCGGATATGATAATTTTTGGCCGGATTAAGCCCGTCAAAATACAGCCTGTCCGGCAGGGTCTGTTTATGTGTGGTAAGATAGGCGAGTGAGAATAAAGCCTCGCTCTTATCTGATGCCACCACGCCCATGGCGATGTTATAATCCGCTGTATCCAGCCGGTAAAGATCGCCTTCATGGATCAGACCGCGATGCGATTTATAAAGCGCGATGGCCTGGCTTAACACCGCAACATCGCTTTCTGTTTCGGTCAGCAGATTCATCTCCGTGCCCATATGGCCCATAAGCGCGGTGGCGCACCGCATTTCTATGGACAAATGGCGGCCGGTTATGTGGCAATGGCGCGGGCCAACATGGCTGCCCAGCACCGATAGCGGCAGGAAATAGCTGGCTCCGCGCTGTATCTCCTGCCGGTCAATCGCGTCATTGCTGTCCGATGTCCACACCCGGTCGCAATGCGCCAATATCCCCATATCCGCCCGCGCCCCGCCGGAGGAGCAGCTTTCAATTTCGACATCGGGATGGGCGGCGCGGATACGGCCGATCAGGGTATAGAGCGCGGAAACCTGCGCATGGGAACGCGCTGTGCCATATTGTCCGCCCGGATGGTTCAGATCGCGGTTCATATCCCATTTGATATAGCCGATGTCATATTCGGACAGGATCGCGTCAATCCGCGCAAACAGATAATCGGCGACATCCTTGCGTGATATATCGAGCGCATATTGGTTGCGATAGGGGATTTGCTCCACGCCCTCAATGCGCAATACCCAATCGGGATGGGCGCGGAAAAGGTCGCTGTCGGGGTTGACCATTTCGGGTTCGAACCAAATCCCCATTTCCATGCCAAGCCCGGTGACATGATCGACAAGCGGTTTAAGCCCCGCCGGATACACCGCATCCGATACCGTCCAGTCGCCAAGCCCCGCCGCGTCATGGCGGCGCGAACCGAACCAGCCGTCATCGAGAACAAAGCGTTCAACACCTATTGCCGCCGCCTTGTCCGCTATGGCTTTCAAATGATCTTCATTGTGAAAAAAATAGACCGCTTCCCAGCTGTTGTAATGCACCGGGCGCGGACGGGTGCGCACATCGGCGCGGATCAATTTTTCGCGGACATGATGGTGGAAATGACGGCTGAGCGCAGACAGGCCCTTGCCGCTATAGGCGGCGATGATTTGCGGGCTGTCATAGCTTTCGCCGGGAGCAAGCTGCATTTCTCCGGGGAAAAATAATGCCCCCATGGATGCAAAAACCCGGCCATCATCCAGGGTATCGACGCGGATATGGTGATTGCCGCTCCAGGCAAGATGCAGGCCATAAGCCTCTCCGCTTTGCTCGCGGGTATTTTCGCTGCATAATATAATGGCGGGAAAGCTGTCATGCGATGTGCGTCCGCGGCGGTTCTCACGCAGATAGCAACCGGAAAAACGTTTGAGCCTTTCGCGCTGAAACTCATTCGCCCATCGGCCTGTAAATCCGATAATATCCGACATATTCTGCGTTATCGGAAGGCAGGCGGTGGCGATATGGTTCAGGGTAAGCGGCGTGCTGCCTTCGTTGGTGACTTGGCTGGCGATGGTGATCAGCCCGGTTTGCGCATCGCACCCTATGGCATAGCAAAGCCGGATTGATGTGCGATCGTCGCGGCATTCGATAATGGCGCTTTGCCCGTCATGCTTGACGCTGCCGGTGACGAATTGGCCGCCCCAATCCTTACCCGCGCGGTGCGCGGCAAAACCATGCACGCCTAATATTCCGGTGGCAGGTTCCATCGCCAAAGACGGGGTTATCGGGGCGTTTTCACTGCCAAAGGCGGCCTGACGCTGGTGCAGTTTTGCAATATCATCATAGCTAACCGCCGCCGATAGCCGCTTTCCCCAATATGCCATATGCGGCGCCGAACCGGCGCCGCAGGCGATGATCAGGGTCGTTTCCCCTGCATCAAAACGGATGTGGTCCATGCTTTTCCCCGCGCTTTGCAATCTTGCCCAATTGGATAGTTGCCTTTTTGCAAAAGGAAAGTAGCTTTGCAAATAGCAGGTCCAATAATCCTATAATCATGGCGCTGCTTCGGGACGGAGGAATATTCATGTTTCAAAACAGCGTATCGGGCGTGCAGATTTCGGTCTTTTTCGCCATCATGATTATGCTTGCCTTAATGGTGGGATGGAAGGTCCGGCGCGACCGGATTCGCGCCGGGCAGGGTAGCGGAAGCGAGAAAGAGATATTTCTGGCGGGCGGCGGGTTAAACTGGTTTTTTGTAGCAGGGGCCATCACGCTGACCAATTTGTCCACCGATCAACTGGTCGGGATGAACGGGGCGCAAATGCTGCTTTTGGCCTGGTGGGAAATTGCCGGATTTATCGGGCTTATGATGCTCGCTTATATCTTTGTGCCGATTTATTACCGCAATAATTGCACCACCGTTACCGAGCTGCTGGAAAAGCGTTATAAGGGCGGCAGTATCCGGAATGTCATCTCCGCCTTTTCCTGCTCGGCAATATTTTCATCTATCTGCCCGCTGTGATTTATTCTGGATCGCTGTTTATGCAATCGCTGTTCGGTGTCGATATATCGGTTGTGGCGATTGCCGCCATTTTTGCCATTGTCGGTGCGGCATATGCGATATTGGGCGGGCTGCGCGCGGTGGCGGTGCTCGATACCTATAGCGGCGTGGGTATATTGGCGCTGGCGCTGGTGGTGGTGTTTTTGGCGCTCAAAGCGGTCGGATTTGACCTGTCAGGCGTGCCTGCCGAACGGATCAGCATGATTGGCGGCAATGACAGCCAGATACCGTTTCACACGCTATTTACCGGCATGATCTTTATTCAGATTTTCTATTGGTCGACCAATCAGAATATCACGCAAAAGCGTTGGCCGCGCCCAGCGTCAAAGAAGCGCAAAAAGGCGTTGTTGCTGCGGCTATCGTTCGCGTCCTTATTGTCCCGCCGATTGTCGTGGTGCCAGGCGTCGTGGCCTATAAACTGTTCGGCGGTGTCGGTGACAAGGCCTATGGTATGCTGGTGGCGCAGGTGCTGCCCGATTGGACAAGCGGGCTGTTTGCCGCGATGATCGCGGCGGCGGTGCTGACCACCTATTCCGCCGTGATGAACGCGACGATCACGCTGTGGTCGGTTGATTTTCACAAAAATTTATCAATCCCAAGGTTGATCTGGTCCGGCTGAACTGGATTATCGGGATATTGGCGATGCTGGTGTCGATCATGCTGGTGCCGATCTATTCCGGGGCAAAAAGCATCATTGATTTGTTGCAGCAGTTAAACGGGTTGCTGTCCATGCCGATTTTGTCGGCCTTTGCTGCGGCTTTGTTGTTCCGCAATATGGATGCGCGGGCGGCGGTGACAGGATTGCTGTTCGGTGTTGCGCTCTATGCCTTTCACAGCTTTGTGCTGTATGTGCCAAGCGGCCTGTGGGGCGGGGAAACTTATTACCGATATATCGGCCTTGATTGGCTGCATTATATTGATGTCATGGTGGTGGTTCTGTTCGCCTCTATTACCGTGGCGCTTGCCACTAACCGCTTTGTCTTTGGTAATAAGGCGGTTTTTATCTTCAGCGAAGAGGGCCGCAAAATCCGGGAAAGCGAAGCATGAGCGATAGGCATTTACTGATCATTGACGAAGGCACCACATCGACGCGGGCGATGCTGTTTTCGGCAACCGGTAGCTTGATCGCCAGCGCCCAAAAACCCCTGACACAGCATTATCCCGCACCCGGTCTGGTCGAACATGATGCCGCCGAAATATGGGAGCATAGCCTGTCCTGCGCCCGGCAAATGGTGGAGCGGGCGGGCGGCGCAGAGCGCATAGCAGCCATCGGCATCACCAATCAACGCGAAACGATCGTATTTTGGGACCGGCGCACAGGGGAAGCTGTCGCCCCCGCCATTGTGTGGCAGGACCGGCGCACCGCGGATGATTGCGCCGCTTTGAAACGTGCAGGTCAGGAATCGGTGGTGCAGGCAAAGACAGGCTTGCTGCTCGATCCGTATTTTTCGGGCAGCAAAATTGGCTGGGCGCTGAAAAACTGGCCGCACTTAGGGGCGCTGGGCGATCATCTCGCCGTAGGGACGGTCGAAAGCTATCTGATTTACCGGCTGACAGGCGGGCTGCATATCAGCGATGCGACCAATGCGTCGCGCACTGCCCTGATGGCGATAGGGCAGAATAGTGGGCAGAATAGCGGGCAGGATAGCGGGCAGTGGGATGATGACCTGTTGGAGCTATTCCATGTACCGCGCGGCATATTGCCCGAAATTACTGATTGCGCCGGGCAGTTTGGCCGGACGCTGCCGGCGCTTTTGGGCGGCGCCATTCCAATTACCGGCATGGCGGGCGATCAACAGGCGGCCACTATAGGACAGGCCTGTTTGATACCTGGTCAAACCAAAGCGACCTTTGGCACCGGCGCGTTCATCCTGACCCAAACCGGAAAAACCATGCCGCGTTCGGGGCATAAGCTGCTTTCCACCATTGCATGGCAGTTAAACGGAGAGCGGCATTATGCGCTGGAAGGATCGGTTTTTGTCGCGGGGTCGCTGGTGCAATGGCTACGCGATGATCTCGGCCTGATTACCGGTGCGCAAGAAACCGAACCGCTGGCCCGCAGCGTTGCCGATAATGGCGGCGTTTATCTGGTCCCTGCGCTGTCGGGGCTTGGTGCGCCCTATTGGCGGCCCGACGCACGCGGCATAATCAGCGGGCTTAGCTTTGCCGCGAAAAAAGCGCATATTGCCCGCGCCGCTTTGGAGGCGATGGCGTATCAGGCGCACGACCTGAAAAATGCCTATTCCGCTGATAAAAATGACTGGGCGGAACTGCGCATTGACGGCGGCATGGTGGCCAATGACTGGATGGCGCAGGATCTGGCCGATATATTGAATATCCCGGTTGAACGCCCCGAATTTATCGAAACCACGGCGCTTGGCGCGGCGATGCTGGCGGCGGTGGGCGCGGGGATTTATCGCGGCTTATCGGATGCGGCGGCGATGCGTGGAAAGACAAGCCGTTTTCTGCCTTCTATGGACGAAGATGTCCGCATGGCCCGGCTAAAAGGATGGAGCGCTGCGGTTGATAAGGTGCTTTAGGCTCAGGCCCTTAGGCACAGACCTCAGGCACCCTGTGTCCTGACCGTTAATAACGGATCATCACCATACGGGCCAATGCGGGCGATAGGGAATAGACAAGCCGCAGCATTTTGACCATGCCGACATTGGCTTCGGCCTTATTGCTGATAATGGCATCGACGATTTGCGCGGCGCAATCCTTTGCGCTCATCTTGCTCCCGCTGCGTGTGGCCGTCATGCTGGTATCGACAACCGGCGGCAAGGCTTCAATCACATGGACATTGCTGCTCGCCAGATTGTGGCGCAGGCTTTGGGTGAAGCTGCGCAGGCCCGCCTTGCTGGCGCAATATACCGGCCCGCCTGCCCTAGGCGCAATAGCAAGCCCCGATGTCACATTAACAATCGCCGCCTCGTCGCGCTCCAATAATGTGGGCAGTAACAAAGCTATCAAATGCATCGGCGCATTCAGGTTCAGGAATATGGCCCGGTCGGTCAGCGCCAGATCCACCGGCTCACCGGGGCCAAAATTGCCGCTCATCCCGGCATTGTTGATCAATAAATCAATAGGGCGACCTGCCAATTTTTTGACAAATTCATCGCATCCAGCGGCATGGGACAAATCGGCGGAGATGGCCTCCATGCCTTCCTTTTCCGCAGCCTTCAGATAATCAGCGCGGCGGCCGCAAACGATTATACTTGCACCCTTGGCCTTTAATTGCCGGGCAATTTCAATACCGATACCGTCGGTCCCGCCGGTCACCACCGCCACTTTGCCTGTAATCTTCATCTTTCATCCCCTCCGATAGTTTCTGCACATCATTAACCTGCGTGGCCCGCATTGTCGCATTATGGAACAACCCGGACAAGCTTCGTTGCTTAACCATCTTTCGCTCTGGTCATTATCCCTAACAAAAGATTAACAAGCGTCCATGGAAAACAGAAAACTTGTCAGCCTGAACGAAGCCGCCCGCCATCCCCTTCGCCGGATGCTGCCCCCACCCGCAGGCGGCGTGCTGATTTTGGAGCCGAAGCCGGACACATGGTGGAAAAAGGAAGATACGCATTTGTTCCTCCTCAGCTTCACCGCCTTTTTCATCGTATTCTATACGTTTATAGCTTAAGATCTGGTTCCGAATGATTATCCTTGCTGGCCTGATGCAGGAGATAGGCAAGCCATGCAGACACAAGACAGGCCGCGGCGATCAGGAATAATGTATCGGCAATACTGACCCCGAAATGGACGAGCAGCGCATAAAATAATGCGCCCGCCACCATCGCGCCGCTGTTGACGATGTTATTCGCGGCAATGGTCCGCGCGGTCGCAGATTTGGCGACAGTGGTGGTTAAAAAGGCATAGAGCGGCACAACAAACATACCGCCGGCAACCGCAATACCAAAAAGCGAGATCAGGATGAAATCCCCTTGGGTCAGGCTTAAAAAATCCCGGTAATCCATAAGCTGGTCGGTGGCGTGCGGCCAGATGCGGATATTCCACCACAATAACAGAACGAACAATCCCATAAAGATAACCGAAATGGGGGAGTAGCGGGCGGATACCTCGCCTTTTAACAAACGGTTGACCGCCACCGATCCGATGGCAACGCCGACCGAGAATATTGCGGTGAACAATGTCGCAACTGTATTATCGCCGCCCAGCGCATTTTTGACCATCGGCGGAAATTGCGACGCCAGCACCGCACCAATCGCCCAAAAGAAACTGATGCAGATGATGGCAAGGCGCAGACGGCGATAATGCAATATCTCCTTTAACAGCCGGTAACTGCCGCGAAAGATATTCCAGTCTAACTTGATTTGCGCCGTGCCGTTTTCGGGCGGCGCGGCGGGCACATATTGCGCGGCGGCGCGGCCAATAATCGCGCAGGCAATAACACCAATGGCCGACCATGCGGGCGGAATGATACCGCCTGCGATTGTTCCGGCCAATATCGCAATATAGGTGCCGGCCTCGACAAGGCCGGTGCCGCCCAAAACCTCTTTTTCCTCCAGATGCTGCGGCAATATGCCATATTTGATTGGGCCGAAAAATGTCGAATGCACCCCCATGGCAAATAGTGCGAGCAGCATCATCGGCACATTCTCCAGCATCATGCCGCCCGCGCCGACAATCATGATTCCAATTTCGGCACTCTTAACCGCTCGGATCACCCTTATTTTGTCAACCCGGTCGGCCAATTGCCCCGACACAGCCGACAGCAGGAAAAAGGGCAGGATGAAAACCGCCCCGGCGAGCGCGTTAAAGCTCGCCTCCACCTTTGGGTCGGAATAAATATGATAGGTGACCAATATCACCATCGCCATTTTGAAAAAATTATCGTTAAACGCATTCAGGAATTGCGTGACGAATAAAGGCAGAAAGCGGCGCTTGTTCAGCAAAGCCAAGGAAGTCTGCATGAATCTGGATAATCCCCTATTTTTGGTTTGCCCGCTGTAGCGATTGATGACGGTATCGCAAACATCTTTATCAACGACAGCATAGTAAGGACGTTTTACGGTTATATGAAAACAAACAAAATAGAGGCGTGATTTTGCTTAAGAATGAGTCTATTACTTTATACATATGTTAAGCCTTCCGAACATCCTCACCCTGTCGCGCATATTTGCGGTGCCAATCCTTGTGTTCCTACTCTGGCCCAGCATGAGCGGCAGGGGCTTGCAACCGACGGCAATCGATTATGCGCTCGCCTTTGGGCTATACTGCCTGATGGGTATTACCGATTATTTTGACGGCTATCTTGCCCGGTCGCAGGGCACAGTTTCAAAACTTGGCATATTCCTTGATCCGATAGCCGACAAAATCATGGTTGCGGCGGTGATATTGCTGCTTGTTTTTACCCGCGATGTTGACGCGTGGCACGTGATCGCGGCGTTGATCATATTGCTGCGCGAAATAACCGTATCGGGTTTGCGCGAATTTTTGGCCGGACTTCAGATATCTGTGCCGGTGTCGCAGCTTGCCAAATGGAAAACCACGGCGCAGCTTCTGGCCTTTGGCGGGATCATATTGGCCGGCGCACTGCCCGCATGGGAATGGATCAAACCGGCTTCGCTCGGCCTTTTATGGGCGGCGGCGATACTGACGCTGGTGACCGGGTGGGATTATCTGCGGGCCGGTATCAAACATATGGATTGACGAGGAGGGCTGGCGGGTAATGCAAATCATCTATTTTGCTTCTGTCCGAGAGACGGTGGGCCGTGATGGCGATGAATATGACTTGCCGGATGGTATCCAAAGCATTGATGATTGCCTCACATGGCTTAGCGCGCAAAGCAGCGCCCATGCTGCGGCCTTTGCGAACCCGGAAAAGCTGCGCTTTGCGCTTGACCAGCAAATGGCAAAGAGTAATGCCAGCCTAAAGGACGCACGGGAGCTTGCGATATTTCCGCCCGTAACCGGCGGATGATAGGCATATATGTTCAGGAAGAACGCTTTGACGCTGGCGTGATGCAAGCGCCTTTACACGCGCTGGGCGGCGGTGCGGTGGCCAGCTTTACCGGCATTGCGCGGGCCGATCATGGCGAAGGCGGCGATGTGATCGCCATCGAATTGGAACATTATCCGGCGATGACGGTTGCTGCGCTGGAAATCTTGGCGCGGCAAGCAGAACAGCGTTGGGGTTTGCTCGGCTCGGTCATCATCCACCGCACCGGCCGGATAGCGGTTGGGGAAGAAATCGTCATGGTGGCCGCCGCCGCCGCGCACCGGGCCGCCGCATTGGAGGCTTGCGCTTTCCTGATTGACCGGCTTAAAACCGATGCGCCATTCTGGAAAAAGGAAATTTATGCAGGCGGCAGCTCCGCTTGGGTCACCGCAAAAGACACTGACACCGCCCGTGCGGACAAATGGGATTGATAGAAAGGCAGCGCTGGATTGCTTTGGGGGCGATGCCCCCCCCCGCAATGACGAACTTCATAATCTTAGGGCCTGACCTTAGCGCCTTTGCGTAAAACCTGTTTCAACTCGCCTGCAATTCGCGCATCGCGGCGGCAAGCATTTGATATTCTTCGCGCCGCGGGCTGTTGGTGCGCCAGATAAGCGCGACCTGGCGGCTGGCATGATCGGCGTTGAGCGGCCGGGCCACCACTTCGGTGCCTTTCAATAATCCCGCTTCCACCGCCATTTGCGGGATCAGGGTCAGGCCAAGCCCGTTATCCACCATTGGATCAATGTATAGAGCGAGGTGCCCATCATGCTGGCATTGGCGCGCAGTTCGGGGCGGTTACACGCGGCGAGCGCATGGTCCTTCAAACAATGGCCGTCGACCAAAAGCAACAGCCGCGATTCATCGATCAGGTCGGGCGATATGGTCGCGGGCGGATCGACAGGCTCGCCCTGCGGCATGGCAACATAAAGTCCATCTTCGCATATATCTGCGCTTTCCACATCACCCGCCGCAAAGGGCAGGGCGAGCAGCACGCAATCCACCTGCCATGATGCAAAGCCTCAATGGCCGCAGCGCTGGTTTCTTCGCGCAGATAAAGCTTCAATTCGGGATATTGTTTGCGCAGGCTGGGCAGCAATTTGGGCAGCAGAAGGGGCAAGTCGTTGGAATAACGCTCATCCGAAGGTCGCTCGCCAGCGGTTTTCCGGCGGAACGGGCTATTTCAGCCAATTCTTCCGCCTCCCTTAATATCCGGTGTGCCTTGTCCACGATCCGGTCGCCGAGCGCGGTAAAACGCACCACCCGGCGTGTGCGCTCGACAAGGGTAAGGCCAAGCAGCGTTTCCAATTCCCTTACGCCAGCGGACAGGGTGGACTGTGTAACGAAACTGGCCTGCGCCGCTTTGCCGAAATGGCCATGCTCCTTAAGCGCGACGAGATATTGCAATTGTTTGAGAGTGGGGAGATAAATGCTCATTGATCGATTATTCCTTATAAGAATGAAATAATAATCGTTCCACTCACTCAATGCGAGCTTTTTTGCCGCAATCTCTGGAATAAATTTATAACAGTGCTTAACTATGCCCGATTATAAAGCGAATATTATCCCGTTATGCGCCGATTTTGCTGTCGGGAGGAGAAAAAACCATGTTGTCCAGGCTGATTGATTATCTGGATTCTATCATTGCCCGCGACCCTGCGCCGCGTTCGCGTATGGAGGTGCTGCTTTATCCCGGCGTTTGGGCGCTGGGCTATCACCGCATTGCCCATTGGTTGTTTGAAGGGCGGCTGTTTTTTATGGCCCGGTTGATCAATCATTTTTCGCGCACCATAACCGCGATTGATATCCATCCCGGCGCGAAAATCGGCAAGCATTTCTTTATCGACCATGGCTTTACTGTGATTGGCGAAACCGCGATTATAGGCGATAATGTCACTATATATCAATGTGTTACACTGGGCGGCACCAATCCGACTAACGGCGAGGGCGGCAAACGGCATCCGACGATCGCCGATAATGTCATCATCGGCGCAGGGGCGCAGGTTTTGGGTCCGATAACCGTGGGGGAACGGGCACGAATCGGGGCCAATGCGGTTGTTACCAGCGATGTACCCGCAGGCGCCACCATGGTTGGGCCGAAATCGCGGGCCGCCCTAGTAAAGGCGGAAACCTATGAGCAGGATTTCATCCCCTATGGCACGCCGTGCAGCGAAAAATTCGACCCCGCGACACAGGGCATGGAATTGTTGAAATGCGAGGTTGAAACGCTGCAACGACAGGTCGCTGCTCTGCTGGCGCAGCGGGGGGAGAAGCCCGCCGAAAAATCGCGAGTGACCAAGCTGGACCCGCCAAAGCGGCCAGTAAAAGCAGATGCAGCAAAAACCAATGCGCCAAAAACAGAGAGCGCTGACATTGATGCCGGAGCCAAAAAAGCTTGAGCGCCATCATCACCCCATTTCCAAAACCCGCTCCGCGCGGCACGCAGGTCGGTTTTGACAGGGAGGAATTGGGGCAGATACTAAACCTATATGGCCGAATGGTCGCGGCGGGCAAATGGAAAGATTATGCCATTGACATGGATAAGGACGCCGCTTGTTTCAGCGCCTTTCGCCGTGCTGCCGAACGGGCGGAATACCGGATTGAAAAACGCCCGGCTCTACGCAGTAAACAGGGTATGTGGGTGCTGATCGGTGAAGGCGGTCATGTTTTGAAACGCGGCCATGAACTTGGCCCCCTGCTCGCGCCGGTGGAACGCAAGTTGATGAAGCTGGTCGGCGGGTAACGGCTTTGCGCCGCTTTTTTGCTAACGCGCGGCCATAATAGCCGCTTTGCCCATAGCGGGGCAGAGCATTGAGCAAAGCGTGAAGCAGGGCGAACATTGCTTGCATCCAAGGCATATCTCCTGACCGAATAATTATGGAAACCGCAAGCATTTGATGGCATGGGGCTTTCATGAGAGACGATACCCATATTGCCGCCATCATCCTTGCCGCTGGCAAGGGCACCCGAATGAAGTCCGATCTGCATAAAGTGCTGCACCCTATTGCCGGGCGGCCAATGCTGTTCCACCTGCTCGATGCGATCAACCGGTTAAAACCGGCGCATAAAATCGTGGTAGCAGGGGACCGGCGCGAACAGTTGGAACAGTCGTTAGCGGGATCGGGCGCCACTATTGCCTTGCAAGAGGATCAATTGGGTACGGCCCATGCGGCGTTACAGGCGAAGCAGGCCTTGACGGGTTTTTCCGGCAATATCCTGATCTGCTTTGGCGATGTGCCTTTTTGCAGACTGAAACGGTGCAGCGTTTGGCGACGCTATTGCAGGATGAGGAAACCAAGGTCGCGGTGCTTGCTTTCCGGCTCGCAGAACCCGGCGCCTATGGCCGGATACTGACCAATGGCTTTGACCGGATCGTCAAAATGGTCGAATATAAGGATGCGGATGAGGCCGAGCGAAAGCTGACGCTTTGCAATTCGGGCGTGATGCTGGTGCATAGCGATGATCTGTGGCGGCTGCTTGAAACCGTGAAAAACGACAATGTAGCGGGCGAATATTATCTGCCCGATGTGGTGACCCATGCGCTGGGCGAGGGCCATGTGGCGCGGTTTATTGAAACCGGAGAGGAAGAAGTGGCGGGCGTTAACAGCCGTTTTGAACTCGCCGCGATGGAGGCGGCATGGCAGCAGCGCCGCCGCAAACAGGCGATGGAGGCGGGGGTATCAATGACCGCTCCTGAAACCGTCTTTTTTTCCTATGATACCTCCATTGGCCGCGATGTCATGATCGAACCCAATGTGTTTTTCGGCCCCGGCGTTAGCATCGCCAGCCATGTTTCGATCCACGCATTTTCTCATATCGAAGGCGCAACTATCTGTTCAGGCGCGAGCGTCGGCCCCTTTGCGCGGCTGCGTCCCGGTGCATTGATGGAGGAGGACAGCAAGGTTGGCAATTTCGTTGAAATGAAAAAAGCAACGCTGGGCAAAGGCGCAAAGGCGAGCCACCTGACCTATTTGGGCGATGCCACCATCGGCGCGGGCGCGAATATCGGCGCGGGCACGATCACCTGCAATTATGATGGCTATTTCAAATATCAGACGGTGATCGGCGAAGGCGCCTTTATCGGCAGCAACAGCGCACTGGTCGCGCCGGTCAAAATCGGCAATGGTGCGATTGTCGGCGCAGGCAGCATCGTGACGAGGGATGTAGCACCCGGGGACCTTTGCCTAACCCGCGCAGAACAGACCGCGAAAACAGGCTGGGCGGATAGGTTTAATGAAGTGAGCGCGAAGAAGAAGGGGTGACGGCCCATAACAAAGCGGTATAGAGTAATTTATGGCCTCAACCGATCAAAAAAATCTAGCGAAGCAACAATTCTCAAAGGCCTTGACCGAATTTGTCGGTGGCTTGGCAGGCAGGGTGTGTACGCCCGATGGGCAATGGGCCGTGAAGGGTTTTGTTGATGCCTATTTGAATGTTTATTCAATCTCGTCAGATACAAAAGTTACATCGAAGATTCTGGAAATTCACATATTTCCGATGATTTTGGAATTTGCTCGGGAGAATGGCTTCGTGCTGGAATTGCCGGAGCATCAGAATCACTACCCTGATATGAGCTTTATTCATCAAAAGGATCAGCAGATCAAGTTCGCTGTTGATTTGAAAACCACTTATCGAAAGCCGGAAAAACCATTTCTATGTAATGGGTTCACGCTTGGCTCTTATGCAGGATATTTCACGGATAGAGGCAGCGCAAAGAACATTTTGTACCCATATTCAGACTATAGCGGTCATTTTTGCCTTGGCCTAATTTATGACCGCGCTAAATCCGCAACGATTGATGAGACCAAACAGGTCACAATCAAAGAGGTTGAAAAAATTGCTTCTGTAATGAGCAACATGCAGTTTTTCGTGGCAGAGAAGTGGCAGCTTGCAAGTGATAGAAAAGGCAGTGGCAACACCGCGAATATCGGCAGCATCGTTTGTATTGAAGACATCTTGGCGAAGAACGGCATATTCGCAAAGCTCGGTGAGGCATGGTTTGACGAGTATTGGATGAATCATGGCAAGCTGAAAATTCCTGATAACCAAGGAAACTTCAAACCGCTTGGTAGACTTGATCAATTGGTTGCCTACAGAAACGGCGACGTTTCAAAAATAGTTCCTCGCCGGACGAAAGGTTGAGATGACAAAGGTAAAAGTACCACCAATAAAGTCGCAGGGCATTAAGACAAAACTGGTGCCTTGGATTTCATCAGCGATTCCTAAAAATTTTTCAGGACGTTGGATTGAGCCATTTCTAGGAACTGGTGTGGTGGCGTTGAATCTTGCACCAAATCGGGCATTGTTGTGTGATCTTAATCCGCATCTGATAAAATTTTATCAACGAATCAATGAGGGGGAAATTTGCCCACAGACAGTTCGAACCTATCTTGAAAGTGAAGGGCAGTTGCTGCGGGATCGTGGAGAGAGTCATTATTACTATGTTCGAGATCGCTTTAACGACGAAGGCAATCCACTCGATTTCCTTTTTGTAAATCGTGCGGGATTCAACGGCATGATCCGGTTCAACAAAAAGGGCGGATTCAACATCCCTTTTTGCCGGAAGCCAAATCGATTTGCACAAGCCTATGTGACAAAGATCGTAAATCAGGTTGCATGGGTTTTTGATACACTTCGGACCAAAGATTTTGAATTTGTATGTCAGAGTTTTCAGACAACTATTCGATCTGCTCATTCTGGCGACATCATATATTGTGATCCGCCTTATATCGGAAGGCATGCGGATTACTTCAGCAGTTGGGACGAGGTCTTTGAAACTGAGCTTGCAGATTTGCTTACTCTAACTGACGCGCGTTTCATCTTGTCTTCATGGCACCATAACGATTTTCGGAAGAATGAATTTATCGAAACGCATTGGTCGATTTTCAACGTAGCGACAAGAGAGCATTTTTATCATGTTGGCGGCAAAGAGGCCAACCGCAATCCAGTTATTGAGGCAATGATTACGAACTTTAAGTTCAACCAATTAGCAGAAGACAGGGTTTTGAAGCAGTTTGAACTTGATATGATATAGTGATATGATATACATATATCATAATGACACGCATTCTCGCCGACCTTCCTGAAGAAGACCTGATTGAGCTGGACGCCCTTGCCAGTAAGAAAAAGAGCTCCCGCGCGGCGGCCATTCGTGAGGCCGTAAAAATGTATCTGGCGCATAATGCCGATAATAAGGACTGGATTAAAAGAGGGCGCGGCTATTGGAAAGACCGCAAAGATATTGGCGACGGGTTGGAATATCAACTTGCTATCCGTGAAGATCGCACCCCTTACGAAGATATTTAATCTGTGTCCGATCCTTTCTTCGATACCAATATTGTGATTGACTGGCTGAATGATTCTCAGGCGGCGACGAATGAACTGGCGCGTTATCCAAGGCACAGGATCAGCAGGATCGTCTGGACCGAAATTCTGGCCGGAGAGCCGCTAGAGCGCCGCGATGAAATTCAGCGGATTATCTCCCCCTTTGAGGTTGTCGAACTGGACGCGCGGATAGCGTTGGCTGCGGCCAATATTCGCTATAGAATGCAGATCAAATTGCTGGACGCCTATATATTTGCGACCGCGCAAATCAATGGCTCCATTCTTGTTACACGAAATACAAAGGATTTTACGGCAGAAACGCCTGGAGTCCGTGTACCCTATATCAAACCCTAGAAAGACCCTGACCCATGTGCGGAATAATTGGAATAGTTGGCAAGGATGCTGTATCGGACCGGCTGGTCGACGGCCTCAAACGCATGGAATATCGCGGCTATGACTCGGCTGGGGTGTGCACGGTGCAGGATGGCCAATTGATCCGCCGCCGCGCCGAGGGCAAGCTGGCCAATCTTGTCAAGGTGCTGAAAGCCGACGATGCGGCGGGCAATACCGGCATCGCGCACACGCGCTGGGCCACGCACGGGGCGCCGACCACCAACAATGCCCACCCCCATGCGACGGGCGAAGTGGCGTTGGTCCATAATGGCATTATTGAAAATTTCAAAACATTGCGCGATGAATTGACCGCGCGGGCCGCCGGTTTGAAAGCGAAACCGATACCGAGGTTGTCGCGCATCTGGTCAGCGAGCAAGTGGAGGCAGGCAAATCGCCGGAGCAAGCAGTGCAGGCGGTACTACCCATGCTGCGCGGTGCTTTTGCGCTCGCCATCGCGTTCCGCGCACATGACGATATGCTGATCGGCGCACGGCTCGGCAGCCCGCTGGTCGTTGGTTATGGCGAGGGCGAAACATATCTGGGCAGCGACGCGCTCGCGCTCGCTCCGTTGACGCAGAAAATCGCTTATCTGGAGGAAGGCGACTGGGTTGTGGTCACCGCCGATGGAGCGCAAATTTACGATGCAGGCAATAATCCCGTGGAGCGCGAAATCACCACCAGCGGCGTCAGCGCGGCGGCGGTGGAAAAAGGCCCCTACCGCCATTTTATGCAAAAAGAGATTTTCGAACAGCCCACCGTGGTCGCGCAGACATTGCGCAGCTATATCCGCCCTTTGGAACAGCAGGTGGCGTTGCCGCAAATGGACTTTGAGCTGCGCGATATAAAGCGCGTTACGATCGTGGCGTGCGGCACCAGCTATTATGCCGGGATGGTCGCCAAATATTGGTTCGAACAATTTGCCCGCGTGCCTGTCGATCTCGATTTCGCATCTGAATTTCGGTACCGCGAACCGGTGCTGGAGGCGGGCGGACTGGCCCTGTTCATCAGCCAGTCTGGCGAAACCGCCGACACGCTCGCCGCGCTGCGCCATGCGAAGGGCGAAGGGCAAAAAATCGCTGTGGTCGTCAATGTGCCCACCAGCAGCATGGCGCGAGAAGCCGACCTGCTTTTGCCCACCCATGCCGGGCCGGAAATAGGCGTTGCCTCAACCAAGGCGTTTTCCTGCCAGCTTGCGGTGCTGGCGGCGCTCGCCGCGCATTTGGCGGTGGTAAAGGGGCGGATGACGCGGGATGAGGAGCGCGAAATTGTCGGGCACCTTACCGAAATCCCCGCCGCGCTGAACGCTGCGCTGGCGCATGATGATGAAATCGCTGGCATGGCGCATCTGATCGCACCGGCCCGTGATGTGCTGTATCTTGGGCGCGGCCCCGATTATCCGCTGGCGCTTGAAGGGGCGCTGAAGCTGAAAGAGATTAGCTATATTCATGCCGAAGGCTATGCGAGCGGCGAAATGAAGCATGGCCCGATTGCGCTGATTGACGAAGCGGTGCCGGTAATCGTGCTCGCGCCGTCGGGGCCATTGTTCGAAAAAACCGTCAGCAATATGCAAGAGGTCCGTGCGCGCGGCGGCAAGATTGTGCTGATCAGCGATGCCGAAGGGATTGCGGAGGCGGGCGAAGGTTGCATGGCGACCATCGAAATGCCCAATGTCCACCCCCTGATCGCGCCGCTTGTCTATGCCGTGCCGGTGCAACTGCTGGCCTACCATGTCGCGTGCGCCAAGGGCACCGATGTGGATCAGCCGAGGAATCTGGCGAAGAGTGTGACGGTGGAGTGAGATTACAGACGCAAGCCATCCAATGATGCGATCTAAACGATTCGTTTAGTTGCTGAAGCCTGAAATTAGTTTAACGCACAATAATCATGCGATAGCTAAAGGCTTAATTATCATGCAAGCATCTGCAAATTCGTCGGTTCGTCCTGCTGGGAGCAGCGATTCCTCGACGCGTGGGGATAGCACGCAAAGATTTGCCCCAAGTTCGTTGGCCGGGGCGGATGCCCTTGGCGAGAGGGAATCGCTTCAGTTAAAAATAGACAATGGGGTTAGGCTTTCGCCTGTTGAGCAAGGCACTTATGAACGGTTGTCAGCCTTGGCGCAGCTACGTCCTGGGCAGCCAGACGAAGCGCAGATACATCTTGCACAACAACAGATTGAGACTTCGGACCGGTCAGACCGCGCCTGCGCAGCGACCAGTTCACTGACCAGTGATTTGTTGGGGCTTTTTGTTACCGAGCCAAAAACCATTGATGATTTCAACATCCGAAACGCAACGCCGCAGGATATTGCAGATCTTGGTGAAGCCTTGAGCTATTTGCAGGGCACTGACCAAAGCGGAAATTGGAAATCAGAAACGGCTGTCGATTTGCTCGCTTCGCTTCCTGACTGTACTACCATCGGTATGAATAGCTATCGTGTCACGCGTGTTGACAGAGCGAATGGAAGTATAGACTGGGATGCACGTGCAGGATTGATTGTAGAAAAAGGCCACCAATCTGCTGCTCTTGGCCTTGCACATGAAATTGATCATCTGGTCAATTATGAAGAGCCTAGCCGAACCTACTATGATGACTATGCCGATACCGAAGAGCAACGTGTTATTACAGGCAGTGAGACGCAAATCGCAAATGATTTGGGAGAGCCAACCCGTGATAGCCATGATGGAATACCATATCACTTTGAATCATCAACTAAGTCTTCAATTTTTGAATAGAATTCCGGGGACACAATACTAAACTTACCGATTAAGCCCCCTCTCCTTATGCGGGAGAGGGTAGGGTGTGGTCGCGGCGCGTCTGCGGCGCTTTTGACTCTGGGGGAATGCAACGGAAATATTGGCGCGCAGACTCGCGCCTGCACCCACTCCCAGCCCCTCCCGTAAACGGAGGGGGTAGTGTATGAAACAATCATCAACTCTTGACATTTGATACCTTATACGGTATCACTTGATAATGACAAAAGCGGACAAGCTGCTTGCAAAGATGCGTCGCAATCCCGCCGGGGACTGGACAATCGCAGATGTGCAGGCGGTGTGTGACCGACTTGGCTGGACGTGCCTGCCGCCTTCTGGTGGCGGGTCGCATTGGAAGGTGGCGATCCCCGATAGCGAGGCGATCCTGACCATTCCGGCGAAGCGCCCGATCAAGCCGATCTATATCCGCAAGCTGATGGAATATGCAAAAGGAAGCGATGATGGCGAAAATGACTGAATATGCGATCATGGTTGAGCCGCTGTCTGAAGCGGATGGTGGTGGCTGGTTGGCGACGGTGCCGGCACTTCCCGGCTGCATGGGCGATGGTGATACGCCAGAGGCGGCGCTGGCCGATGCCGAAGCCGCGATAGTGGAATGGCAGGATGCTGCAAAGCAGCTTGGCCGCAAGACACCGGGGCCGGATGCGCTTGGCCAATGGCGACAGCGCGTGCCGCGCAGCTTGCATGAAAAGTTGAAACATGTGGCAGCGCGTGAAGGCGTGTCGTTGAACGCCTATGTGGCAAACGTGCTTGCCGAGGCGGTGGGCAAGGCGGCCTGATGCTTTGCCGGGGAATTTGGCGACCTCGGCTGACTCGCGCAAACGCCGCAAAGGCTGCGTTGCCTCGCTTGACATTTAATATCTTAACGCGAAGCTTTAGGCGGCATAGCAAAGGGGAGATAACATGCGCAGAATATTCACCATTATGATCGCTGGTGCATTTTTGTCAGGCAGTGTGATCCCGGCGCTCGCGCAAAGTGTTGCTCCCGCTGACATTAAAGAAATTCAGACAAAGGGTGTGAAGCCGTTGCCGGTGCGCGCAGTTGGCCGGGTCAGCGAGACGGCCTTGCCCGCGCCGATGCCCAAGGGGGCGGTCAGCTATGTGCATCAATGGCCTGCTGTGTATTTTGAGGCAGCGTTCACAGGCGATAACGTCCTGTTGAAATTTGATGATCCGCTTAATGAATATCGGCTGTTTGTCGATGGCGGTAAGCCGATTACAATCGCCCAGCCGGGGTCAGGGGTTTTCAAAGTCGGCGGGCTATCGCGCCAGCCGCACAAGCTGCGACTCGAAAAAGTGACCGAGAGTATCAACGGCGTGGGTGCATTTCAGGGGTTTTACATTAACAAAGGTGCCAAGGCAGGGCGTTCAACACCGCGCAAACGGCAGATCGAATTTATCGGTGACTCCGGCATGGCGGGATATGGCGTGCGGTCAACCAAGCGCGAATGCACCAAGGAGGAAGTGCGGCTGCTGTCCGACACGCAAATTGCTTACCCGGCGCTGACCGCAAAGCACTTCAATGCCGATTATCAGGTGAATGCCTATTCGGGCCGCGGCATCATCCGCAATTATGACGGCGCAGAGCCGGGTGTGACAATGCCTGCGCTCTATCCATTTACCCTCTATGACAAGAGCGTGTCTTATGCCGATCCCAAATGGCAGCCACAGATTATTCTTGTGGGCCTTGGCGGCAATGATATTTCGACGCCGCTGAAGAAGGATGAGAAGTGGCAAAGCACTGAACAATTTGCTCAGGATTTCATGCAATCCTATGCCCAATTCTTGGGTCAGCTGCACGTGCGAAGTCCGGGGGCGGCATTGGTGATCCTCTGGCCGATCAGCGGAGATATATCTGACCCGGAAGCTGCCAAATATGCGCGGCTGGCACAGGACACGCTGACAGCGGAGGCAAAGCGGATCGGTTTTCGGGATTTCACACTTCTCACGCTCAAGGATTTGACGCTGGATACTTCCGCTTGCGACTATCACGCTTCGATCGAGGATTATCAGAAACTGACGGTCTGGATGACCAAGTTTCTGGAAAGCAAGCCGGAGCTTTGGGGCGAATAAGACGTTCCGGGAACTCCAGTGGCGCCACATAATCTCTGTGACTTTGTGCACCAAAATTTTGCACCCAAAGCACCGAAGCACCGAAGAGGCTGTTTAGATAGTGTTCGTCAAATTATCTAGGCTCAGGACCTATTAAATACCCATTCGAGGCATCAAAATGGCGAAGATATTGGAGCAAAATGCACGCCGCAGGCAGCTATTCTGCCTGCAAGGGCATTTTGTTTCGAGATCGAAGCCATTTTAATGTCC
>JAAURJ010000083.1 GCA_012032285.1 Sphingomonadales bacterium
TTCATCATCCCGTTCGCCGGTGCGGATGCGCAGCGCCGATTCAACCGGGGATTACGAAAATTTTGCCGTCGCCGATCCGGCCTGTTTGGGCCGCTGCGGCGATGGCTTCTACCACGCGGTCGGCCAGCGCGTTTTCGACGACAACCTCCAATTTCACCTTGGGCAGGAAATCGACGACATATTCTGCGCCGCGATAGAGTTCGGTATGGCCTTTTTGACGGCCGAAACCTTTGGCTTCGGTCACGGTTATACCCGATACACCAACTTCGTGCAGCGCCTCTTTAACCTCGTCAAGCTTGAACGGTTTAATGATCGCTTCAATTTTTTTCATGGGTTCTTCCCCTCTTTTTTCGTCACGCCAGAATATGTGATTGCTTTCCCGCGCACATCAATGCCCGCACAGTATCAAATATCATGCCAATTTTTGCTAATGGCGGATTCCGGTCCCTATCCATTTGGACGGCAAGAAGAACTGCTTAAAAAATAGGCAAATGCCAGAATCCTAGGCAGCAATAAAGCCGCACCACAGCCGCAATATCTGCGCAGCAAAAAAGGGGACCGGCGCCGCGCCGATCCCCTTATCTTTCTGGGTCGCAACAAAAGGATTAACGGCCGGGTGTTTGTGCGCCGTTACCGGGAACAAATTGCGGCTGGGCTGCGGCCTGTGCACGGTTCAAATTGACCGAAAGACCGAATAGTTTCCAAAGCCCTTCTGTCGGTTCGAATTGCAGGTCAAAATCCACCCGCATTGGCTGTGTCGGGAAATTGCCGACGAGGCGCAATTTGCCGTCCACGATTTGCGGTTGCTGCACCAATTGCGGGGTCACGAACACCACCGGTGCCAGGTCAATTTTATTGGTCCGAAACGGAGCGAATAACTCGGCCAGTCGGGCAGGGGGATTGGCAGTCCGGAAATTATAGGAGCCTAATTGGTTCAACACGGTATAATTATTGGTCACATTGGCCTGACTTAACGCGACCAAAGAGGACCGGATCATAATAATCATTGCTTCGGGCGGCGGCATTTGGATTTGCGCCGCCGGGGCAGGTACAGCGGGAGCGGGGGAGGGTTTTGCTTTGCTGCGTTGCAGATAAGCGATTTTTGCATCAGACACCTGCTTTTGCGCCTGTTCGATCGGGATTTGACCTGCATCCAAACCGGTGCTGTTTGCTATGACCGGACCCGTTAAAAACACAGACGCCATTGCCACAGACAAGGGCCATATCATCCAAGGTTTATCAATTTTCATCTTACTCTCCTGTTTCAAAAAAGGCGTGGAAACAGTTGCCCCGCATCCACGCCTTTATTTTTGAATCAACGGTTTAGAATTGGATACCGAAACCTACTCGAGTTCCGATCAATTGTTCTTCAAAACCATAGCTGAGGCCCGCATTGATATAAGTATCATCGCTTAAGCGGATATAGGTTTGCAAGGCCGCCGCATTATATCCGGCAAAATTGCCCCATGCTCCCCAGAGCGAGAAATCCTTATCATCCGAAAGGAAACCGCCGCCCATGGCGATGGCCAGCGCTACGCCCTGACTATTGCGCTCAATTCCTTTGAACGCATTATTCAGGCCGGTCGTCAGCAGATTGAAATTATTCAAATTCTGCAATTGCAGGGCATCGACATAACCGCGCGTTGCCGCATCGGACGCATCAACCGGATTGGCAAGGCCGGTGATCCGATTGCCGCCGAGGTTAAGGTTCCCCGACAATGTGCCGCCTGTGCGTTGAAGTGCACCATTGGCTACCACGCTGACATCATAAAGCTGTCCGCCATTGACCGCATCGGTGCTGCCGGTCGCTATATTGCCATTGGCGACATTGGTGACCGATACCGGCGGCGCACCTGCCATCGCGCCCAGTCTTACGGCGTTGGTTGGAAGGCCATTGGCGTCGGGGACATATTGCACCGCCAGCATATTGGACGCACCCAAAGCATCGCCGACATTGCTGTAACCTCGCCCGCCGACATTATAGGTGGGAGCGCTCACGCCGCCTGTGACGGGGTTATAGGTCGATCCGCCGCCCAAAGCATCGGCAACAGTCTCACCGATATTGGTGGTGGTTGCGGCCTGCGATGCGGCCACACCATCGACATAGTCGCGATTAACAGCATCGGTGCCAGCAAGCGGCGCAGCAACATCGGTGATCCGGTTACCACCAAGGCTCAAATCGCCGGTCATCGTGCCGCCGCTACGCTGTAATGCTCCGTCCGCGACCGTTTGCACCGCGAACAGCTGGCTGCCATTGACCGCATCAGTGCTGGCCGCATTGACCGCGCCGTCGGCAACCCCAGTAACCACGCGGTCGCCATCGGTTCCGGCAACGTTGATAGATGTTCCTCCGGTTCCCGCGCCTACGGTAATCTCGCCATTGCCCGGTGCGCCGCCGGTTTGCTGGACAATACCGGTTGTGCCGTTGTTCAGGCTGGTAATCTGGTTACCCAAATTGGTCAGGTCTCCGTCTATGTTGTTGATGGCATCGCCGACATTGTCGGAGCTGTTGCCCTGAACCACATAGGTCGGATTTGTGACCGTCCCATCCGGCGCAACACTCGCCCCGCCGCCCAGCGCATCGGCAAGGCCGCTATCGCCGGTTTGCCGGGCGGTATCGGCGGCCTGCACCGCATCGGTGACATTGTTATAGCTATTGCCTGCGACAATGATCGTTGGCGCAGTGACGGTTCCTGTGACGGGATCAAAGACCGATCCGCCGCCCAGATTGCTGGCCACGCTGCTAAGTGCGGTGTTGATCTGGCTTCCGTTCACCGCATCGGTGGAGCCTGCCGACAAATTGCCGTCAAGCAATCCGGTCAGCGTGCGTTCGCCGTCGGTTCCGGTAACATCGACCACCGTGCCGCCTGTGGCCGCGCCGACGGTGATGTCACCGGTTCCTGGGGCCCCGCCGACTTGCTGCACAAGGCCGCTGGTGCCGTTGGTCAGGTTGGTCAGTTCGGTGTTGACCGCATCAAATGCGCTTCCGGCATTGTTATAGGTTGATCCGGCAATGGTGTATGCAGGCGCGGTGATCGCTCCGGTGGCGGGATCATAGCTTGCCCCGCCGCCAAGGGCATTGGCGACATCCTGCAATCCTTCATCGGCCTTCACATCGCCCGCTTCAATCGCGTCGGTGACGTTGTTATAAGCTGTGCCGCCAACCGTGATGACCGGCGCGGTGATGGTGCCGTCCGCTGCAACGCTTGCACCCCCGCCAAGTGAGGATGCCAAGCCGTCGCCGATATTGGTCGATTTATCGTCCAAAGCGGTCGCCGTTGTAAAGAGCTGCGACCCGTTCACCGCATCGGTGCTGGCTGCGTTGACTGCGCCATCGGCAACGCCGGTGATTTGCCGGTTTGTGCTGCCGCCCGATACGCTGACTACGCCATTTCCGGTGACATTGTTGCTGAATGTCTGGCCTGCGATGGTTGTTCCGGTCCAGCCTGCATTGGCCGAGCCAGCAATGCTATTCGCGCCCAATGCCACACTGTTGGTATCATTGGCCGAAGCGCCGCTGCCCAGTGCCAGCGAATTATTACCGCCCGCATTGCTGTTGGCACCGAATGTCGAGGCATTATTGCCAGCGGCCTGAGCATTGGGACCGATAGCCGAAGCATTATTGCCGGTCGCGCTGGCATCAGCCAAAGTGGAGTTAAAGTCGATATAGCCGCTGTCAGCGGCCAAAGCGTCAATCGCATCGCCAACATTGTTATAGTTGCTACCATCGACCGTATATGTCGGCGCGGTGATGGTGCCGTCCGGGGCCATAGCTGCCCCGCCGCCGAGTGCATCGGACAGGCCCATGCCAATTGCCATCGCCTTGTCATCGAGCGCGGTCAGCGCGTCTCCGACATTATTTTGCGTAGCGCCAGCGACATTATAGGTAGGCGCTGTCACGGTGCCGTCTGGCGCGACAGATGCCCCGCCGCCAAGGGCATCGGCAAGGCCGGTATCGCCTGCTTGGCTTGCTGTATCAAGCGCCTCGATGGCGTCTGTGACGGTGGTTTCATTGCCGCCCGCCACCGCAATCGACAGTCCGTCTACCGTGTTGGTTGCGGGGTTATAAACCGCGCTGCCACCTAGATTATCGGCGACGCTTTGACCCAGATTATCGGTCGCTGCACCCGCCGCCTGTGTGGCAGTGAACAGCTGGTCGCCGGTGACTGCATCGGTGGAGCCTGCCGCGACATTGCCATTGGCCATGCCGGTAATGCCTTGGCCTGCCATGTCGATACCGGCCGCGTCGATGACCAGGCCGCCGGTGATGTTCAGCGTATCGGTATTGACATTGGTGGCATTGACATCGGTGCCATTGATCGTTGTCGCAGTGACGCTGTTCAATCCTGTTAGGTCGCTGGCCAGACTATAGGTCACATCATTGCCCGCTTGATCGACCACCAGATTATCGCCTGCGGCCAAGGTGACGGTTTCACCCGCACCAATGCCTTCGACCGTGGTGCCATTGGCGGTGCCGGTTCCGACCGCACCGGTGGTCAGGTCAAAGCCTGCACCCGCCGCGGCAAGAGCATCGGCGACGGTGGTGTAGTTGCTGCCATTGACGGCAAAGGCCGGGGCCGCAGCGATGCTGCCATCGGGGTTGAGCGATCCGCCGCCGCCGAGGAAGCTGTTGATATTGCTATCACCCGCTTGGCTAGCGGTGTCGAGCGCATCCAATGCGGTTCCGACATCACCCTGTGTGCCGCCAGCGACTGTATAGACTGGCGCGGTGACGGTTCCTGTGACGGGATCAAAGACCGATCCGCCGCCCAGATTGCTGGCCACGCTGCTAAGTGCAGTGTTGATCTGTCCGCCATTGATGCCGTCTGAGGAGCCTGCCGCAGTGGAACCTGCCCCGACATTAACGATGGTGGTGCCTGCCACATCCAGCGTGTCATCCGCAGCCAGCGTGATGCCGCCCCCGGTGATATTCGGGCCGCCGGTGACAGCGATGCTGGTGATATTGGTCAGCACAGGGTTTAATGCAAATTGCACTTCATTACCGATCTGTGCGGCCTGAATATTGTCGCCTGCGGTCAGTGTAACTGTCTCG
>JAAURJ010000044.1 GCA_012032285.1 Sphingomonadales bacterium
ACGGTCCTGTACAAAGACCGCAATATGATCGAACGCTTCTTTAGCAAGATCAAACACTTCCGCCGCATTGCAACACGGTATGACAAGCTGGCCAGAAACTATCTTGGCTTCCTAAACCTCGTTGCTGTCATCAAATGGCTCAAATGAATGTCAACACGACCTAGGTATCAGACGGTGTTCTCGATCTTGGAATGGCCGAGCAAGATTTGGATTGTTCGGATATACACCCAGCGCCCTACTCCGGCCATAAAATTACATTTTTTAAACGTTTAGGTTGTTTTGATTTCGCTTGAGGTTACGCAACGGCCAACTGTCCGTCATCAGATAAATTGGGGCTGATACCGGTTTAAAATAGGTAAGCATTTGGGTTCATATGTTGGTTGATATTATGCGGCTATCTCGCATATTCCCGATCACTATCGATCAAATCATCCTTGTAATTAAGTGAGGGGCTATGTGTGATATACCAAAATTATCTGAATAAAATCAGATGGATATTATTGCTCCATTGACCTCTGTCTCTCCGCCATTTTTTTTCTCATAGGAATGGTAAAGGCACGTAAAAATTTTTCCGTCTTTTTTCCGTTACTTCAATGTCTTTGCGGTGGTTTGAAGCAATATGAGCGCAAGAGCCGCTTGACTTTTTTCCTGTTATGACGGATTTCTATCACATCAAGACGCAAGATCTTGTCCAAATAAATCCGGGTCCATCATAAAGCTTTTAAGCTTAAGTATAGGAAAAGGAACGGATTTTTCAGCAAATTTTTGAACGATAATTCTTTAATAGAATTGTTTTTTATGTTGATGATCTTGCGGCGAATAAGCAAAACAGGCGGCGCTGCTTTCTAATTCCACCCCATAATCTCGCTTCGGGCCGCATAGCAAACGAAGGAGATATGCTTTGCAGTCCGATGGCACTTGCAGCTTAGTGATCAATTCTATTGGCGCGGCGAACCCGGCAACGGTGGGTTCTGTGGCAAAGGGGCTTGGTCTTGCGATCGAGGAAACCATAAAGGCGGTTTACCGTGCGCCTGTGATCCTTGCATCAAAGCTGGAACGAGCGGTTGCCGAACAATTGGATATGATGCTGAGCGGCCTTGGTTTTGAAACCAGCATTGCCAGTGATGCAGAGCTAAACCCGCTTCCCAACCCACTTTATGATGTTGTGCTAAGGCTTGAGAAGCCAGAAGCCATTTTTGAGGTAGCAGAACAATTAGGTTTTTTCTGCGGCATCGGACAGGCAGAGGCAATCCGCCTGATCACTGTGCCGCCGGGCATCATATTGGGGGGTGTTTCGCAGGCTACGGTTGATGCACTGGCCAAGCGGCTAAAGGGGCTGGGGACAAAGCTGATTCAATCTCGCCCGCAAAAGGCGCGTTATGATTTATTTTCCCATGGACTGCCCGAAACGATGGCCCGGATGCTGCGCAGCGAATTAAAGCTGGAGGCTGGAATGGTTGCTGGCCAGGCAGATAGCATCTTTGCCAACGATCTGGATTATGCAGAGGCGAACCGGCTGTGGCGCAAATATGGCCGTTCAGGTCATGTCACGATCATTGACCGCGATTTCCAATGTTTTGACATCATATTGGAAGAAATGGGCGACGGCCAAGAGGCGGAACAAGCCGATTTGCTGCATAGGCTATTTGGTATTCCTGAAGACATAATTCCGAGCCTGCGCGGTGAAAGCGAAATCATATTGGCGGGCAACAGGGGGTATGGCGAGTTTGAGGATGTCATCGCCGAAATGGCGCGTAACAATATCTGGGCACGGGCCGATTTGTCAACATTTGCGCAGCGTTCGGTCCTGATTTCGGGGATGTCCGAAAAGATGCGGCCGAGATATTGGGCCGCTTCGGCTTTGATGCCGCCTCTATCCGTTTGCCGTTGCTCACCCCCAATATCCCGGTCCAAATGGCCGGTGCAATTAAAGCCGTAATAACGGCTAAGGGCGGGCAAGCAATATTGAAGGACATGGACGATGCCTGATAACCTGCAGCAAAAATCAAATGCACATATCATGCATTTATCGATTGCTGAATATGGCAAGCTATGCCTGATCAAGGGCGACGTGGGCGAGGCGCTGCGCCATTTTCGGGAGGCAATACAGCTTTCTGTATCGGCCAAAGCGCCTGAAGTTTTTTTCCGCCATTATACGCATTGTGTTTTAGAGGCTCTTGAAAAAGCAGGTAATTTTGATGAGGTGGAGGATTATTGTCGCCGCGCTGATGCTCATTATCAGCAACTGGATTTGGACAGCGCCTTATTGCGTAAGGATCATGGTGCGACGGTTGAACGCTTGGCGCTTATGCTGCTGCTCAAATCGGATGACCGGGCGGCACGGGCTGAATTTTCCCGTGCTGTGGAAATAGCGGGCAAGGGCAAATTGCCGCTGTCCGAAGCGTTGCTTGGTTGGCTGCAACGCGGGCTTGCCATCACGCGCGAGCGGCTGCGCCAGATGCAGAGCAAGCATGATTATTTCTTGATTGAAAAAAGCAGTGTGAACGAAGCGATCGCAACCCCATTGCCACCGCAAGCAGCGCGGCGGTCCCCCGCATCAATGCTGGGTTAAGGATATGAGAGAGTAGGAGTTTTGGACTATGCCTGATTTAGAAGATATGACACCCGGCCAAGTGCTTGCCGATGCCAATGTTGCCGATTTTATCGGTTCCATGGGACTTGCCATCGCCCGTGCCCAGACCGCATTGGATGAAAATTCGGTCAGCCAGATTGCCGATTTTGCCGCGCCACGTGAAGGGTTAAATGGCCGCTCGCTATTCGATTTGGGCCTGTCGCCAGCTTTTTACCATTATCAACACGCGGACCTATCGGTTTCGTTGCAATTGCAACTTCGTGTCGAGCGCACATTTGGCCTTGATATTGGCGCAAATTTCAATCTGAATGATGCCAGCACATCGAACAATTCAGACAATAGCACCGAAACATCCTCCGAAAGCGGCAGCAGCACGCGAACCAGCCACCGTCAGGCGCAGATCAATGTCAATGTGACCACCAATGGAGCTTTGGTCGTCAATGGCAATAATTTCCAACTGACCGGGGCATCGCCCTTGGCGCGGATTGAAAATCTGGCCGATCAATTGCGCAGCGGTAATGATGTGGACCGAGCGCTTGTTATGCCATCGGTGACGGCGGTGAATCCGACCTGCGTTCCGCCTTCGCCCGACGTGGTAACATCGCCCAATGCGGTTACATTTTTGAACCAAGCGATGAGCAATGAAGCGCTGATCCGTATCACACGGCTTCCTGCCGGAGCGAATGAAGATTATACACTGAAAACCGGAACCACGGCGAGTGTCGCACGGCAAGCGGATATAACCGCTCAGGCCGCATCGACCGCGACGGCGATCAATGCCCTTGGTTATCAAGCGGTGGCATGGGGAGCGGGCACTACGCTTGAAACATGCCATTTTGATTTTGACAAGGCGCTGATCGACCAAACTACACCCGCCGAGGCGCGAACCAACCGGCAAAAACTGTCGCGGGTTGCTCGTATATTGATTGCCACCGGTCTTCATGTTGAAATTGAAGGCTATACCGACCGTTCCGGCCCGGCCGATTACAATGTTCGCCTTGGCGGGCGCCGTTCCAATGCGGTTATGATGGAATTGCGCAATATGGGCGTGCCAGCTGGACAGGTGCGGGAAAAACTGCCCAGTACGGGCGAGACAACATGGGCTAATGAGCCGCCGCCAGAACGCAACCAAGCGCACCGTATCGCGCGAATCCGATTGGTCGATACCAGTGATCGTTTTGTCTTTGTCGAAGGCGACAGTTCCCACGCGATTAACGTGACGCAGATCAGCCCCGATATGCGCAGCGCTCCTACCGGACCAGACAATGGTTTCATCTATGTCGGCAGGGCGAGCGCAGGGGGCAGCGACCTTACCGATCAAGGACGTAAGATTGTGATAAAGGGCACCGATTTCACTCTAAACGGATCGGCCAATGGCCCCCATGCACAGCATAGTTCAGAAGCCTATGCCGCAAATCTTGCACGCGACGTGAATGCCAATGCCAGCGTCGGCGTGCGGGCTTGGGCGACCGGGAATGTGTGCAACCTTGCCAATAATGGCGACCGTTTTGAGCTTATTTTGGTGACCAGCCAGTCACGCGAAATTTCCATGTCGGGAACCGATGATGTCACCGTTACCACGCAATTCAGCCGCAGCAGCAGCCGCACCGTAGAGCGCAGCGATACCGGCAACCGCACGGTCGCGGTGGGGGCCAGCGTTGGGCTTCGTTTCGGGCGGCAATATGAAACCAATATCACCGGTAATTCTGCGATTACCGCGCGGCTTGTCTCTATCCCCGCACCGCCCGAATTTTTGGAACAGATTAAAGAGTTCCTTTCTGAATAGGATGACGGACAATGGCTGAAACCCCGCAAGTCACCCGGTCTTTAATGTCTGCGCCTTTGCCGCAGATCATAGAGAAACTGGGTATATCAATCGCACAGGCACAGTCCGCGCTCGATCAAAATTCGGTTAGCATTGCAAAGGAAATGGTCACCACCATGGTGGAGATTGGCGATAAGGAATATAGCCTGCTCGCGCTTGGTTTCACCCCGACCTTCTATGCCTTTACCGAAGCAACGGTGGAGGCGAAGTTAAGCTTTTCCATGTCGGAAAGCACCGAATTCGGGATCAGCGTAGGGGCATCTGTGTCTGGCGGCACCGGCTTTGTCATGGTCGCCGCCAGTGTGGATGTCAGCTATTCGCGCAAATTTTCGGTTTCATCCGAAGGGGCAAGTTCCATTGCTGCGCGGATCGTATCGCTGCCGCCTCCGGATATATTAACCGAAATATTAAGAAATAACGCCGGGTTGCCGCAATGATGTTTTATGATTTTTCAACGGGAGAAAGATGATGTCGATAGGACATGAGTTATTAAATGTGCCCATGGGGCAAATGATCCGGCAAATGGCGTTTGCTATTGCCGAGGCGCAGTTCAAGCTGGATGAATCCTCGATCGAAGTCGCTGAAATGATGGGCGGGTTAAAAACCGTCTATAATGAGGAAGGCGAGGCCAGCTTTGATGATAGCCGGGTGTTCTTTGGCTATGACTATATGACGATAAAAGAAGCTGAAGCCTATTTATCGGTGGACGATGCGATTTCGGGCGGCGACCTTTCAAAAGCGCTGAAAAATCTGAAAGATATGAACAATGTCCCCAATAATGCGCCGGATACCACGGAAATTAAGGTGCCTTTGCGTGTCTCGATGCTCGAATTGGGCTTTGCACCGACCTTCTATCAATTTGTCGATACGATTATTGAGGTAAAAATCGCGATTAAGATTACGCGGTCCTATGAATCGACAAAAAGGACCAGTGACAGGGTTCAAGATACAAAGAAAAACAATAGCACCAACACCTCCCGAAGGCTTGGCGGATTTTTTGGCCTGATGACAACTGGCACGGGTTCAAACACATCCTCCAGCGAAAGCGTCAGCACCAGCCAAGTTGATGCCAGCTATTCGGCCAAATATAGCTATAGCGCCGAAGGGGCCAGCCTGCTGCGCACCAAATTATCGCCTTTGCCGCCGCCGCCGATTTTGGAGGAGCGTATCCGCGATTTGATGCAAATGGAGAATGAACGCCGCGCCGCAAAAGCTGCGGCCAAATTACCCGCGCCAGCGCCAACGCCAACACCCTGATCTGCACCGTTAACGGAGCCTGTCTTGCTCCAAAAGAAAGGATGAAATTATGTCTGTAGGCACGGACTTACTGGCGGCCCCATTTCCGCAAATGGTTCGGCAATTGGGCGTTGGCATTGCCGAGGCCCAGTTGGAGCTGGATCTTGTCTCCTTAAAAATAGCACGGATGATGGCCGGTTATGAAGTCGAGGAAGGCGTGGACGAACAAGGCAATCCGATTACCAGCGCGGAAAGCGGAGAGCGCAAATATCTCGTCAAATTATCCGATGATATGGAATATAGCTTGCTTGAACTGGGCTTTACACCGACCTTTTATCAATTTGTTGATACCGTGATTGAACTGAAACTGTCGATTTCGATGAAGACCGAAACGCAACATGAACATAGCCGTAAAAGTAGCACGGTAAAGGCGGGCGGCTTTGCCTTCCCCTTTGTTGCGGGCGGGGCGGTCAGCGCATCATCAGTCAGCGCCAGTTTTTCCTCCAAATATCAATATTCAGCGGAAGGCAGCTCGGTCATGCGAACAAAGCTGGTCCCAATACCAGCGCCCGCAGTGTTGGAGGAGAGGATCAGGCAGTTGATCGCCGCAAATGCTGCGATGATAACTGACCGGAGAAGATAAATGGCGCCAACCCATTGGAGTGACCTTGCAAATAGCAATCAGGCGGACGGTGATGCGCAGCGTGTATCATCGCGGCCCAATTTGGTGCGCAATGCCAGGCCATCTTTGCATGACCGTCATTTGCAAGGGGTCGCCAATGGTAATCCGCATTTTGCCAATTTGCTGGAGCAGCGCCAGCAGCTGGAGCAGAAAATGCAGCGGGCTTTGGCGGGCGGGCAGCCGCAGATTGACGCCCGTGATGCACAGAGGTTTCAGGTGCCCACTATGGCACAGCGGCGGGCCGATTATCGTGCGTGGGAAAATGCACGCGAAGAGGCAAGGGCGAGCACGCCTGCAACCGGCGGACCGGAAGTGGGCAGAGCGCTGCCTAGTCCCTATGACCAGATAAGGCCCCTGCCTCTTGGGGATGATGGTCCGCCTTTACCGATGCGTCCAACTATGGGCGAAACGGGCAGGGCCAGCCCGCTCAATCCTGCACGCTGGATGGCGCAGCATGATGACAGGCGCAGCGCCGCTCCTTCACGGCCAAGCCGAAGGCGCCGGGGGCGTCCCCCCCTTCGCCCGCGCCCCCGGCGTCAGGCGGATGACGGTTACCGCGATCTAGATGCGCGATTACAAAGAGCGCGAAGCCGCGCGGATGAGGTGGGCCGGGCGGTTACAGATCAAAATCCCCTGCGCGATCTCGATCGGCAGTTTGAAGACGCTGATCGCCGTCTCGCCGCCGAGGGTATGGATGATGAACGGCGCGATCTGGCCCGGATGAAACAGGATATGGGGCTGGATAATTTAACCGCCCCTCTCGCGCTGCCGATGACATATTTTCGAAATTCAGTTCAACCTCAGACCGCAGCCGTGATGCGGGCGAGCGTATCGAACAAAATTGGCAGTCCCGGCGCGACGCCATTGGCGGACAGGATATGGAAAGCTATATGCGGCCTTTGCGCGAGCTGAAAGACAGGGTATTATCCATGTCGGGGGAGGATTTCGACGTCCGGTCGGAGCAGCGGCGCGAGCGGGCCATGGAGTTAGGGCGCGAACGGCGTGAGCAAGAAGAAGCCGACGAGGCCCGCCGGACAAGAGCGTTAGAGAATAGGAGAGCGAGACAGAATGCCGTCTGACAGTCAATTGGTTGCTTCCTCGATTGAGGAAATGCTCGTGTCGCTGGCCGGCGGCATAAGAGAGGCGCAGGATGCGTTGAATGATCTGCCTGCTTTTGATAGCTTTGGCAGGCCAAGCCCAACCTATTTCATACCACATCTAGATTTTGAATTTGACGTGGAAATGCGGACCGAAACCAATAATCAGGGGCGGCCGATATTGAAGGTATGGAATCCCGGCTCCAATAATGAACAGGAATCCAAAATCACCAGCAAAATTTCGGGCCGATTGGTTGCTGTTCCAGCAGGTGAAGGGGTGCCGATCCCTGTCATAACCATGACGATTACAAAGCAGGAAGGCAAAAATATAGAGATTGCCATAACCGCGCGGAATAATTTGGGCGACATATTGGTTGGGCAGCAGGTTGAGGTTAATGTCGACTCCGAAGCCAGTAAGAAAATTTCCGCTGGTAATAACCCCGCGCTGCCCAATGTGCAGTTTTCGTCAGCGATTGTTACGACTGATGAAAATGGTGCGGCGTCAACCAATTTGACCATTGGTTCGGGCGGCGGTGCTGGTAAACAATTGTTGCTTGTCGCCACAATGGGGCCATCCAGTGCAAAGCTGCTTATTGATACAGGGGCGACATCATGAAGCCGCCCTTTCGCGTTACACCAGGTGTCTTAAGTTCTGCTCAGGCGGTAAAGCTGGAACAGCAGGTCGTCGAAGTGGCGAAAGAGCGGGATAATTTCAAAGAAGCCGTCTTGGCCAAGGATGAAGAAATTCAGAAGCTTTCGGTCGATAAATCACGTTTTCAGTCACAATTGACCGCCAAAGACCGCGAAATTGTTAGGCTTAGCGATGAAAAGGTTCAAATCGCTAACCAATTGACTGCGAAGGATCAAAGGATCGAACAGCTGAGCGGACAATTGAACGAGTTGAAGCTGGCGAACACACAGGCCAGCACACTTGCCGCTGAAAAAATGCAGTTAAGCAGCCGGATTGCCAAATTGGAGGGAGATGTTTCCGGCAAGGACGCGATTATAAAAGGGCACCAGGATGAAATAAAGCAATTGAAAGCACGGCCGTTTGATCAGCTTACGGCAGAAAAACAACAGCTTTCGGTCCAAGTCATAAATCTTCAGGACAGCATAAAGGTCAAGGACGGCATTATCGCCGAGAATCTAAAGAAAATCGGGGAATTGGAAGCCCGTCCTATCCCGCCCAGTGCGGGCGCAGCTGCTGGTGATAAAGCAAAACCCACAATCATGCCGATTTCCACTGCCATGGCCAATATCGGGTCACAGGTGTTTGAAGCGCAAAAGCAACTTAAAACGCAAAATTTCGCTATCAATAATGTCGCGGTGAAATTGCGCGCAAAGGCAGACAGCGCCGATGGCACGATCAAAATTTTTGATCCGCGCAGCGATGCGGTGGCCGAAGCATTGGACGAGATAAATTTTGGTATATCAACAGGAAGCGGCGAGGCGGAGACACCCAAATCAAAGGTGCCCGATGTTCAAGGCTTAACCGTTACAGCGGCGACGCGGTTGCTGGCGGACAAGGGTTTGCGGATCGATGCGGTTACAGGGCAAGCCCCCAAAAATGCAGGGGTTACATCGGGGCAAGCGTATAAACAGTCGCCTGCGGCCAATATCGATGCCGACAGAGGTAGCAGTGTTATGGTGATATTTGAACAATAAGGAAGCGGATCATGGCAAATGAACTATCCAATTTGATGCGCGAGGTTTTGGCCTCTCCCTTGGGCGATGTTATTGCCTCAGTCGGGCGGGGCGTTGCCGAAGCGCAAGAGGCACTGGACGAGGCATCGCTTGCCAAGACATTGGATATTTACAGCGAAGGCGGGAGCGAACTGCTCGCTTTGATGCGTGAAATTGGTTATCAACCGACCTTCTATGCTTTGCCCGAAACCACCGGTGAAGTGGTCGTGTCGATGCGGCTTGGCAATCAGGAAAATAGCGGAACCAGCGCCAGCGCCGCCACATCCTCACCCAGCAGGGGAACGGTTTTGAACAAAACAATATTGGCGGCCAATATCCCGTCGGCCTTGGCCGGGCGGCGAGTAATGCTAGTGCGCAATTATGTGACGCCGGTCGACGCCAGTTTTGCCAACCGCTTCGGCTATTCAGCGCAGGCCAGCACTAGGTTGACATTCAAAATTGTTCCGGTTCCGCCGCCCGAAGGAATGGACCGGGTGCGTGTTATGCCTGATTTTGCAGGTAAGGACGCGGCCAACGCGACATTGATTGCGCAAATGCTGAACCTGAACCCGCTTTACTTTGACAAAATGGTAAAGCGGTGCCCGAACCAAAGGGGGATGAAAAAATTGCTCGCGCGGTTCCCGAAGCAGGCAGCATTACCGCCGCCGGGTCGGATATTTCGCTATTCTTTGAATAACGAATGTTGCGAGCCTGATGCCCGCCTGCTTTGCCTACCTGCATTGCTTATAATGAGTATTTTTAGAACCGTTTGATTCGGCTTTCCAACAAAAAGCCATGAATCCGGCGTTGCAAAGCTATTGCTTTGGGCGGGCGGATAGAAAAATACGCAGTTGTATGGCAAATAAAGCGTTTTTTTCCGTTTAGAAAATGATCCTGCGCCCTGTTTACAAAGCGAATAATGACTTAGTCATATTAACCAACTATACCGCTGAAAATCTTGATCAAAGTTATCAACATTTTGGGATAAACCTTAGTTAATAAAGCGATTCTGTAAAATTTGGTAAATGGCGTTTTTATACAAATTTATCCCGTTAATCATTTTTTTACCTTGATTGTCGCCAAAAACTGCTATGATCAAATTCTGGTTGGGGTGGCCAGATAGTCGTTACTTTTCCGGGGGCATTATGTCTTTACACACCCGTGTCACAAATGAATTAGATATGCGTGCAGAACGCAAAAATACCTTGGCCGGTTCGCCGATAACCGAGCGCAATTTTGAAGAGATAATTGTACGGCATGACCGCCAAGATGCAATTTTCTGGTGCTATATGAACCAGAAGGGACGGCCTAGCTATACCTATAGTCTCGGCGCAGAAATTCAGCAGGTGCATGACTGGATCTCGGCAAATTACAAAAATATGTCCAATGAGAATAAGGATGATTTGCGCTATTTTGTCTGCGGATCGAAAACGCCAGGGGTATATAATCTGGGCGGTGATTTGTTGCATTTTGCCCACTGCATCCGTGAAAATGATTATGAAGCGATGCGTCATTACGCTGAAACCTGCGTAAGGATGCAATATGCCAATTCCACTGGCTTTGATGCGCCGATCGTAACTATGGCATTGGTGCAGGGTGATGCGCTGGGCGGCGGATTTGAACACGCGCTTGCCTTTGACATATTGGTCGCCGAACGCAGTGCCCGAATGGGCCTGCCTGAAATTATTTTCAACCTGTTCCCCGGCATGGGCGCTTATAGCTTCCTCAGCCGCCGTGTCGGACGTCAAATGGCGGAGCGCTTCATATTGGAAGGCAAGATATACGGAGCGCAAGAGCTATATGATATGGGCATTGTCGATATCTTGGTCGAGGATGGTGAGGGTGAAGAGGCGATTGCCGAATATACGCGCCGCAATAGCGGCCGGTTTGCGGCCGAGCGTGCTGTATATCGTTCCCGCCGCGTAACTTCTCCTGTGGATTTGCAAGAGCTGTTGAAAATTACACATATTTGGGCGGAAACAGCAATGACATTGACCGATGCTGATGTGCGCAAAATGGAACGGCTTGCGAGCGCCCAAGAACGCCGGATGAACCGAACGCTAAACGCCGTTTAATGGGCCGATGATTTCTGTGCTGGAGCCGCCGAAAGGCGCTTACATTCTTCGTCCAGCGATTGGCTTACTCGGCTTAATTCGCTATCTACTTTGCCGAGATATGCCGCGCCCATATCGTAAAATTCGGCCTCTGTGATTTTCTCAAGCTTTCCGGTTAAAACGGCCAATGTCTCTGCGCCGATATTGTTGGATGAACTTTTCAATGCATGGGCGCAAAACCGAAACTGGTTGACATCGCCATTGGTAACCGATGCTTTGATAGCGGGCAGCATTTCGGCAATATCCTGCCTGAAACTTTCGATCATTTCAGACACAAAATCATTATTGCCGATCGAGGCCAGATATTCGATCTGCGCAGGATTAAGGGCGGGGAACGGCGTGTTCCTGATGTTTTGCAGGGGCACGATCTTTCCCAAAGGGTCACTTGCTGGCTGTTCTGCTATGACAGGAGTTTGGCTTTGATCCGGTTTTCCCCCGCAATATTGTTCGATAAGATTGATCAACAATTTAGCATCCACTGGTTTTGTGATCCGCAAATCCATTCCGGCGGCCAAGCATTTTTCTTCAGTTTCACTGGTTGCGTCGGCGGTTACGCCTATAATGGGAAGATGCGTGCGGTTTCCTTCAATTTGACGCCACATGGAGCAGGCATCAATACCATTTAGGCGTGGCATATTGACATCGAGCAGTAATATATCAATGCCGCCTTCTTCCAATTTATCCAGCGCCTCATCGCCATCGGTGGCCATGATTACCTGATGTCCGCAGGCCTCCAATATAGCAGCCAAGACATTACGGTTGGTCCTATTGTCATCGGCGACAAGCACCGACCTAGGGGTGACTTTCACCGGATCGGTTTCGTCTTTGACGGTGGCAAGATCGCCATGTTTGGCAAAGGAACATCCAATCCGTACTGCGCTGCGCAATTGCCGGAAATCCGGGCTTGCGGGTATGATAGAGGCAAATGCCGCGCGCAGGGCAACATCTTCAATCTCTACTGTTTCTTCCGGTTCGACCAAAACCGGAGCAATTTCAGCATTGGCAAAGCTCTCCCATAGTGCATCATTCGCATCAATCTGTGCGGCAAGATTATAGTCGATAAGCGCTATGGCAAATGTGCTCAAATCTGTGCTGCGCAAAGCTGACTGCATATCGGATAGCGATGAACAGGGTATATGCCGGACTGTATAATTATCATTGGATTGCGCACTGGCCAGTAATTCCGGCTTCATCTGGCCCAATGAGAGAATATGAATATTCTGCAGGTCTGCCGTAGGGGAATTTTCGTCATCCAATGGCTCTGCATAATCGTTTGCGACCATGCTTACATTAACTGGGATGCTGACATGAAAATCGCTGCCATGGCCAATTTCGCTGGTGACGCTGATTGAACCACCCACCTGTTCGGTCAACTGGCGGCAAATGGCAAGGCCGAGGCCAGTGCCACCAAAACGGTCCATGACGCTGTCGTCGGCTTGCTGAAACGGTTTGAAGATTTTTTCCTGTGCAGTCTCGGCAATTCCTATGCCCGTATCTGACACGGTGAAGGTTATTATATCCTGCCCATCTTCTTTGCCAACCGCGGTGCGGATGGATATTGTGCCGCTTTCGGTAAACTTAATTGCATTGCCCATCAGATTGATCAGGATATTGCGGACAATTTCTTCTGGGCCATCGACCGGCTCGTCGGCCATTGCTGCGGCTTGCAATTTTATTGCCAACCCCTTTTCTTCGGCACGTATCGCCATGATGTCACGCACTTCGGTAATGATGTCGGTCGGCTTAAAGCGTGCGTTTTTCGTTTGCGCAGTTCCGGTTTCGGTCTTTGCAACCTGAATTAATTGTTCAATTAGCTTTAACAAATGCTCGCCAGCTAAAACCGATGCGTCCACCATGTCATGCTGTTTTTTGGCATATTCATTTGTTTCAAATGATTGCCATAACCCAGTATCGCATTGAGCGGGGTGCGCAGTTCATGGCTAACACTGGCCAGAAAATAGCTTTTGGCCCGGCTTGCCATTTCGGCCTGTTCCTTGGATTTGGAAAGTTTGTGGATTAGCGTCGAACAATAAGCAGGTATGATAATCAATCCACCGGTAAGCCCCCATCCGGTAATCGAATTGGCTTGCCAAAAATTACTATTGGCCACCACGATGCCAAAACCAAGAGCGGAAAGCACAGAGGCAAAGAATAGATATTTAAGGCCGAAACGAAACCCATTGCCCAATATCATCCACAATATCATTGGATACGCCCATGACATATATTTAGGTTCAACAAGCATAGTGGCCATAACCATCCATACGTCCAAGATAATCGCAGCATAGCAGCGTTTTTCGGCCTTCCACAAATCGGCCTTTTGCATCATATACAGAGCGCCATTTGCAAGCAGATAAACCGTAAAGGCACCGCTGACCGCGATATTAAGATTGGCCACATAGCAAGCCACCGCAGCTAATACGCCAATCACAAGCCGGTTGAACAATATTTCTTGTTCGGGTGTGCGGGCAGCCAGTTTATGTTTAATCTTTTCTATCATCATTGGCCGATCACAAAGCGGGTAGGACCATGATCGAATAGCGTGTGCAGTTGATCAACCGACAATGGCCTACCAACAAGAAAGCCCTGCACTTCATCGCAGCCCGAAGCGCGAAGCAGTGCATATTGTGCCTCTGTCTCCACACCTTCTGCAATGACACGCATATCGAGCGCATGGGCCAAATGGGCAATGGTTGAAATAATCGCCCGGTCCGCCGCCGAATATTCTATCCGCGAAATGAATGTGCGGTCGATTTTGAGCCGGGTTGCCGGCAAATCGCGCAGATATTGTAGCGAGGAATAACCAGTGCCGAAATCATCAATGGATATATCGACGCCATTTTCACGCAATTTAATCAGCTCATTATGCACGTGCTGATTATGGTCAAGTAGCAATTCTTCGGTGATTTCAACCGACAATTTGCCAGCTGGAACCATATATTTTTCAATATTCCCCAATATGGTGTCGCTCATATTCTGATTTTCAAACTGCCGCGGGGAAACATTGACGGCTATATGCGGAATATCGACGCCTGCGCTGTTAAACGCCGAAATCTGTTTGCAGGCAGCTTCGATGACCCAAGATCCGATGCGGTCGATAAGCCCGCTGTCATTGGCGATGCGCATGAAATCGCTGGGTAGCAAGAGACCGCGTGCGGGATGATTCCATCGTATCAGTGCCTCTAACCCTACATAGACACCGCTTGCTGTTTCTACAATGGGTTGATATTCAAGAAAAAACTGATCCTTTTCCAATCCTTCGCGCAGATCGGTTTCTAGGCTGGCGTTAAATTGTGCAATTTGGTTTAGACGCGGGGAGAAGAAGCAATGGCAATTACGGCCTTTTGATTTGGCCTCATACATAGCAAGGTCAGCCAGCCGAAGCAGCTCGTCGGATGAGCCGTTGTCCTCGGGAATCATGGTTACGCCTATGCTCACGCCGATCAATTGTTCGACGCCGCCGATGGAATAGGGCAGGCCGATTTGCGACAATAGCTTTGTGCATTTCGCGCTGATTTCATGAGTGTCACGAACATTGTTCAGGATGATGGCAAATTCGTCGCCGCCAATCCGTGCAGCAAAGTCGTGAGAACCAATGATATTGCTGATGCGGTCGGCTACTTGGCGCAGCAGCATATCACCCGCTTGATGCCCGCGCGTATCATTGATGACCTTGAACCGGTCGAGATCGAGCAGCAGTAACGCAGCAATTTTGTCATTTTTGACGCAATCTTCAATCGTGCTGCGCATCCTTTCGGACAATAAGACACGGTTGGGAAGACCCGTGAGCATATCATGAAGGGCCAAATGGGTGCGATGCTCTTCGGCAAATTTGCGAGCGGTTATGTCAACCCCGGTGGTCAAAACGCCAATGGTTTGCCCGTCAATATTGCTGAGCGGTGATTTGGTGCAATGAAAAGTTAGGTCAACGCCATCGCTGATATATTTTTGTTCATAACTGGAAGTCGCGCGTCCAGTTTCTAGCACGGCCGCATTGCGTCTTGTTTCCTGCTGGGCAAAGTCGCTTTCCAATATGTCCATTAATGATTTGCCGACCAGCTGATCCGGTTCTTTGCCAAACAGCTGCGACTGATAGCTGTTCATGAACAGGATTTTACCATTGCGGTCGGTGGCGTTTATCAAAATGGGGGTTGTATCAATAATTTGTTCCAGCATCGATTTTGTGCTGTTTATAGAGACGTTTTCTATTTCTGATGCATGGGTATTAAACGGGTTGCTTGCCATGCGCGCCGCCAGTTCCTTTTCTTTGCGGTGCTGTGCCAACAATAATAAAGCGCGTTCACGAAACTCCGTATCAGAAACCGGGCTTTGCAAAAAATCTGTAGCACCGGCATCAAGGGCGATGATCCGGCATTCCCTGTCTTGTCGGGCGGTGATGATGATGGCTGGAATATAGCTTCCGCTAGTTTTTGCCCGAACGGCGCGGATAAAGTCCGCACCGTTTAATTCAGGCATTCGGTAGTCAACAATTAACAGGTCTGCTTCATTCCCATTCAGATATTCCAAAGCTTCCAAAGCATTTTGGAAACAAGTGGCGGAATATTCCGGACCCATCATGGCTACAAATTGTGCATATATTCGCAAATTCGTTGCCCGATCGTCTACTATGACAATGCGCGCGTGCATGAATTTGCCGTAACCTTGCAAGGTCAAGGAATGGTTAACGCCGCATTCTGCAAGGCGATTTGGCGATATGTCAAAAAGGGCTGCATATACAGGAAAACTGGTCGGGAAGAGAGGATTCGAACCTCCGGCCCCCGCCTCCCGAAGACGGTGCTCTACCAGGCTGAGCTACTCCCCGACCTATTTTAAGATACACAAGTATCTGTCTGTGCCCATTATATCCGGACCGCCGCGCTTTCAAGAATAATAATGGCATCCATTGCACAGTTGCCAGAATCATTCAGTCGGCCTAGCCCTTGTTTATGGTCGAGCAACATTATGAGCAGCAATATCTAGATTTAATGCGTCGCATCTGGACCGACGGTGTAGTGCAGCATGACCGCACCGGCGTTGGAACAAAGGCGCTATTTGGAGCGCAAATGCGCTTCTCGCTCGCGGATGACGCGATCCCGCTGCTAACCACCAAAAGGGTGTTCTGGAAAACTGCGGCGCGGGAAATGCTCTGGTTTTTAACGGGGGAAACCAATATTCGGCCGCTATTGGTGAATAAGGTGAGGATATGGACCGATTGGCCGCTTGCGCATTATCGCACGCAAACCGGCGACACTATATCGCAGGATGATTTTGAAGCGCGGATTGTTGAGGATGAAAGTTTTGCGCGGGCGTGGGGCGATCTTGGCCCGGTTTACGGAAAGCAATGGGTCGACTGGCCGCTTTATGAACCGGCAGGTAAAGACGGCGAAGATGCGCTATATCGCCGCCGTGCCAAAGGCATTGACCAGGTCAGCGCACTTGTGGAGAGCCTCCAAAAAAATCCGGCTTCTAGGCGGCATATCATCGAAGGCTGGAATGTCGCGGAACTCAGCGAGATGGCTCTGCCGCCTTGTCATAAAACATATCAGTTTCAGGTGGCAGATGGAAAGTTAAATGGTTTGCTATTCCAGCGGTCCTGCGATCTGGGCTTGGGCTTTGCTTTCAATGTTTTTTCGGCAAGTCTGCTGATCAGGATGCTGGCACAGCAAACCAATTTAATGCCGGGCGAATTTATTTGGCAGGGCGGGGATGTGCACCTGTATACCAACCATGCAGAATTGGTGGAGGAGCAGCTTTCGCGCACCCCGTCGGGTGCCCCAAGGCTGCATATATTGCGTAAACCCGATAGCATTTTTGGCTATTGTTTAGAGGATTTTGAGGTGCAAGATTATGCCCCGCAAACGCATATAGCGGCGCCGGTGGCAGTTTAGGTCAACTATATTGACCTAAATGGGAAATTGAAATAAAATAACAATCGTTGCTAATATCGTGGCGCGAGTCGGATTTGGCTTGCGGCGCGTTTGGAGAGAGACGATGGCCCATGGAAAGCGCGGCAATTTGCCGCCATTGCAACTGCATATTCCCGAACCGAAATATCGCCCCGGAGACGAGGCGGATTTCAGCGATATAGACGTGCCTAAAATTGACGCACTACCGCGCCCGGATGAGAGCAGTCATCCTTCTAAACTCTCAGCCTATAGCTATGGTCTACTGCGCGTTCTTGATTTTGACGGAATGGCAAAAGGAAGTTGGAACCCTAATCTCGATGCTGATATATTGCGCACTATGCTGCGCAATATGATGTTATTGCGGGCTTTTGATGATCGGATGTTTCGCGCACAGCGGCAAGGTAAAACCAGTTTTTACATGAAATCCACCGGAGAGGAGGCGACGTCGGTTGCGACCACAATGGCGCTGGATAATGATGATATGTGTTTCCCCAGCTACCGCCAGCAAGGTATATTGATTACCCGTGGCTATTCGTTGACGCAAATGATGAACCAGATTTATTCCAACAGCGGCGATCATTTGAAGGGACGACAATTGCCGATCATGTATTCGGCGCCCGAACATGGTTTTTTTAGCGTTTCGGGAAATTTGACCACCCAATATCCGCAAGCCGTGGGATGGGCCATGGCATCGGCATCGCGCGGTGACAGCCGGATAGCGGCGGTATGGTGCGGGGAAGGTTCAACGGCAGAAGGCGATTTTCACAGCGCGATGACTTTTGCGGCCGTTTATAATGCACCGGTTGTAATGCAGATCGTGAATAACCAATGGGCGATTAGCAGCTTTTCGGGTTTTGCCGGCAGTGAACGGACAACCTTTGCCGCTCGCGCGGTGGGTTATGGCATTGCCGGGCTTCGCGTTGATGGCAATGATCCGCTTGCCGTTTATGCCGCGATGCGCTGGGCTGCAGACCGGGCCAGGACCAATCAGGGACCAACCCTGATCGAATATTTCACCTATCGCGCAGAAGGGCATAGCACATCGGACGATCCGCAGGCTTACCGCGCTGCGCAGGAATTTGCCAAATGGCCCTTTGGCGATCCGGTTGAACGGCTCAAGCAGCATTTGATCGTCACCGGGGCATGGGACGAAGAGCGCCACGAAAGCCAGCTGATTGAACTCGCCGATCTGGTCAAGGCAAAGCAGAAAGAGGCCGAAAAAAACGGCACGCTTGGTCATGGGTTGCACCATCCGTTTGAATCCATGTTTGAAGATGTGTTTGAGCATCAGCCTTGGCATTTAAAGGAACAATGCGCACAAATGCTGGATGAACAACGCGCCAAATTTGGCCCTGATTGGGAACCGAAATAATGGCGGAGGCTGAGATAAAAACAATGAACATGATTGAGGCGATTAACAGCGCACTCAATGTTATGCTGACCAAAGATGATGATGTTGTCATAATGGGCGAGGATGTCGGCTATTTTGGCGGTGTATTCCGCGCAACTGCGGGGCTTCAGCAAAAACATGGCAAAACACGGGTGTTCGATACACCGATCAGCGAATGCGGTATTGTGGGCGTTAGCGTAGGTATGGCCGCTTATGGCCTGCGCCCGGTCCCGGAAATACAGTTTGCCGACTATATCTACCCCGGTCTGGATCAACTGGTCAGCGAAGCCGCACGGATGCGGTACCGTTCGGCAGCCGATTTTATCTGTCCAATGACCATCCGTTCGCCCTTTGGCGGCGGTATTTTTGGCGGACAAACACATAGCCAGTCGCCTGAAAGCCTGTTCACCCATATGTCGGGAGTAAAGACGGTGATTCCGGCCACCCCTTATGATGCAAAGGGTCTTTTGATTGCTTCGATCGAAGACAATGACCCGGTTGTGTTTTTTGAACCCAAGCGGATTTATAATGGTCCGTTCAGCGGTTATTATGATCGGCCGGTGGAGCCATGGTCCAAACATAGTGCCAGCGCGGTGCCGCAAGGCTATTATCGCATTGACCTTGGCAAGGCATCGCTGGTCAGGGCAGGGGGGGCGATGACGATCCTGACCTATGGCACCATGGTCCATGTTGTGTCAGCGGTCGTGGACGAAGAGGGCGTAGATGCGGAAATTATCGACCTGCGCACTTTGTTGCCGCTAGATATAGTGACGATTGAGGCTTCGGTTAAAAAGACCGGACGCTGCCTTATCGTGCATGAGGCAACGCGCACCAGTGGCTTTGGCGCGGAGCTGGCCGCTTTGGTGCAGGAACGCTGTTTCTATCATCTGGAGGCCCCAGTAGAGCGGGTGACGGGTTTTGACACGCCTTATCCGCATAGCTTGGAATGGGCGTATTTCCCGGGTCCGGTGCGGATCGGAGCGGCGATGAAAAAGATTATGCAGGATTAAGGCAAAGGACCACGGCAATGGCAAAATTCATATTCAATCTGCCCGATATTGGGGAAGGTATTGCTGAGGCGGAAATTGTCGCATGGCACGTCAAAATCGGCGACCGGATTGAGGAAGATCAGCCGGTTGCCGACATGATGACGGATAAGGCAACGGTTGAAATGGAAAGCCCGGTTTCGGGTGTAGTGAAGGCGGTTGCAGGGGCAGAGGGTGATGTAATTTCTATCGGATCAATGCTGGTTGAAATAGAGATTGAAGACGAAGAAGAAGCCGGTGATGATGCGGATGCATCCGCGAAAAGTGAGGCTGTAGCGCGAGAAAAGGCCATAGATATAGAAAGTGACGTCAAGGCTGCAACGGCTGGCGGAGGTGATTTAGAGCCGATTTCTAGCGTGGAGGTGCAAGAGCAGGAGCCGATAGCTTTGTCCAAAATGACTGCTTCGCCAGCGGTGCGGGCGCGGGCGAAGGATTTGGGCATTGATCTGTCTGCGGTACGGGCAAAGGGCAATCATGTCCGCCATGCCGATCTAGACGCCTATTTAACCTACGGATCTGCGCAAGGTTACCGTGCGCCCGGGGCTTTGGATCGCCGCGCGGATGAGGCGATAAAGGTAATCGGAATGCGCCGCCGGATCGCAGAGAATATGGCCGCATCAAAACGGCATATCCCGCATTTCACCTATGTAGAGGAAATGGATGTGACCGCGCTAGAGGTGATGCGGGCGGATTTGAACGCAAACAGAGGCGAGCGGCCAAAGCTGACCATGCTGCCGTTGCTCATTGCCGCGATCTGCAAAACCATTCCCGATTATCCTATGATCAATGCGCTTTATGATGATGAAGCGGGCGTGGTAACACGCTATGGCGCGGTGCATATGGGCATGGCGGCTCAGACCGATGCGGGCTTAATGGTGCCAGTCATACGCGATGCTCAGGACAAAAACATCTGGCAATTGGCAAATGAGATATCGCGCCTTGCCGAAGCGGCCAGAAATGGCAGCGCCATCAAAGAAGACTTGTCCGGATCAACTCTCACTGTCACCTCTTTGGGGCCTTTGGGCGGTATTGCCACAACGCCGGTCATCAACCGCCCAGAAGTGGCTATAATCGGACCCAATAAAATCGTTGAGCGCCCCGTTTTTGTCGGCGATGCAATAGAAGCACGTAAGTTAATGAATCTGTCCATAAGCTGCGATCACCGCGTGGTGGATGGGCATGATGCAGCGCGCTTTGTACAGGCGCTAAAGAAGGTTATGGAAACACCGGTTTTGCTATTCGCAGATTGACCCGGCGAATTGCTGCACAAACAGAAAATGTGCCCGCCGCCAGCGAAGCGGCGAGCATGACGAGTCCATTAAAACTGTAATCCAGCCAGGCTTTCCTGATCGAATTTCAGTTTCAGGGTCACAAACGGTCCGCTTCTGGTATAGCGGCTTTCTTCAAAATCACGGTCCGCAAAACCGATAATATTATAGCCCAAGGTAATATTGCCATTTTCAATCGGAGCGACGTGATGGCCGGGCCGCCGGAATAGGCGATGTTTTTGCCATTGCTGCCAATACGTATTGTGGCTTGTCCGCCAATATCGGCGACGCTGCTAATGTCGAAACGGAAATCGCCGCCGATGACATTGCTCCATCCTGTGACATCATCCGCGCCGATTTTTTCCGAAGCATAGCGGGTGCCCCAGAAAAGCGAATATTCGCCGCGTTCAAAATAATTACCGTCTTCGCTGCCCAAAATATCGCCATCACGGCCCTTTGGCGTATAGTTGACCGACAGGCTGTTGATGATACGCCGCGATGTGGCATCTCCGTCAATGGTCAGACCCAAGCCGCCAATTGGGCCGGGCTGTCCTGAAATTGCGCCGCGCACGGCGTCATGACGCAGTTCCAGCTTATTGAGTAAAGACCAGTCGCTGCGTGAGGGGCGATAGGCCCAGCTGATCTCGGCCGCTGCGCTTTCGGTGGAAGCTCCGACCGATTGCTCTGCTTTCAGCCAGCTGAAAGCGCCCGCTACCGCTTGGCCTTCGCCGATACGGCGCAATATTGCGCTGGTGAAACCATA
>JAAURJ010000084.1 GCA_012032285.1 Sphingomonadales bacterium
GCAAGCGACCTACCTCAATGATGGCACGCTGCAATCGAGCAATATCGTCAACAAGTTTGAATATGATGCAAGAGGCAATCGCACCAAGCTGATCGAAGCCTTTGGCCTCTCCGAACAGCGCACCACAAGCTATGTCTATGACAAAAATAACCGGTTGATCCAAGAAAACAGACCCGATAGTATAAGTGTCAGCTATCAATATGATGCCAAGGGGAATGTGAACGCGGTGACCGATGCCGCAGGAAAAAAATTTTACAGCTATTATGATGCGCTGGACCGGGTAATTTTATCGGTCGATGCAAAGGGCTATGTGACAAAAACAGAATATGATGACAAAGGGCAGGTAGAAAAAGTCATCCGTTATGCCCAAGCGGTAAATATGTCCGGTATAAATGAGAATAATCCGCCTAGCATCAACGGCCTTGCCCTGCCCGCTCAAGATTATGTCACGAGCTATGTTTATGATGACCTGGGCCGCGTCACCGAAGAAAAAATGCTGGATGGCACCGCGGGTGCCAATGGGTCCTCCACAGTGTATAACTATGACATTACCGGCAATCTCATATTGGTCACCGATCCCAACGGGAACAAGACGTTTAGCTATTATGATGGTTTGGGCCGTGTAATATTGTCGGTTGATGGTGCGGGCTATGTCACAAAAACCGACTATAACGCTTTTGGCGAGGTGGCGAGCATTACCCGCTATGCCAATGCCATAGGGGGCGTTCCGGTCACCAGCGCTGCCCCAACAATTGGTGCTGCCAATACGGATATTGTTACCGATAGTGCTAATGACGCCGTCACCTTGTTTGAATATGACCGTCGTGGCCTCGTCACCAAAACCACCGATGCGCATTCAAATTTTGAAACATTTGCGTATGATGCAGCCGGCAACAGGACAAAAGCCGTCAATAAATTGGGCCATGAGACCCTATATATTTATGACAACAGCGGCTTGATGACTTCGGAAACAAAGTTGCTGAAACTGCATGACAGCAATGGCGCAGCTGTGCCGGTTACCACCGGATATAAATATGATGCACTTGGCAACCGTGTCGAGATGATCGAGGCCAAGGGGCGGACGGAAGAACGCATAACGCACTATTTTTATGACAAAAATAACCGCCTCGTCGAAACTCGGGGTGAGGCGCGCACTATATTGGACCAAACCAATCACCTCACCGAAACCACCGGCTATCAACCGGGCGAATTTATCGACTATGACCGTCGGGGCAATATCATCCGGACAGAGGATGCGGGCGGCGCAGAGACATTTTTCTATTATGATGCAGTGGGCCGCAAAACGGTCGAAATAAACAGCTTTGGCAGCTTCACTACTTATAGCTATGATTTTAACGGCAATATCCTGACCACCAAAGTCTATGGTAATGTTGGCAGCGTCAGCGGCTATAGCGGAGGCGATGAAGCGAACATATTGAATCTCCTGCCCGCAACAGGTGAATTGCGTGAAACCCGTTTCGCCTATGATGCATTGGGCCGGATGACAGAAAGCCGGGTCAAGAATGTCGAAACAGGATCTTGGGCGGGCAGCAGCTACGTTACCGGACAAGGCGATTTGGTGACGCAATATCAATATGACAAAATGGCAATGTGGTCAAAATGACCGACCCCAATGGCCAGATCATATATAGTTTCTATGACGCTTTGGACCGCAAAATTGCGCATCTCGACCAAAGCCAATATTTGACCCATTGGAACTATGATAGCGACGGCAACGTAACCCGCGAAACCTTGTTTGCCGCACGCTTTAATGCAGATGGCACGTTCACAGGAGGATTAACACAGGCAACCAGTGTTGCAACATTGATCAGCCATTCAGGAGCCACTAATTCGGCAAACCGGATCACCGAATATAATTATGACAGACTGGGTAATCGCACGCTTGAAAAGCGGCTTGCGGTCGAAATATATGATGCCAGTAATGTCGCCCCCAATAGCGATACGGTTCTGGTCGATGCCACTGTGTTTTATGAGTATAACGCGCTCAGCCAAGTCACCAAAAAACCGAGGCAACCGGTAACATCAATATATATAATTATGACAATAGCGGACGGCTGATTAGCGAGAGCAAATCTGCCTTCACCGATCACACAGGCGCTTTGGTCACACCCACAACCAATTATCTTTATGACGCACTTGGCAATTTGGCCCGAATGACACAGCTTGGCGCATCCGGCAGTGCAGACCGGGCCACTAGTTATATTTATGGCGCGGGCGGCCTGCTGGCCAGTATGACCGACGCCAATGGTTTTACCCGAAACTATGCCTATGATATTGCCGGGCGGCAAATACGCGAAAGCTATACCCGCTCCGATGCCGAAGCTGTCGTTTATGAAGAGGCGTTGCTTACCCGTTATGATATAGGCGGGCGGATGACCGAACAAATGGCGGCGCGCAAAGTTGGCGGCATTTGGCAAGCAGGCGATATTAGCAAGACAAGCTATAACGGCTTTGGCGATATCGCCGCGACCAAAATCAATAATTCTACTTTTGAACAGCAGAATAAATATGATACGGCGGGACGGCTTTGGGCCACCAATAGCGGCGATGGCATCTGGAAATATTTTGGCTATGACAAAATGGTAATCAGACCATAGTGATTACCAGCGCCGGCAGAAATTTAAGCGTTGCGGGCAACCAATCAATGAGCTTTGCTAGCGCTTATGCCCTGATCAGCCAAAATGATGTCAATGCCAACTATACCCAATATGATGCCCGCAATCTGGCGGTGCAAACCGTGGAGGAAGGTCGGCAGCTAAGCGATGGCGGTATCCTTCAAACATTAACCAGCGGGCGCAGCTATAACGCCTTCGGTGAGGTGACAAGCGAAACCAATGCCTTGGGAGCAACGGTTAACTACCGTTATAATAATGCCGGCAAAATGACCCGCACCGAAAACCCGACGGTCCTGGCCGTGCTCGAAAATGGCGCAGAGCTTTGGATTCGCCCGGCACAAGATTATTATTATGATGCGTCGGGCCGCATGGTGGCCATGCGTGATGCCAATGTCACTGATCCCAATGCCGTCAACTATGCCGCCAATGGCACCCAAACCCTTGGCGCCTCCAAAGCCTATGGCACCGGCAACCTGACCCGTATGACTCTCCTTGCCGGAACGGGATATGGCGGCAGCGAAGCCGTAGTGCTTCAGGAAATCCACGCCGATGGCGGGGTGAAAAACTATGGCTATGACGTTCATGGCGACAAACGCAAAATCACCGACGAAATCGGCCGTGTTTCGACAATGATATACGACAAGCAGGGCCGTGTAACGCAAAATAACCAAGCAGGCGGCCTGATCAACTATTATGCCTATGATGGGCTGGGCCAGCAGATCAAGCATTGGAATAACTTCCTCACCACCTATAATTTTGTAACGGGCACTTTGGTCCCTGATGTTGAAACCACCGATTATGATACACAGGGCCGGATCATATCACAGCGCAGCTTTGGCGGTGACCTCACCACCACCAGCTACACTTGGGACAGCAGCATCGCAGCGGTAGGCGGCATCGTAACCGGCGGGTGGAGCCAGGTGACCAGCTATTATTATGGCAGCGTCGCCACCGGCAGAACGCTCACCGAAAAAACCGATGTTTATGGCCGGGCCACCTATAAGAATGACCTCGGTTCCAATATAACCACCTATGCTTATGATATCGCAGGGCGGATGACAGCTGCGACCACCAATGGCCGGGCCACCAAATACACCTACTTCAATACAGGCCAGCTGGCGCGGATATATAAACTATCATCTTCTTCGGAAACGGTGATTCCGGCTCAATATGCACAGCCTATCGGCACGATAACGCATAATTACAACACGGGCGTTGATTATGCTTATGACAAATTGGGTCAACGGCTCTCTGAAGTGGGCTCAAAAATAACCACTTCTTTCGCCAGCACAGCAACAGTTGTGGCGTTCAGAGGCTGGAGTTCAAACACTCAGACCTCAACCACGCAGGAGGGCAAGAACCAGAGCGCAAGCTATGACGCCTTGGGTCGCCTGACCAATTGGGCAGAGGTAGGCACCACAAATGCCCCTGCCGCTAGCATCGCATATCAATATGATGCGGTTGGCAATATCCGCCACACCACTAGCACCAATCCGGTGCTGAGTGCCAAAGGTGCGGTCACCTCCAACAAGACCGAAAACTACTGGTTCCGTTTTGATAGCATGAACCGTCTTGTCACCGACCGCGGCATACTATCTGGCACTGCAGGAGCTGTGGGCACGACCGTCGTGCGGAATCATATAAGCACATTAGGCGAGGATATCTTATATAATGCGGCGGGTGAGCGGGTAGCGGTACTGACCACCACCAGCCAGTATACAGGCAATGGTTATATGGCGCCGCCAACCGCCGTGGTTTATTATGAAAACCGCGAAAGCTATTACTATGATGACGGCGGCAGGTTATCGCATATCTTTTTAACAAAAGGCGCAGGCCTGACAGCGTCGTTTAACACGATAACGGGGCCATCCTTGCCAAGTGTCCCTCTGCCATCGGCTTTTATACCGCCTAAGAGTGCGACCGACTATCAGCGCTCCATCTTTGGTTATGATCTGATGGGCCGTCAGATCAGTCAGAACGATTATGAGGCAGATGGCAGAAAGGTCGCCTATGACCGCACGGCAAGCTACAATGCCAAGAGCCAGTTGATATCCGATGATGTATCGACCAAGCGCGGCAACGACACCTTCCGTTCTGTTACCAGCTATGATTATGACGGCACGGCCGACAACGCCTCGCAATATGCGCTGGGTCAGGCGACCAGCGTCTCCAGCGTCAATTACAAGAATCAGAATGACGGCGATGCGCCCGACACGCTGACCACCAACACATATTACTGGCGCGACGGGGCGGTGCAGGCGACGATCAAGCATAACCCCGATA
>JAAURJ010000085.1 GCA_012032285.1 Sphingomonadales bacterium
GCTGCCCCCTATTCCTGCACCCATGCCAGTCGTCCCGATGGGCGGGCAATATGAAGCCTTCATTCGTCCCGTTCACTGGATAAAAGGAACCCCCCTCCTTCACTGCGGCCTGGCGCTCAGTTGGCGGTTGGAACAGCTGCGGTTCTATGCCTGATGGTGCACTGGCCTATAGCGATCCAGATGACGAATTTATAATTTTTGCAAATTGGGCCACGCGCGTGAGTGATAAAAAGGGCCTGCAAATTGAAGACAAATATCTTCAACTCTATGGTTTGGAACCTGCTGAATTGATCGATCCCAGAATAAAGGCAGCGCTTGCGGAGCCGTTCGAGTTTGCAGAAGAAAAATGACCCCCTTCACCCTCATCTTCACGCCGACCGCGGCCGATATTGACGAGCTTGGCCATGTCAATAATGCGGTTTGGGTGCGGTGGATACAGGATATGGCGACGGCGCATTGGAATGCGGTTGCCGTGTCAGAGCATATTGCCGCTTATGTGTGGATGGTGACGCGGCACGAGATTGATTATCGCGGCAATATCACATTGGGCGAAAGCGTGACGGGGCGAACTTGGATATCTGATCCCCCGCGCGGCGCACAGTTTGATCGCAATGTGGAATTTGTGAACGAAGAAGGCAAGGTGATTGTCCGCGCCAAAACCCGCTGGGCGATGCTGGATAAACGCACGGGCCGGTTGCTGCGCGTTCCGGCCGGGGTCGCTGCGCCGTTTTTTACCGGGTGAAAATTAGCGCTTAGCCTGCGTCCCTTCCGCGCAGGTTTTTTTGTAGCAGCTCAAAGCTGCTACCTACACGCTCTGCAATCTGGTTCAAATCACCTGCCGTCCCCTGCAACTGACCGGCCGCATCTGCAATGGCGTCGGCGCCTCTCACCGTTCCGTCAACGCTTTTGTCCGCTTGCTGCGCAATGCTGTTGCCCGCTCGGCCAATTCACCCAGCCTTTGCCCGGTATGTGCTTGCTCCTGTGTTGCCAACCCAATTTCGTTGCTGACCTCTGCCATAAGGCCTATTTGCGCATCGATGATCCGGAAATGCGCGACGCCGTCTCCGATCAATCCTGACAAATGGTCAACGATAGCCGCGATTTCGCGAGAGCTTTTTTGGGTTTGTTTGGCAAGTTCGCCAATTTCCTGTGCCACGACAGAAAAACCTGCGCCCGATTCCCCCGCATTCGCCGCCTCTATCGCGGCATTAAGTGCAAGGATATTGGCGCGGCGCATAATAGATTGAATGCCATCCACCAGCTTGCCGATATCAGCCGCGCCATGCTCTAGGGCAGTAGCGGCTGCGCGGCCGTCATAGCTTGCGGATAACGCCTGCTGCGCCGACTGTCCGGCGGTGGAGACATTGGTTGCCACCTGCGATAGCATTGCGGCGAGCCCTGTTGTCGCCTGTGCCATTTCGGCGCTCACTGCCATGGCTTCATGCGATACCCGGCGTGCCGAAGATATGCCTTTGACGGAAAGGGTGCTGTTCCTATCCAATTGCTCCGCCTGTGCATTCAATTTGAATGAATGCTGGTTCAGAGCGGTCACCAATGTGCCGAATTCGGCGCTGAAATTCTGTAAGGTCTGATCCAGCAATTCGCGCTGTTCCTTCTCCCGCGTGGCGGCATCGCGCAGAAATTGCTGTTCCTGCGCATTGGCAGCCGCCTGTTCGACTTGCAGGCGTTTGCGGGCATCCCGTTCAGCGGCCTCGACCCGGCCTAGGAAATTGTTAAACGCGATAGCAAGGTCTGCACCTTCATCAAAATCATCCACTGCAACGCGGGCGCTCAAATTACTCTCTCCGGCATTCAGTTCGCTCAAAATTTTCTGCAAGCGGGCGGTGCCAAGCAATGCGCCATGTTCGGCATAGTTCAGCCCGCAAATCTCGTCCGCCTCGCTAACGCGCAGCCAGCCCCTATATTTTAAACATAGGGTGAACGCGCCTATGGTGATGCACAGAAATAGGGTAATCGCCGCGACACCCATGGCCTGCACCGCCAATTGCTCCCATAGCGGCAGGCCGGTAACATCGGCCCGGCGGACAAAGGGTAGCGCCAATATGCCGCAAATACCCCCAACCCCATGAACAGAAATCGCATAAACGGCATCATCAATACGCAGCCGGCGTTCGATAAACTCTGCCGCAACCAGCGTGATCGCTGCAGTAGCAGCGCCCAACAGCATCGCAGACATAGGCGCCGTATACGGTGCGCAGGCGGTAACAGCGACCAGCGCCGACAGCATACCGTTAATCGCGCGGTCGGTCCTGTAAAGCCCGTCCAGCCAGCGTCCTATAACCATAGCAGCGGTTGATCCTGCACATCCCGCCAAGACAGTATTGGCCATCGCATAAGAGAATGCGGCGCTGCCCGGCGTCAAGCCGCCAGTGTTAAAACCCATCCACCCGGTCGCCAAGATCAAGGCTCCTGCGGCCGCCAGTACCGGACTATGTCCTTGTATGACAATCGGCTTTCCTGTTTTTGCATCAAACCGGCCTAGTCTCGGCCCGATGATGACTGTGATAATCAGAGCGGATATGCCGCCTGTGATATGCACCACAGAGGAACCCGCAAAATCGGTAAAGCCCGCCTTTTCCAGCCAGCCAGCGCTGCCCTGCCCCAATAGCGCCGATCCCCATATCCAATGGCCAATGACAGGATAGATTAGGAGGACAAGAAAAAGAGTGGTGGCAAGATAAGCGCCAAATTTTATCCGCTCGGCCACTGCGCCCGATATGATGGTCGCCGCTGTGCCGCAAAACATCGCCTGAAACAAAAGCATGGCAAGCGTTTCGGGATTATCCGTGCCAAAACTGGCCAGCGATAGGCTCCAGCCAAATAGCCCGAAATGGCTGCTGCCAAACATAATAGCCGCGCCGATTAGAGCAAAAGCGACCACTGCAACAGCGAAGTCGGCAACATTTTTCATGGCGACATTGATGCTGTTTTTGGACCGGACAAAACCCGCCTCCACAAACAGAAAACCAATTTGCATCCCCGCCACCAAAATAGCCGACAGGCATAGCCATATCAGTGTAAAATTACTCTCCACATAACCACTCCAAACACCTCAACACAAAGCGTTTAGATGAATATGGTAAATGCAAAATTAATATATTTTTTTATCAGCACTTTACGAGAAAAATCCGCATTGACGGATCAGAAATCCCAAGCAATGCCTTCGCGTTCCCAGTCGCCATAGCGGGTCCGCATATCTTTTTCTTCTTCGCTATTTTTTTTCTTCGCTTCTTCGGGCTGCGGCACGGGCGGGCTTTTGGACAAAGGATAGGGCAGATCCAGATGTGGCGGCCTTTGCGTGGCCCGTTTCAATGCATTTTTTTCCGGCATAATTTTGGCCCCGACTATAATTGAATTTTCACCAACACACTCCCATATTCATCTGGACTGCCAAAAGTTCAAGGGCGGCTTTGACCTGTATGGAGATGCAGAAATGAATTATGTGAAAACGGGAATGTTGCTGGCGGCACTGACCGCTTTGTTCATGGCGCTTGGATTTACGCTGGGCGGACGCGGCGGGATGGTGATTGCGCTTCTCGTTGCGGTTGGCATGAATTTTTTCACCTATTGGAATGCCGATAAAATTGTCCTGAAAATGCATAATGCCCAAGAAGTGGAGCCGGGGTCGGATTTCTATGAACTGGTCGCCGCATTGGCCCGCCGGGCGCAGATGCCGGTTCCCAAAGTCTATATTATTGATGAAGATAATCCCAATGCTTTTGCCACGGGGCGCGATCCCGACCATGCCGCCGTCGCCGCGACAACCGGGCTTTTGAACCGGCTGAACCGTGACGAGATTGAAGGCGTGATGGCCCATGAGCTGGGCCATGTGAAAAACCGCGATACGTTGATTATGACCATGGTTGCAACGATTGCGGGTGCGATTTCGATGCTGGCCAATTTTGGTCTGTTTTTCCGCGACCGCAACGCTGGTCTTGCCGGATTGCTCGCGGTGTTTGTCGCCCCCTTTGCCGCGATGATCGTGCAAATGGCGATCAGCCGCACACGCGAATATGGCGCCGACCGGGCAGGCTCGGAAATTAGCGGAAAGCCTCTGGCACTCGCCTCTGCGCTCTCCAAAATAGCGCTTCCGGCGCAGCAAATCCCCAACCATGCCAGCGAACGCAACCCGGCAACGGCGCAGCTTTATATTGTGCCTGTCGGGCTATCCAATATGTTTTCGACCCATCCCGCTACCGAAGAACGCATTGCGCGTTTACAGGATATGGCAGGTGAATTTGGCGGCATTGGCGGCCCGCGCGGTGATGCCGGAATAACCGGCGGTCCGAAACGCAGCGCCCTTGATCCGCTGGGCCGGAATTAAAGTCATCCTTTCATTATCGCTTTCCTTGCCCTTGATTGCGGCATAAGGCGCAAGTGATGAGTGATAATGATAGCGATGTTTCCGGCCTGCCCGCCCGCCGCGCAGCCATGCGCCAGCTGGATGCAGTTATGCGCATGGGCACGCCCATGGACCATGCCCAAAATGGCGCGTGCAAGGGCCTGCCCCCGGCGGACCGTGCTTTGGCGATTGCGATAGCGCAAGAAACGCTGAGATGGATGGTCGATCTCGACGCGCTCATTGATGCCAAAACCAAGGACCGGCTTCCCGACGATGCGAAGGCACGGATGGTGCTTCGGATCGCGCTTGCGCAGATATTACGCCTCGGCACGCCTGCCCATGCCGCCATTGCCACATCCCTGCCGATGGTAGAACGCGGCCCGCGCCGATTGGTGCATGGCATATTGGGGGCGATATTGCGCAGCGATGCAAAGCTGCCTGATCTGCCATCGCTGCCCGATGGTGCTGCGCTGCGCTGGCAAATGGCATGGGGCGATGAAATGTTGATTGCTGCGCAAGCCGCACTGTCCGAACCGCCCTGCTCGAC
>JAAURJ010000045.1 GCA_012032285.1 Sphingomonadales bacterium
GGCGCAATCATCGCCCAAACGCTGTCACTCAGTTCCTGTCGATCCATCCATGCTGACCTCCATTCCAGCCAGCAGCTTGAATCACATAATCAGCTCAATGGGAATCCTGAATGTCAACACGACCTAGGGTCATAGTCTATTTTGTCGCAAGGACGTGCCGATAAACAGCCAAATTATCCGCCGCAAATTGATTCCAGCTAAGCGAAGCGGCCCGCTGCAAGCCCTTTGCCCTAAGGTGCGCCGCCAGATTGGGATCACAGGCGAGTTTTTTCAGCGCACCGCCGCCAGACTGGGGATCCGACGGATCAATCAACAGCGCGGCCCCGCCTGTCACCTCCGGCATGGCGGATAGATTGCTGGTGATGACGGGGCAGCCACACGCCATTGCTTCAGCCAGCGGATTGCCAAAACCTTCGCACAGCGAAGGATGGAGTAGCGCCGTTGCCGCACTATAAAGATGGATCAGCTCGCTGCGCCCCACCTCTGCAAGGATATGCACATAGCCAGTTAGCCCAAGCTGCGCGGCAAGGGCCAGCAAATGGCGGGCGCCGTCGCCTTGCCGCTGAACAAGAATGAGATGCATTTCACGACCCTCAACACAGGGAGTCGCGCTCGTACTGGTTGGGGCTTGATTGGGTTCGGGCACGCAGCCCGTGGGAAAAGCTTGCGCAAAGGCCCGGATTGCGCCTTCCTGGTTTTTATAGGGCGCATATTGGCCGACAGTAAGGATGAAGCGGTTGCCCGGCGCAATGCCAAGCGATTTCAGGACCGCTTGCGGCGCGTGTGATGGCTTGAACTGCGGGGAAACGCCAGAACGGGTAACAAATGTTCGCGGCGAGAGCTTCGTCGGCGCCAAAGCAACTATCTCCTTGCGGCTTGCCGCGCTGACGGTAGCTATTGCGTCCGATTGGCGGAGCGCACGCTTGATACCATGGGTGTAAAATGCTCTTTCGACCATTCCGAATGGCTTGTCATTGCACCATCGCGGATGAGTGAGCCACATAATGTCATGAATGGTCGTGACCGTCGCCATTTTCAGGCCCGCCGGCAAAATATTGAAAGGTGCGTGGAAAAGATCAACTTTGGCCAAATTCACTATCCGGGGCAGCCACCACATTGTCGCCGGGCCATTGGCCGGGTGGGGTACCACAATTTCTGTCACGTTTGCAGCAGCACTCAACCGACTGGCCTGTGCGGGATGGCGAAGCAGGGTAAAGTATAGATCGGGGGCAAGCGCTGGCAGAAAATCGACAAGCGCCTGCGAGACTTCGGCAATTCCGCTGGGGCGGGGGCCAATGTAGCGACAGTCGATGCAGATATTGGTCATTACGAATCGCTCCATATTTATCGACTTTCCGATAGCAGCCAATGGTTTCTTGCTACAAATGGGTTAGGGTCAGAACCTATTAAACCGACTGCGCCGTGCGCGGTACATCTTGTCCGTGTTCGAAAGTTGCTCTGCTGTTAAACTTGGTGCCGGGGTCATGAGAGATTTATCTGTAAACGAAAATTGCAGTTCAAACCGGTTCACCTCATGCAAATTACGATGAATAGAAATTGGGCTTGTTTTTTGTTTGAGGCATCGCTATCCGGCGACTTTAATTAAGGAAATAGTAGTTATTTGTGTGATTACGGCATTCTATAAACCAAAATCATGCTTCAACGTGTAAAATTTCCCAATACATTTTTCTGAGCAGGCTAGGTCCAATTTGGCGTCGTTCATTGCTAAAGGATTTTCAATATTATGACACCCATTCGTGTCGCAATTATAGGCATGGGAAACTGTGCCAGTTCTCTGGTGCAGGGCGCCGCCCATTACCGTAAGACAGGTTCCAATTGTGGCCTGATCACAGAATCAATTGGGGGCTTTGGCGCTGGCGACGTTGAATTTGTGATGGGTGTCGATATTGATTCACGCAAAGTAGGACTTGACCTTTCCGAAGCGATTTTTGCCGCTCCGAATAACACCGTCACTTTTCACCCGAATGTTGCGCCCAGCGGTGCAAAAGTGATCAGGGGTGCGGTGCTAGACGGTGTATCTTCGCATATGACACAAGCGGGCGAGCGCGGTTTCATGCTCGCTGATGGACCCGATGCAACGAAAGAGGAAATCGTCGAGGCGCTGCGCAAATCCGGTGCGGAGATACTTGTCAATTTCCTGCCTGTAGGATCGCAGAAAGCTACTGAATTCTATATGGAATGCGCACTCGAAGCGAAGGTAGCGGTGGTCAACTGTATGCCAGTATTCATTGCAAGCAACAGCGAGTGGGAGGAGAAATTCAGGGCGATCGGGCTGCCGATTATCGGTGATGATATCAAAGCCCAGGTTGGTGCGACCATTGTCCATCGGACACTGTCGAGCCTGTTAGACGCGCGAGGCACCGATGTTGCCCACACTTATCAGTTGAATACAGGTGGGAACACGGATTTCATGAATATGCTCGATCGCCAGCGGCTGAGCTCCAAAAAAATATCTAAAACCGAAGCCGTTCAGGCCGCACTTGCCAGAAGACTGGCGGACGAGAATATCGTCATTGGGCCATCGGAATATGTCCCTTGGCTGAAAGACAATAAAGTGTGTTTTTTGCGGATCGAAGGATCGCAATGGGGCGATGTACCGTACAACCTTGAACTGCGGCTTTCGGTTGAGGACAGCCCCAATTCCGCAGCTTGCGTAATGGATGCGCTGCGCTATTGTAAATTGGCTATACTTAACGGTGAAAGCGGAGCGTTGATTGCGCCATCGGCTTATTATTGTAAACATCCGCCTCAGCAGGTTAACGATGACGCTGCAGCGCGGATGTTGGCTAGTTATCTGGCGGAAAAGGCCGGAGAAACCCAATGAAAGCGATTTGCGGCTATTCCCACAATGCTGCATTTCGGGGAGTGATCCGGTGCAAGGGCTAGTCATTGCAGCTGGGTTTGGAAGCAGGCTTCGTGATTGCGGCTCTTCCAAACCTCTTGTTGAAATTTCGGGTATGCCGCTCATCGAAATAGCCATTCGTCAGCTGGTGCAAGCGGGTGTTACAGAAATAGTGGTAGTGACCGGTTATCTTGCCGAAAAAGTCGAAGCAGTTCTCCCGGCTATTTCCGCCGCAGTTGGTATTCCAGTGATTGCTCAGCGCGTAGAACAGTGGGATTGCCCAAATGGCTATTCTGTTTTGGCTGGAGCGGAGCTGATGGCCGGGCCTTACTTGCTCGTAATGGCCGATCATATTTTTTCAACGGCAATATTATCGCGGTTGGTCAACCACCGGCTTGGCGATAGCGGCGTTTGCCTGGCTATCGACCGGCGAGTCAACCATCAATTGTTGGATCCTGATGATGCGACTTGGGTGCAAACAGATGCTGACGGATGGATCAGCGCCATCGGCAAGGGGCTGTCCGAATTTAACGCAGTAGATTGCGGCGCGTTCCTCGCCACCGAAGAATTGAGTGCCGCGATCAAAGCTGCGATTGCCGTAGGATTGCCTGGCAGCCTGTCTGACGGAATGCAGTGGCTTTCCAAAGCGGGTCGCGCAACCACGTTGGATATTGGCGATAATTGGTGGATCGATGTGGATGATCCCCATTTTTATACGCTTGCCATACAACAGGCCCCGCAACATATTTCTTCTCAAACTTTGCTACGCTTGGATGTCAGTGCCTGCGGCGGGAGCAGCAACCATCATATTGCCCATGACAATTTCGTGCTTGGCGAGGAAGCAGCATCTTAATGTTTCTGAGCCGTCCATTTCTCCTCGATGTGACCCGACTTATTTCGCGTAGCTGGACTCGGCGATTATCTACCGGGATCGATCGCGTATGTTATGCCTATCTGGATCATTTCGGTTCGCGGTCTCAAGCGGTGGTGCAGCATCGCGGCATATTTTTTATTCTTAGTGCGCGAAATTCAGACAAATTATTTGCGTTCCTGAATAGTGATGACCCGTCAGCTCGCCGCAAATTGCTGAATTTTGCTGCTTCTGGGCTGATCCGCGGCCGGCGGCGTGTCGATTGTGGTGGCGCCTTTTACCTTAATGTAAGCCATACCGACTTCGATCTCCCTGACCACCGCAAATGGATTACCGACTGCCGTTTGCGTCCGATCTATCTGCTGCATGACCTCATCCCGATATTGCACGGGCGCTACACCAGCCGCCATGCGTCACAAAGGCATCTTGGTAGAACCATTGGTGCCTTAAAGACGGCGACCGGGATCATCGTCAATTCACAGGCGACGGCGCACGACCTTGCTAGTTTCGCAGACAAAGCGCAGCTGGTTTCTCCGCCAGTGCTGGCCGCGCATCTGGCGAGTAATGTTTTTGATTGCCAATCGGCCAGCCCGCCGCCGGCGGAGCGGTCAAACACGAGCAAGGTCTATTTTTTATGCGTTGGCACGATTGAGAAGCGCAAAAACCATCAATTGTTATTCGAGATATGGTTGCGGTTGATCGCGCGATTGGGCAAAAAGGCCCCGCAATTGATCATCGTTGGGCAACGCACCAAGGACACGGACAGGATTTTGCTGTTTCTAGATGATCACCCCGAGTTGCGCCAGTTTGTTCTGGTAAAGCATAACTGTTCAGACCGTGAGCTTAGAGGATTGATATCGTACGCAAAAGCGTTGCTGATGCCAAGCAAGGCAGAAGGATTTGGCCTACCGATGATTGACGCATTACGTTTAGGCACTCCGATCATCGCCAATGATTTGCCTGCCTTTCGTGAAATTGGACAAAATATCCCAAGCTTTCTAAGCTGCGATGATCCTGAAAATTGGGCGCAGGCGGTCCTGTCTTTTGCAAATGATGGAATTGAAAGGCGCAGACAAATCGATATGATGCCAACATACCAGCCGACAAGCTGGAAAGACCATTTTGCTAGCGTCGAACAATGGCTTGGGTCTTTGTCTATGACAGACAGATCAGCGGAAGATCATAGAGAATTTGTCCAAAGTGACATATCATCTGCTTCCAAAATACTTACTTCGGCGGAGCGGGCGCGAGCGATATGACACAAGATTTACGCAGCGATGTGAACGCGCGGTCGGAAGTTGACAATGCAACCGGAAATGAAGAGCAAGCATCATCTGGTTTTTTAAGTGCTATTCGGCGCCGTTTACGGTGGGTAACGCCGCTGTTTTTTCTAACGGTTATTTTGCCGAGCATATTTGCGATCGTGTATTACGGTTTTCTGGCCAACGATATATATGTGTCGGAATCACGCTTTGTGGTTCGCAGCCCGAATAAAGCGAATATTTCGCCGCTGGGCGCTGTACTGGGTTCAACAATTGGCGGTGCCAGCGATGAAAGCAACACGGTTACTGAATTTCTCCAGTCCCGCAGCGCACTGAAGGAAATTAACGGCGATAATCTGGTGACCAAAGCTTATGGGTCTAAGGATATTTTCTTTTGGGATCGTTTCGGTGGATTTTTCGACGATACCAACGAGCAGCTGTATCAATATTTTCAAGATAAGCTGTTGGTAAATCAAGGCGCGACGACCCAGGTCACTAGGCTCACCGTGGAAGCTTACAGCCCGCTGGATGCGCAAAAATTAACGAGCGTTTGTTGCAGCGCTCAGAGGCGCTCGTCAATATATTGTCGGAGCGCGCCCGCAACGACACCATTACGCTTGCCCAGCGCGATGTTGATGATGCCAAGGCGCAAGCCCAGAATGCGGCAGTTGCGCTTGCCAGCTATCGCAACAAGCAGCGCATTATTGATCCCAAAGAACAGGCCAGTGCGCAATTGCTGATGATTTCGAAGTTGCAGGATGAACTGATTGCGTCACGTACCCAGCTTCGGCAATTGCAAACCTATACGCCAAGAGCCTCGCAGATCCCATTTTTGCGAACACAAGTGCGCGCATTGCAAAGCGAGATTGATGACCAAATGGCGCAAATCGCAGGCGGGAGTCAGTCACTCGCGGCGGCATCAGTCAAATACCAGGAATTGCAGCTGAACGCTGATTTCTCTAATAAGCAATTGGGTATTGCGATGGCATCGCTTCAGGAAGCAAAAGACGAATCGGAACGTAAGCAAGCTTATGTGGATCGCATTGCCAGCCCAAGCCTTTCTGATTATCCCAGCGCTCCAAAGCGTATACGCAGCATCTTTGCCACAATCATTTTGGGCTTCCTCGTTTGGGGTGTGTTATCCATGCTGATTGTCGGCATTCGTGAGCACCGCGACTAATGGTATCGCGGGCGCCAACTAAAACACCGTTTTTATGCAGTCTGCGCATACAGATTAGGGTGTTAAGTGCGCTGTTCATGCGCGAAGTGCTTACAAGATACGGCCGCCATAATATCGGTTTCTTATGGCTTTTCTTCGAACCGATGATTTTCACGCTCGGCGTCACTGCGCTTTGGACGGCGACACAATCCGTCCATGGTAGCGATCTACCCATCGTTGCGTTCGCACTTACTGGCTATTCCAGTGTGTTGTTATGGCGCAATATGCCTGGGCGGTGCATTGGTGCTTTATGGGCCAATTTGCCGCTGATGTATCATCGCAATATCAGAGTGTTGGATATATATATATCACGATTAATGCTCGAATTTGGTGGGGCAACCATATCCTTTACGGCGCTTGGAATCCTATTTATCTCCTTAGGGTGGCTGGAGCCGCCTGAAGATTTTCTCAAAGTGGTGGGCGGATGGATGATGATTGCTTGGTTCGGTAGCGCTCTTGCGGTTACACTTGGTGCACTTTCCCATCAAAGCGAATTGGTGGATAAGCTGTGGCACCCGGCTTCCTACCTGATTTTCCCGCTTTCGGGCTCGGCATTCATGGTCTATGCTTTGCCGCCTGTGGCGCAAAAAATCGTACTTTATATTCCAATGGTGCACGGCGTCGAAATGGTTCGAGAGGGCTTTTTTGGAGAGCGGGCGCATGCCATTTACGATTTGGGCTACGTCATTCCATTTTGTTTGGTATTAAGCGTCATTGCCTTGTTGCTCGTCAACTGGGTTGGGCAGCGGGTGGTGCCAGAATGACATCCCAAGCACCGCAACTTCTGTCCACAGACCAAGGCACTGATGTTGATAACGGATTCCTGCGTATTCGCGATATCCGAAAAATATATCGGACGAGATTCGGCGAAAACCTTGTGCTGGATGGAATTGGTTTTGACTTGCGCATGGGCGAACGCCTTGGCGTTTTAGGCCGCAATGGTGCAGGCAAATCCACGATGATCCGCCTTATTAGTGGTGCTGAACGACCAACCGCCGGTACCATTGAGCATAATATGTCGATATCTTGGCCTCTGGCTTTTGGCGGCGCCTTTCAGCATATGTTGACCGGTGTAGACAATATCCGTTTTATATCGACCATCTATAACCAAGACTTCCAACAAAACCTTGCATTTGTTGAGGATTTTGCCGAACTCGGCCCCTATTTGCGCGAACCTGTTCGCACCTACTCGTCTGGGATGCGTGCGCGGCTAGCCTTTGCTATTTCCATGATCATCGAATTTGATTGCTTCCTGATTGATGAAATCGGTGCTGTGGGTGATGCGCGCTTCCATGAACGATGTGATTATGAGCTTTTTGGAAAGCGCGCAGACAGGGCCATGATTATCATTTCGCATGATGCGGCCTATGTTCGCGACCATTGCAATCGCTGGGCCGTTTTGCATGACGGAAAACTAAATTTATATGACGATTTTGAAATCGCATATGCGGATTTTAAGGAGCTGATCGGATGGACACCGCCGCCCGGTTGGCCAACTGTGGAGGCAAGTACTGCATGATTATCGACTTTTTTCGTTCGCGCAATGTCCTGAAAAAGGGCCAGAGCATTGTAATTGACAGCAGCAACGCGCCCAATCTCAATTGGCCAGTGTCACAGGCCTGCACGCAGGCACAAGTGGCTGAACCGGCTTATGATTATTGGTGCAGCCAAATTGCTGAGCCCCCCCGTGTGCATCGCAAGCAATGGGAATTTGTGTACATACTTCAGGCGCTTGCACGTTACGGTATGCTGGCGCCTGGTTTAAAGGGGCTAGGCTTTGGTGTAGGAGGAGAGCCGCTGGCATCGGTATTTGCTGCGCGCGGCGTTTCCGTTCTTGCCACCGAGTTGGAGCCGTCACGCGCCGCAGAGGAAGGCTGGATTGAGACCAGCCAGCACGCCGCCAGCAAACAAGAATTGAATTCACGCGGGCTGTGTAGCCAAGAATTGTTCGACAAAAAAGTTGATTTCAGGTTCATGGATATGAATTTTATTGACGACGATCTTAACGATCAGTTCGATTTTTGCTGGTCTGCCTGCGCCTTGGAGCATCTAGGCTCGATCAAAAATGGCCTCGATTTCATAGTCAATTCGCTCGACACACTGAAACCCGGCGGTATTGCGGTGCATACGACTGAGCTAAATTGCAGTTCGGATGTTGAAACGATTGAAAGTGGCCCGACCGTTCTTTTTCGACAGAGCGATTTTATAGCACTTGCGCAGCGGTTAACCGCGGATGGCTATGAGCTTATGATGAATTTCAATCTTGGCCAACAGTTACTCGACAATTATGTCGATGTGCCGCCCTATACACAACACAAGCATCTGAAATTGATGTTTGATAATTGGATCACGACTTCATTTGGGCTTATTATTCGCAAACCGCTGCATAAAATATCTATCGAAGCAAAGCCAAGCTAAATGGCCCACATTTTAATCGACGGTTATAATTTGGGCTTACAAAAAGGTACCGGCGTTGCAACCTACGCTCGCAACCTAAGTTATGAGATTTCGAATCTTGGGCATTCTGTCTCGGTGCTCTATGGCAATCGCGCGGCGCCGTCGCGTGACAAGTTACTTCGAGAGATTACGTTTTTCGATAGCAATGTAGGCGACCGCAATCGTTTGTTAGAAATTGCCGAACAGATGAATCGCGCCTTGCTTGGCCCGCTTGGCCACGCGGCCAAAGATGTTCCTGTCACTGGGCGGGTGATTTCCCGCGCATTCGATGCCCGGATGCCGCGCTATGATCGGCTATACAACGCCACCGATGTGTTTCAGCGATCACAAAGCTCCTTCAAACTCTGGGGTGGATTGTCACGCGTCAAAATGCCCGATCAGCCTGATTTGGCGCATTGGACTTACCCGGTTCCACTACGCGTGCCAAAGACTCCCAATATTTACACATTGCACGATCTTGTCCCGCTTCGGCTGCCGTATACAACTTTAGACAATAAAAAACGCTATCTTAAATTATTGAAAGTTCTTAACAAAACTGCGGATCATTTTGTTACCGTGTCCGAATGTTCCAAACGAGACCTGATCGATATACTCGGCATCAGCCCCGAACGTATCACCAATACTTATCAATCCGTCGACATACCTGCGAAATTCAAAGACAAGCCTGAAGATCAGTTGCGCGCGAAGTAGAGGGCGCAACGGGGGTTCAATATAAAGAGTATTTTCTTTTTTGGGGCTCGATAGAACCAAAGAAAAATATTGGCCGAATAATCGAAGCCTATTTGGCAAGCCAAGTGAACGCACCGCTGGTCATTGTCGGCGCGCAAGCTTGGAAATCGGAAGAGGAGTTGCGGCTTCTCAATGATGAGAATATTCGATTTTTGCAGATGACCGATCGGGAGATTATCACGCGTAAGCGCGTCATCCAACTTTCTTATGCGCCGTTCAGCCTTTTGGTGAGCCTGATTAGAGGTGCGAAAGTCACATTATTTCCATCGCTTTATGAAGGCTTCGGCCTGCCCGCGCTGGAATCCATGTCGCTTGGCACGCCAGTTATCTGCTCCAACACCTCGTCACTGCCAGAGGTCGTGGGCGATGCCGCAATGATGGTTGATCCTTATGATACCGCCGCCTTGACTCGCGCCATTCGTGCTTTAGATTCAGATGCGGATTTACGCGCAGAGCTGAGCCGGAAAGGTTTCATACAAGCAGCGAAATATACCCCTGCTTTATATCGTGAGCGATTGGCCGCAACTTATGCGCGTATATTATAATTTGCGTGGCAAACAAACAGAGATATTTATGACGCATAATAATCAGAATTTTCGTTCCCAACCGCAGATGCACCGCATCAGGCAGGCTCCCCTGTTCAAACTGGCCATGCTGGGCTTGCTGTCGGTCGCGCTTTCGGCTTGCGCATCGCTCGGTGCGTCCGGACCTTCAGGAAAGGCGATCCGGCACGCGGGAAAACAAACTTACGCGGATGGGCCGATAAAAGTGATAGCACTTAATCATAATGTGCTGGAACGCATTTCATCCAGCAGGCGGGTTAGCAATTTTTCCCAGATATTTGGCGACAGCGGCCCTACCCATACAACTATTGGAAAAGGGGATACGGTGGATGTCGCGATTTGGGAGGCACCGCCCGCTGTATTGTTTGGCGTCACCACGGTAGATGCCCGGTTGGCAGCCAATCCAATGGTCGCGCAAAGCGCATCGATTCCGCAGCAAATGGTTGGAACCGACGGCACCATTTCAATTCCCTTTGTCGGCGCATTATATGTTGATGGAAAAACCACTGCGCAGGTGCAGCGCGATATTCTCTCGAAATTGCGTGGCAAGGCCCATGATCCGCAAGCTGTTGTCCGTCTGGTGCAGAATGAAGCGCGTGATGTTACCATAATCGGCGAAGTTGCCTCAAGCAAGCGTATGCCGCTCAGCGCGAGGGGAGAGCGTCTGCTTGACGCTCTGGCAAGTGCAGGTGGGCCGCGCGAGCCAGTTGGTAAAACAACCGTGCAATTGGCACGCAGTAATGTGGTGGCAACGATGCCGCTGGAGCAGATCGTTCGCGATCCGTCAGAAAATATCCGGTTGCAATCGGCTGATGTTATTACCGTATTGTTTCAACCACACAGCTTCACCGCCCTTGGTGCCGTGACGCGCAGTGCCGAGGTTCCCATCGAAGGATCAGGCATCAACCTTGCTGAGGCTTTGGGCCGGATCGGCGGGCTGCGTGATGACCGCGCCGATCTCAAGGGTGTTTTCGTCTTCCGCATGGAGCAACCAGCAGCGCTTGATCCTGCGTCATTAATCGGTGCACAGCAATCTTTGGGTGGGTATGTCCCAGTCATTTATGAGCTTGATCTGTCCAAACCATCCAGTATTTTTGCAGCGCAAGATTTTCGAATTGAAAACAAGGACGTCATCTACGTATCTGTCGCTCCAGGCGCAGATTTGCAGCGCTTCATCAGCGCCATTACGAATGTAGCCTTTACCGCAACAGCGATCGGCACAGCTATCCCATAACATAAGAGAAAATAGGGGTAAGCGGAATTTTTGCGGCGTAAAATACAGTAAAACAACCGATACGTGATTTTGGGGTCAGGACCTAAGTGATACAGTCCGTTCACCCTGCGCTTGTTGGAGCGCGGCTGGCCGGTGCGCAAAGCCGCTCCAGCACGATTGTCTCAGATTCCTTATACAAGGTCCGGCGTATCTCTTGAAAGCCGAATTTCTGCGCCAGCCGAATGGAAGCGATATTATCCTTGCTGATAATGCATTGATACCGGTCCGCAGCAATATGCGTATCGCCCCAAGATAGAATGGCGGCAAGCGCCTCGCTGCCATAGCCCAGCCCGCGCCCGTCTGACGCTGCGGCCTCGCGGCCCAATACCCATGCCATTTCGGGAATATCGGGCAGAGGCGGATCCATATCCCGCATGAAATCGGCATAACCAACCTGTCCCAGCACCGCGCCGTCACTGCGCCGCTCAACGATCCACATCCCGTAACCCAAAAGCATCCACAGTGCAGGACCGCGCAAAAATTTCTCCCACGCTGCGCTGCGCGAATGGATCGGCCCGCCCTTATATTGCGTGCGCTCCGCATCCTGGCCCATTGCAAATATCGCTTCAAAATCCGCGCGTTCATGCCCCCGCAGGATCAGGCGTTCGGTTTCCAGCAGGGGGGCATTGGCAATCATTATACAGGCAATATCATCCCGTCTTCAAAACGGAAAGCGTCTTCGCGGTCCTGTGCCAGCAGCGCCGGGCCGTCCAAATCCACCCAGTCGGCAAGCTGCGCCAACGCAAAGGCCGGCGCGATGCCAAGGCTAGTTGACAGCATACAACCGGTCATGATTTTAAGCCCGGCTGCTCTGGCCTGCTGCGCCATGAGCAGCGCTTCGGTCAGGCCGCCTGCCTTATCCAGTTTGATATTGATGCCATCATAAATCCGGGCGCACCGCGCGACATCTTGGCTGTCATGACAGCTTTCATCCGCAATCCAGGGCAAAGGCGATTTTATCGCCGCCAGCGCCGCATCCTCATCATGAGGCAGCGGTTGTTCGATCATCTCCACGCCCAGATCAGCCAGACCTTGCGCCTCGGCGGCCAGATCCAGCCCGCCCCAGCTTTCATTGGCATCGACGATCATCCGCGCATCAGGGGCGCCGCGCCGCACCGCGGCAACACGCGCCGTATCGCCCGCACCGGTGAGTTTCAGCTTTAGCAGATTATAGCCATTATCCGCCGCCCGCGCCGCCGCCGCCTGCATGGCTTCGGCTGTATCCAGAGAAATGGTAAAGGCGGTCATCAGCGGTTTTGGCTTTGGCAGCCGGCCAATTGCCATAACGGAACGCCTGCCTGCTGCGCCGCCACATCCCATAGGGCGCAGTCAAGCGCATTGCGTGCCGCCCCGCGCGGCAGCAGCGATTGCACCGCCGCCTTTGCCGCCATGGCGTCCATATCCTCAATATCGGGGGCGATACGCATCACCTGCGCCAAGCATTTTTCCGCCGTTTCGCCTTCATAATAAATGGCGGTGCTTTCGCCAAGACCGATATAATCGCCCTGACACACTGCGACCACCAAAACATCAACATGGCTTTTGGCGCCGCGGGCAATGACGAACCGGCCGCGAACGGGCCAGCGTTCGACAGAAGCGCTGATGATCAGCGGCAAGCCTTAGCCTTCATGCTTGCGAATCCAGTCTTCCAGCACAGGGGCGATTTTGGTGCGCCACTTGCTGCCATTAAAAATGCCATAATGGCCAACCTTGGGAACCAGATAATAATGTTTATTGGCCTCCGGCAACTGGCTGGCCAGCGTCAACGCCGCCTTTGTCTGACCAATACCGCTAATATCATCGCGCTCGCCTTCGATCGCCAACAGGGCGGTTTTTTTTATGGCGGCTGGATCAACCAGCATACCGCGATAGTTAAACTCGCCTTTCGGCAACAAATGCCGCTGAAACACCACATCGATGGTTTGCAGGTAAAATTCCGCCGTCATGTCGCATACGCTGCGATACTCGTCGTAAAATTCCTTATGCTTATCCGCGCTGTCGCCATCGCCATCGACCAGATGATTGAACATTTGCCAATGGCTGGTCATATGACTGCCCAAATTCATCGACATGAAGCTGTAAAGTTGAAGGAAGCCGGGATAGACGCGGCGGCCCGCCCCGCGATAATAACGCGGCACTGTGGCGATGACATTTTGGATAAACCATTCATGCGGTTTATCGGTGGCATGGTCATTCACCGCTGTTGGCGCTTCACGTGTATCAATCGGCCCGCCCATCATGGTCAGGGTGCGCGGGGCAAGCGGGTGATTTTTCTGCCCCATAATCGCGGCGGCGGCATAAGCGGGCACCGAAGGTTGACACACGGCAAGCAGATGGGCACCCCGCCCGTCCTTGTCCGGGCCCAGAAATTCCAGCCATTCGATAATATAATCAATATAGGTTTCCAGATCGAACCCGCCGCCGGTCAACGGCACATCGCGGGCATCGCGCCAGTCGGTGATCCAAACATCATGATCGGGCATCATTCGTTCGACCGTACCGCGCAGCAATGTGGCAAAATGCCCGGACATCGGCGCGATAATCAGCAACGGGGGGCATTGCGGTTCTTTTGCATGGACAAAATGCTTTAATTGCCCAAATGGTTTAACGCGCTTCGATTTTCTCTTCAACCGGATAGTCTTTGCCGCCGATTGTTACGCTGTTCAAACCAAATTCCGGCTTACCGCGAATCTCAACAGAGTGCGCAAATACATCGAGCGCAGACGCCATAACGCCGCCGCCCAAATAGCTGGCAGGATTAAGCGGGCTGTTTAACATCTGCGCCTGCCACCCCGCAATTTTACCTGCACCCGCAAGAATATTTTTCTGCATTTCATAAGCTGTGTACAGCATATATGACCCCTTTTGCCCGCCTGTTTAGTCCTGCACTGGTGCGACCCAGCAGGTTTATTTCACCGTTTCATAAGCGAAGTTTGTGCGTTGCACCATAAAAAAGCGACAAATTGCAAAATTGAACCTATCGTCAATTGTGGGTCGGCAGCGGGCCTGCTAAAGCGCGGATATGAACAACAATGCCTCCCCCCCCGTTATCGCCGCCGATGATCCAGCCGAAAAGACAGCTGCGACATCAACAACAATTAGCGAAGCGGAAAAATCCGAAGCCAAGCCAAAATTATCCAGCCTGTGGATGATTTGGACACGGATGAAAAGCTATCCTAAGCAGATCATAATTGCCCTAGCCGCGCTGGTCGTGGCTGTGCTTTGCACCTTGTCCATTCCCGCAAGCTTTAAGGCCATTGTTGATAATGGTTTTGTGAATCAGGATATTGATATCGCTCCTTATTTTTATGGATTGCTGGCGGTTGCATTGGCTTTGGGCATCGCCACCGCCTTTCGTTTCTATTATGTCAGCTGGCTGGGCGAGCGTGTTGTTGCCGATATCCGCACCGATGTTCAGAAAAATCTGCTGCGGCTTGCCCCCGTTTTTTCGAAGAAAATCGGCCGGCGGAAATCGCATCGCGTATGACCGCCGACACCGCCGTCATCGAACAGGTGGTCGGAACTACCGTGTCGGTTGCCATCCGCAATTTCTTTTTAGGAATAGGCGGAATCGCTTATTTATTCTGGCTCGCGCCTAAATTAACCGGCGGCCTGCTAATTGGTATTCCGCTCGTGCTCACCCCGGTCATCCTTTATGGGCGGCGGCTTCAGAATGTCGCACGCACCAGCCAGGACCGCGTGGCCGATGTCGGAACAATTGTGTCCGAAACCTTGGGGGCGATGAAAATTGTCCAAGCCTTTGGCCAACAGCAGCGCGAAGGCAATCGTTTTAGCGCGGCGGTAGAGGAGAGCTTTAATACGGCAAAACGGCGGATATTCCTTCGCGCGACGTTGACCGCTATGTTCATCATGCTCATCTTTGGCGGGATTGTCATCCTTGTTTGGGAAGGCGTGGATGCCGTGCGGGCCGAAACCATGAGCGGCGGTTCGATCCTTGCTTTTGTGATTACCGCAGGGATTGTCGCGGGCGCATTTGGCGCGTTGAGCGAGGTTTATGCCGATCTGGTGCGCGGCGCGGGCGCATCGAGCCGTTTGGCCGAGCTATTGAATGAAGAACCCGATATTGCGCCTCCGCCCAAGCCCGTTGCCATGCCAGAACCGCCGCGGGGGCAGCTTTCCTACGACCGGGTAAATTTCCGCTACCCCACGCGCCCCGAAGTGCTGGCGCTCACTGACTTTACTCTGAAGGTTAGCCCCGGTGAAACGGTGGCGGTTGTCGGACCGTCGGGAGCGGGTAAATCAACGCTTTTCCAATTGGCACAGCGTTTTTACGATCCCGAAAGCGGACAAGTCCGTATGGACGGCGTAGTGCTGACCAGCGCCGACCCTGCTGATATACGCGCCCGCATGGCCTATGTGCCTCAGGATACGGTGCTGTTCGCCGCCTCCGCCCGCGATAATCTGCGCTATGGCAATTGGGACGCCAGCGACGCGATGATTTGGGATGCCGCACGAAAAGCCAATGCGGAGATATTCCTGCGCGATCTGCCTGACGGGCTGGACACTTATTTGGGTGAAGGCGGTGCGCGGCTTTCGGGCGGCCAGCGGCAACGTATCGCCATTGCCCGCGCGGTGCTGCGCGATGCACCGATATTGCTGCTGGATGAAGCGACATCGGCGCTCGATGCCGAAAGCGAGCGGCTGGTCCAGGACGCCCTCGACAAGCTGATGCAGGGGCGCACCACCATCGTCATCGCCCACCGCCTTGCCACCGTTCGTTCGGCGCAGCGGATCATCGTGATGGACGGCGGCAAGATTGTCGAGCAAGGTACCCATATGGAGCTTAGCCAAGCAGGCGGACTATACGCCCGCCTCGCCAGCCTGCAATTCGATGCCTGAATGGGGTCTGTGGAGGCGGGAGGCGATTGGTTGTTCTAATATGACGGGGGATCAGTGATGCCAAGTCGCGGTCAATTCGAGCCATTTCTGATGTTGTGATATAGGTTCAAGACCTGTCATTTGTTAAGCGATAAAGATGTGATAAAAAATTAATTTGATGTCGGCATGACGATGAACCTGCCTTTTTCAGGAAACGCTTTTTCCTTGATCCAATCCGCAGTGACGTCGAACAGCCGTTCAGAATATGCTGTCACGGTGCCAGCTGCTGTTTGAACCTCTTCAACCATGCCGTGATCTGCCTTTGGGAAAATGACGACCGAGATGTCCCGTCGTTTTCGCTGAAGCTGTCGCAATATTGTCTGAGTGCCCTTATTGGGGGCCTGCTGGTCACTGCCTGCCAGAAGCCAAAGCTGGCGAGGTGTGATGGCCTCGACAATTGGCCGAGGCTCATAATCAAAAGTCAGGCCTTGGGCCATTGAGGGGCCGTTCAGCTTGATCACTTCGGTAGGGAATGCAAGAAACAAACCTGTATATGAGCGGGGTTGGACGGCCTTTATCCAAGCAGCCTCGGCATATCTGGCCTTGAATGTCTCCAGTTCGGAAAATCCCTCGCGCATGTTCGAGCGCACAATGCGTTCCGTAATTGTGGTCAACTGTCTGGACTCTGCCAGTGCATCTTCCCCGAAGCCGGCCTGCCGAAGTTGCAATTCTATGAGCGCACGATCCTGGGCAATCGGCCCTTCTGCCATCCCAAATGCTGAAATGACGAAATCCAAGCGTGTCTTTGTTGCGGTCAAGGGTGCAATCCAACCTCCCTGACTGCCGCCAATCACACCGACCCTTTGTATCTTTGGCGCAAGCCGTCGGACCTCGCCGACCGCCGCTGCTGTATCACGGGCGCGGACATGAAAGTCCGAGTTGAGCGCGCCATCCGAAGCACCCGTCCCCCGTTTGTCATATACAAAGGTCGCAATTCCTCTGCGGGCAAGTTCGAACTGCCAAACCGTATCGTCAGTTGAAGGGCTGTTACCTGAACCTTCAATCCAAACCGCAGCCAGCTTGGCTCTGCCGTTTCGCGGCAATACAAGCTTTCCATGCAGGTTAACGCCATCGCTTGTAAAGCTCGTTTCTTTCTGAATGAGACCGAGGTTGACGCCCTTCTCAACGATGTTCCCTTGCTCCAGTGTGAGCTTTCCGGTGCTACAAGGCTCAAAATGGACCGTGAAAGTTTTGGCGGCATAGACTCCATTCGCCCGCTCTTCCAGTTTGCCAAATTGACCATTTGAAAGTGTGTATTCGAGGTCTCGGGTCTCACCCCCCGCACCGGTGATTGTCAGAAATCTGTTCGGGGCAAGAGCATAGGCACCAAGCAGACAGCGCACATCAGGATCAAGGCGTGTTTGTGGAACAGCGTCCAAGGGAGGAGGAGCGGCTGCGACGATCAGGGCGGAAGCCAGAATTGTAAACATTGGTGTGTATTATCTTTGCAATACACCATGCGCAACAGGAATTTTGGTTAGACTGTGTGGAAACCAACCGGAAGCATGACCTGAAGCATCGAGATTGTCCCGATTTGCAGCGAAACGGCAGCTATCAGAAGATTTTTGATAAAACCTGCCTGTCAGCTCCCCCCAACATATCTGTCATGGTACCATAGCAACGTATCAATCTATCCTAAAGGGAGGTCATACTTGTTTGAACCATTTCCGTCACCCGCTCCCCTCACCCCGGCATACGCGATGCTTTATCGAAGCTGCGGTATTGCTCGTTCCCGACAAAGCCGAAATTTTGCACCCCGCTCCCCTTTATCCGGGCCAAGGTGCGGTCCACTGTATCATAGACGGCATTGGGGGATGGCTGGAACTGCAATTCCGGTTCCGGCACCATCGCTGTCGTTTGGCGCAGATATTGGTCCAGTTGATCTAGCGTTACCGGCTTGCCATTCCACGTTATGCTATTGTCGGGTAGTATTACGACCTTGTTGATCACAGACTGGGGCGTGTCAATGGGTTTTGGCGGCGGCGCAGTGGGCAGGTCAATCGTAACCGAATTGGTAACAGGCGGGATTGTGATAATGAACATGATGAGCAGCACCAGCATCACGTCGATCAGGGGTGTTGTGTTCATTTCGCTCATCGGATCACTGCCGACAGCTGCGTTACCGCTTGCGACGCGGCCCCGATTTGCATTGCCCTTGCCCAAAGCGAATTTACCCAATCCCGATTTTGCCATAACCTCTCTCCTTCATTTATGCAGAACGATATCCTTTCATTTTGTTATGGTATAACATAATTTAATTTTGACATATAGCGAATTTATATAGTGATCAATTTATGTGGAACCATCATTGCGAAGGGCTGCGAAGGGTATCGCCCGCAAAGCAATCCAGTGCCGCGCAAAAAACTGCTATATAGGCGCTGGGCTGCTTCCCCCAGATCATGTCCGGGGTCGCAATGACGATAACGGGTGATGTCATCACAATGGAGCATCGCGCCAAAAGAAAAGGGCGGCCAAAGGGCCGCCCTCAACATTGCGAAAATTTCTTACCCAATCAATTGGGTGCGCGGGCCGCTTTACCAAAGACGCGATATTGTTCATTTCCGACAAAGCCGAATTTGGTGATGCCGCTGCTCTTAACCTTGGCCAATGCCCGGTCTACGGTGTCATAGACCGCATTGGGTGCGGGTTGGAACTGCAATTCTGGTTCGGGTTTCATCGCCGTCGTCTGGATCAAAAACTGTTCCATCTGGTCAAGCGAAACCGGGGTGCCATTCCATTGGATCGTATTGTCGGGCAAAATCACAATTTTGTTAATCACCGGATCAATAGGCGGTTGATTTAATGGATCGTTATTTTGCACCGGCAGGTCGATTTCGACCGTGTGGGTGATCGGGGGAATGGTAATGATGAACATGATGAGAAGCACGAGCATGACGTCGATCAACGGCGTCGTGTTCATTTCCATCATTGGCTCACCATCGTCTTTACCGCCACTCATTGCCATAATATTTACTCCTTAGGATAAGTGGTTATTTGATCGATGTCGCGGACAGATCGATGGGCGAAGAAATAAAGCCCACCTTGGCAAAGCCAGCAAGCTGCATCGAATAAACCGCACCGCCAATGCAGCGCCACGGCGTGTTCACATCGCCGCGGATATGCGCTTCGGGCAAATCTTCAATTTCAACTTGGCCTGCGTCAATGGCCGCTTGACCGCCCAATGCTTCAACCTGCTGCTTCAAGCGGGCAACCGCTTTTTCAACCAGCTCATTGGAATCAATCGGCGTAACATTCAGATATACGCGGCATTCACCGCCCGGATTGGCACCTTCATAAGCGGGATCACCCGGATCACGGCCACCCGCGTCCGTTGTTGTCACGGCGAGCAAGATATTCTCCGCTTTTGAACTTGTCGGTTCAAAAGGCACAACGGGAAGCTCCATCTCGACCGTCTGGATAACAACGGGAATGGCAATGAGGAAGATGATGAGCAACACCAACATAACGTCCACAAGCGGCGTTGTGTTGATTTCGGACATCGGTGCGTCTTCGCCACCGCCTCCAGTACTAATAGCCATTGGCTAATCCTCTCTCGTTAAATGGGATATGATTGGCCGGACACCCGGCATTAGGGCCGCCCATACCCATTTTTTACTTCTTGGCAGCCGGAGCTGGTTGTGCAGGCGCAGCCGAACGGGCAGGCGCAGCAGCCGCAGCAGCAGGTTTTACCTTACCATCGGAGCTGATATAACCCAAAACGTCATTCGAAAATGCCGACAGGCTGCGTGCGATAGATTTGTTGCGTGCTTGCAACCAGTTATAAGCAAGCACCGCAGGCACCGCAACGAACAGACCAATAGCAGTCATGATCAGCGCTTCACCAACCGGACCGGCAACCGCATCAATCGATGCCTGTCCTGCGATACCGATTTTGATCAGCGCCGAATAAATACCGATAACGGTTCCAAGCAAACCGACGAAAGGAGCCGTAGCGCCCACGGTTGCCAGGAAGGACAAGCCGCCCGCCAATTTGTTATTGATCGAATTTTCCGAACGCTGCATCGCGCCGTGTAGCCAATCATGCGCTTCCACAGGATCAGTGAGCAGGCCATGCTGCGCATCGGCATCGATACCGTCGTCAACCAATTGGCGATAGGCGCTGTTTTTGTCGAGCTTTGCTGCGCCTTCTTTCAGGCTGTTGGCACGCCAGAAACCGGCACGCACTTGCTGCGCCTGCTTCATCACCTTATTTTGTTCCAGCAATTTGGTGAACAAAATATAGAATGAACCAATCGACATGATGACCAGAACGATAAAGATCGACCAAGAAATTGGACCGCCTTCATTAAGCGCCTCAACAAGGCCGAATTTGTTTTTAGGAGCTTCTTCAGCAGCCTGTAGTAAAATTGCTAACGACATATTCATTTCCTCTCAGAAAAATATTTTTGGCTAGAAGCCCGGCGCAAGACCCCCTCGCGCCGGGCAAAAATTATTTTGGAATTTCCCAGCGAACCCTGCTTGCCCAAGTTCCTGACACCGGATTTCCGTTCCCGTCCAGTTTGGGACTGAACCGGCCGCGGCGTGTCATTTGCTTACAGGTTTCGGCGTCCAGATCATCATGGCCGCTCGAACCTGTGATCTGGCAATCGGTCACCCGTCCATCCGGCCCGACAGTCAGGCGGAAACTCGTCGTGCCTTCCCGTTCCTGCTGCAATGCGCGGCGCGGATAGTCATTAGTGTTTGCCCAATTGCCTGGATTACCGCGTGGTTCCGGATTGGCCCGCTGTGGCGGTGGCGGAGGCGCTGCCGTTTGGCGAGGTGCGATCATGGGGGAAGATCGCGAACGCGCCGGCATCGCTCGAGCGGCTGATCAAGCAGCTGCGCGGAGCGGATCGCGAGATCAAGGTGTGCTACGAGGCGGGCCCGTGCGGCTACGGCATCTACCGCCAGCTCGCTGCGATGGCGGAGGTGACCTGCGTGGTGGCGGCGCCGTCGCTGATCTGGAACCGCGGCTCGTCGGACGGATCGGTCGAGAGCAGCAGCAGGAGCCGGCCGTCGTGGTGCCACGGCCGGCAGCGCACGGTCACCAGCGAGCTGACGGGGTTCCGCATGTAGTCTTCCACGAGCGTGGGCATCAGCGGGATCGCGTCCGGGTACTCCTCGTTGAAGAAACGCTCCACCTGCTCCGGCGTCATCCCGATCCCCGTCGCCTACGGCGGCGGATGGGTCTTCGGCGACCGCTGCGAGATCGGCATCAACGTCTTCGACGACTTCCGCGGCGGCGAGTCGGCCCTGCTCTTCGGCCAGATCCTGCGGGTGTATCGGCACCACTACCGGGTGCGCCGCTTTCTGGTCGATCCGTTCCAGTTCGGGGCGGGCAACCGGGAGGG